>JBCCIR010000089.1:0-22238 GCA_039028175.1 Verrucomicrobiota bacterium
CCGCCGTGTGCGCCAAAAAACAGCGGTCCGTCCGGTGTAATCACATACGGGCAGAGCTTCAGATAGATTTCGACGGCCTCGCAAACTGCAGGCAGGATCGGCACAATGCGCTCTTTCCCCCCTTTCCCGCAGATCCGGAGCGTTTTGCTCCCGTTCCGGGGCGCCATTTTGCCGGTAAGTGACAAGGCTTCGGAGATCCTGAGACCGCAACCATAGAGCAGGGTCATAACGGCAGCATTGCGCGCTTCGATCCAGACCTCTGCTTCCATGTCCCCGGCACATGCTGCGGATTCTCCTTCGGCAACAACGCGTCCACCGCCGCCAAATACCCGTCCAATAACCCCTCCAATTCAGCCGCCCGCTCCGGCATTTCCGCCGACAAATCATGCCCCTCACCAATATCTTCAATCAAATCAAACAAACGCGTCTCGCCCGTCTCATAAAACTTGAGCAATTTGTGATCCCCGACCAATACCGCCGAATGCGGCGCGTACCCTTGGTAATGCGGAAAATGAAACACCAACTCCTCCCGCGCCCGCTCCACCTCCCGCTCCTCCCCACGCAACAAATGCGAAAAATCACCCCCCTCCAATCCCTCCGGCATCTCGCCTTCCGCACCCGCCAATACACACAAGGTCGGAAACAAATCAAAACCCACCACCCGCTCATGGCTCCACGAGTCCCCCTCCACACCCGGCCCGCGAATAATCAACGGGACCCGAATCCCCCCTTCCCAAACCGATCCCTTCCCGCCCACCAGCGGCCGCCCCGCATCACCATCCCGGCCGGGACGCCGACTCCCCGGCGCCGGCCCACCACCCCCGTTGTCCGACATGTAGATCACATAAGTGTTCTCCGCCAAATCCATCTCATCCAAGGCCTCCATCAACTCCCCCACCCCACGATCCAAATCATCGGAAATCGCCGCCTTCCCCACATCCCGCCCCCCACCCCGGCCCCCGCTCCCGCCCTTCGCCTGATACTTCGCCACCGCCTCCGGACTCGCATTCTCCGGATAATGCAACGCGTGATACGACATCTGCACAAAAAACGGTTTCCCCGCCTCCTTCGCCTCGCCCATAAACGCCACCGCCCGCTCGTTCATCCCGAAAATATCCACCGGATTGTCCCCCCTGTGCGGCGCCGCATCCCCGTTCCCCGTGTTCCCGTCACTCTCATCATAGCCGTGCTGCTCCGGACCACCCCCGCCCAAATGCCACTTCCCAAAGTGCGCCGTCGCATACCCCGCCTCCCGCAATACCTCCCCCAAGGTCACCTCATCAGTCAAAATCCCCTTCCGGCTCGCCGGCGGAATCAATTTTAACCTCGCCGACGCCCCCAATACCGGCGCCGCCTTTGTCCACCGCAATCGCGCCGGATTCTGCCCCGTCTGCAAGCTGATCCGCGTCGCCGAACACACCGACGACGGCGAATAGGCCGCACTGAACCGCATCCCTTCCTCCGCCAATCGCTCAAGGTTCGGCGTCTCAATAAACGCGCTCCGCGACCCCGCATACTCGGGATGCATCGCCACCGACAACCCCGTCCAATCCTGGTCGTCCGATAACAAAAACAAAAAATTCGGCTGCGCGCCACCAGCCACGCCGAGAGTGACTACCACCCACAATACTATCAAAAAAAACCACTTCTTCATCGCGATGCCTTCATGTGTTCGATAATAGCCTTCCGGTCTTCCGGGTTCAAGAGACCCTGAAACTCCATTTTTGTTCCCGGAGCAAATCGCTTCGGTCCCGCAAGAAAACGATCCATCAACTCCTCGGTCCACTTCCCGCCCCCCTCACCGCGAACCCGCAAAAGGGCCGCCGAATATTCAAACTCCCCTCCCGAGGCAATCGGCCGACCCCAAATCCCATCGAGACTCGGAGCCGGCAAGCCCTCGCGATGTTGTCCCGGCAGCCCGTGGCATCCGGAACAGAGCACCGAGAGAACGGCGCCGCGTTCCTTGAGATCAAGCGCAGCGACCTGCGTTTCATCAATGACATATTGGCCCCGGATGCTCATGGCGTCAGCCAGTTGTTCCTCGGTCATCGACGCCCGAATTCGCGTATAGGCCTCGGCCTCGATTCGCGCTGCCTCCACTTCGAGACGCCCCATCTCTTCCGCAAGATGATGCGCCGTCCTCTCCTGGAACGCGGAGGACGCCCTCCGCAAGCTCGCCAATTCATTCAGGAACTCATGCCGAACCTCCAGGAATTCGCGAACCACCGCCTCCTCCGCCTCAACCGCATCGAAAATAATCTCCCGCTGCTCGTCCGTGAGCACCGCGAAAAAATCCTTCGCAATCTTTCCCCGGTTCGCAGCATGCCCACTCTTGTGTCGGATCGAAACAAAGCCAAAGAACTGAGCCGGCTGCCCAATCGGAATGACTTCGTTGTCTTCAGGCGTTCCCGTCAGCCAGGAAAAAGCCTTCGCAAAGAGATCCTCCAGCTGCTTGGCATCCTCCCGATTCAGACCGGTCGCCTGCACCCGAATCCCGCGCCCCACGTTGCCGGCAGATTCCGCATCCGCTCGCCACGAAGCGATCCTCTCCAGCTGGTCTTCCGTGAGCGAATCCTCCAGGGCGGCAAAGGCACGCGCCTCATGAATCGCTACCCTCGCGCCCAACAGGGAAAAATGCGCACCCATTGCCCCGAGACGCTCCCGGTCAATGGCTTCCCCGGTGTATAGATGATTCTCGAGAAGGGTCAGTATCCCCTCGCGAGCCCTCCACCACTCTGCCAGCTCCTCTTTCTGGGCCAAAACCGCACGCGCCACAAGCGCGCGCTGCTCCTCGCTCGCAATCGCATAAAACGCCCGGCCCAACGTTCCACGGCTCGCGGCCCGCCCACTTTCATAGCGAAGCGCGACAAACCCAAAGAACTGAGCATTCTTTCCAATCGAAAGCTTCTCGTTGTCCGCCGGCGATCCCGTAATCCACGTAAAACCCTTCGAGGCCAAGGCGGTTCGCAACTCCTTCTCGCCACGAAGCCCACTGTATTCTTCCGCAGTCCACTCGTCTCGCTCCTTTGCCTGTTTCCCCTGCTTCTTCTGCCCCTCAGCAACCGCCGGCGTAAAGAGGAGAGCGCAAAGTAAAAGAATCGCGCAAAAGCTCCCCCGTTTCGCTTCCATTATCGTTTTCATCATGCCGCAACTCTCAATCTTTCTCCCGGTTTCTCTGCCACTCTCATCGGGGCGGCCTTCCCTTCCCACCCCCGCCCGGACCACGCCGCTCCCCTCTTGCTCCGCCCCCACCGCCACGCCCCGAGTAAACCTCCGACACCGCCTCGCGTCCCTCATCAATAAACTCAAACGCCACGCTCCCATCCTCTCTCACCGCATACTCAATCGCCCGCATGCCCCCGCCCACTTCATACTCCAAACGATACGCATTCTCGCCCACCTTCTCGTATCCCGTAATCTCTGCCCCGCGCAAAGGCCGCGTATACGGTCGCACCCCGCGCGTCCGCGGCTGCTCCGCAACCTGCCCCTCACGCAGCGCCACCTTCCCCCGAAACCCCCCATTCAAATACGGATACCCCTCCGTCGCATGATAATGATACCCCAACACCCCGTGCTCGTGCCCATTCAACTCATCCAATTTCTCCGCCCGCTCCCCGTCCGGCTCATTGAACCCATACAACGCATACCCGTCCATCGCATACCCAATCGGCAACTCGTCCCCAAACTCCTCATTCAAAAATGTCGGCGGCAAATGATAGTGATAATCATCGCCTCGCCCCGCGTGCCCTCCATACTCATCCAGCTCTCCCGCCAAATTCGTATCCGTCCGCCCGTCCTGCTTGATCGGATTGAAAATCGGCACCCCGTTCGCCGCCACCGCAATCGCCCCTTTGAACAAACTCTCCTTCCCCGACACCGGTTCCGCCGCCCGCTCCGGGTGCAGCGTAAGCTTCCACCGATTCTCCCCCGTAAAATCCTGCGGTAACGGTACCTGCTGATTCCACGCGGTAATTCCCACCATCATCTCATGATCCGGCAATGACCCCCCTTCCACGTAAACATATTCCTCATCCCAATCGATCTTCAGGTCGTCCTCGAACCGCTGAAACACTCGCGCCGCCACCGGCGCCCCCGCCCACTTCGATCCCGATGTCGCCGCCAAACGCGCGGTCGCCCCGCTCGCAATCGCTTCCACCCCGCTCGTTTCCGTCGCCCCCTCTAGCGAGGCATCCTTCACCGCCGGAGCCACCGTCGCCGACGGCACTATATGGCCTCGCGGCCAATCCGGCGGCAACGCCCCCCCGTTCGGCGGTCCCTCCACTCGAGTTCGAAAAATCACCGTGTTATCCAAGGCCAGGTCTTCACTCCAGATAAACTTTGCCCCTTCGAAATCATGATCGTAATAGGGCTGCTTCGGACCCACCGCCTCTTCCGTATACTCCACCGCATTCGCCCATTCGCTGTCGTCAAAATCAGTCGCATACCAGTCCCGCGGAATCGCCTCCGACTGCACACTCGGATTCGCCGTATCACCGTCTACCGGGCCATGAAAGAAATTCCTCGCCTTCCAGTCTCCGCTCGTCACCGTCCCATCCCCAAACTTCAACACAAAACCACCGTCCCCAATATTCGTGCTGTCATACTCCATCCCTGTGTCCGGATCAGCATTGTCCCGCGCCATCACGGCAATCGTCATCGGATACTCCGGCAGCAAGTCTACAGACACCACGTTGTGCGGAATAAAGGGAATCGAATCCGCTGTCGCCAGCTTCCCGCTGATATACATCACAAACCAATTGTCCGCGTAAATATTCGCTCGCACCGTGTCCTCGATCCGCGGCTTGTTGATCCTCGGACCACCGCCGCCCTTGCCGCCACCCTTACCCCGGCCGCGCTCCTGCGCCTCCAAACCCGATACCCAAAAAACAACCAATGCCACCACCACACTCCCGATCGACAACATCTTCTTCATAACCCATTCAACCCCCCCGGGATTGCATTTCGATTACATTCACATTACAGCCCTGTCATCTTTTCATCCTCACGCCCCCGGAAACCGAGGCAAGCGAACGAAAAATTCCGTCATCCCATCCTCACCATCCCCAATCCCAATCGCCCCTCCATGCGCCCGGACAATCTCTCGCGCCAGGCTCAAACCAAGCCCCGCCCCCTCGGCCCTGCCACCACCCGAACGATAAAACCGCTCAAATACCCTCTCGCAATCTTCTTCCCGAATCGGCTCTCCGGTATTCAAT
This sequence comes from Verrucomicrobiota bacterium, assembly GCA_039028175.1. GTDB lineage: Bacteria > Verrucomicrobiota > Verrucomicrobiia > Verrucomicrobiales > DEV007 > JBCDBW01. Next base: position 5,217 of record JBCCIR010000089.1, read on the forward strand.
ATTCTAAGTTCCGCCACCTCGCCGCTTGCCGAAAGCCTACATCGGATATGCCCACCATCCTCGTTGTATTTCACCGCGTTGCTCAAGAGATTGTGCACCACTTGCTGGAACATCACCGGGTCCGCCTCCACCTCGATTCCTTTTTCAATCTCACTCTCCAGTTGTATCCTCCGCTCCTCCGCCAACATCGCCCCATCCTCCAGCCACGTCTCCAGCCGTCCACTCAAATCTATCACCTCCTTGCTCAAGGCCATCTCCCCCGCGTCCGCACGCGATAGCAACAACAGGTTGGACAACACCCGCCGCTGATGCGCCAACTCATCCAACAACTCCGAATACACCCGCTGCGCATCCGAACCATCCTCGCAGGTCCCCAACGCCCGCTCCAAGGTTCCCTGCATCACCGCCAATGGCGTCTTTAATTCGTGAGACGCATCCGCGCTGAACCGGTTCGCCTGGTGAAAACTCTTCTCTAATCGCCCCATCATCGCATTGTGCGCCTCAATGATCCGCCGAAACTCCACGTCCGCATTCCCCATCTCCAAGCGCTGGTCCAATCCCTCCGCCGAAACCGTTTCCATCCGATCACTGAGAACCTCGATCGGTCGCAAAGCCCGCCGCGCCACAAATACCGCGCCCAACGCAATCAGCAATACAGCCCCCGGCAACGCGATCAAAAATGCTCGCCGGATCAAACTCACATCCCTGGCATACCGGTCCAAGTTCGCACCCAATAACATCGTCACCTCCTGGTTCCCAAACGCACCCAGTCGATATCGCTGACCCCCGGCCGATACCGTGTAAAAGCGCGGCTCCACCGCCCGCCTCGCCCCCCGCGCCGGAGGCCCCGGCACCACCGGCTGCGGACTTAAAACCACTTCGCCCGCCGGATAATCGGCCGCTTTCACATCCGCCAGCCACCCGCCCGACCGGTGTAGCTCCCTCCCGTTCCGGTCCAGCAACATAAAGAACCGTTCTCCCGCCACCTCCACCCCATACATCTCCACCAGAGACGTCTCCGTCCGTTTCCCATCGACATTCGCCCCCGCACGCGTCGCCGTCTTGAACCCGAACCTCATCAAATCCGCGTCCAGTCGCGCCAACCTCTCCCGATACAAAAACTCAGACGCCACCACCCCAAACACCACCAAAACCAACACCGATATCCCCGCCGATATCAAAGCCAACCGCAACCGAAACGACCTCATCCCAATTCTCAATTCTCAATTCCTAATCCCTAATCCCTAATTCCTAATTCCTAATTCCTAATTCGCCTTCAGGCGATACCCCACCCCGCGCACGGTCTCGATCAACTTATCCTCAAAGTCCCCGTCCACCTTCTTCCGCAGCCGCGCCACCGCCACGTCCACCATGTTCGTCCCCGTATCAAAATGCGTGTTCCACACATGCTCGCTGATCTGCGACCGCGTATAAGCCCGCCCCGGTGCTCTCATCAAGTACACCAGTAAAGTAAACTCCCGCGCACTCAACTCAATCCCCATCTCGCCTCGCTTCACCTCCCGATTCGTCACATCCACCACCAAGTCCCCCACCCGCAAAATATTCGTCCCCTCACCGCTCTCACGCCTCAATAGCGCATTCAAACGCGCCACCAACTCCTCGACATAAAATGGCTTCGTCAAATAATCATCCGCCCCAAGGTTCAATCCCTCCACTCGCTCGTTCACTTCCGCACGCGCCGTCAGCAAAATAATCGGCAACGTCATCCCTTTCTCCCGTAACCCCCGCAAAACACTCAACCCATCCCGGCCCGGCAACATGATATCCAATACCATCGCCTCGTAAGACTCCGTCGTCGCCGCCGCATACCCCTCCTCCCCGCTCCCGCACAAATCCACGACAAACCCAGCCTCCTCCAACCCGCCCTTCACAAACGCGGCAATCTTCGCCTGATCTTCAACTACCAACACCCTCATACCAACCCCTATTCAAACCCATCCAAACTCAAATCGTCTCACCTTGCCCACCGCAAATCATCCCCTCCCAACAAAGTTCACGCCCCCCCACAAAAAAAGACCACTACCCATCCCAATCAACCGACAATCAACCGACAATCAACCGACCATCAACCGACCATCAACCCCGTCATGACATATCGCAGAGAAGGCCATCGGCCATCTCCATAATCTACCGTCCGCAAGGAGCGAACGCAGGGAGCTCGCCGCCAGCAGCGGCATCCGCGGTGCAGCGGCACGCTGCTAGTCGTACCAGTTTTCCCACATGCCCCAGCCGCCGATGTCGTCATACTCGTTCATCAACAGCTCCGTCTCCGCCGTGTTCTTGTTCATCTCCGTGATCTCCTTGGAACTCTTCGCCTGCTGATAGTAATCATACTGATCCGGCGTCCCCACATACAACCGCTTCTGCGCCGCATCCGCATACACCCAATAAAGCTCTCCATGACGCTTCTGCGGCACCAACTTCTGCTGCGGCAACTTCTTCAAATGCTCCACCTGCTCCGGCGTATCCGCCAACTGCATCTTGAATCCCGCCGCCGATAGCGACTCCTCCGTATTCTGCACCGTCGCACACCCCACCACCAGCAATCCTAAACTCAAACCCAAACATCCAATCCAATTCGTCGTCTTCATAGTCCCCCATTGTGAATCTTTCCCGCCCCTTTCCAAGGCATTTTTCTGTCGCACACTAGCACCCACCAAAACCGCCTCCCAAAAACCTCCCGAAGGCCATCAGCCATCCCGGTAAACCATCGTCCGCAAGGAGCGAACGCAGAGCGTGTCCTTCGTAGCCTTTGACGAAGAATGGAAGCTCTCGCCAACAGCGCCTCTGGGTCAAGCGGCACGCTTGTGCTACTGGGGAAAGAGGAACTTCACTGTGAACTGTAGCTGCCAGTCCGCCCCGAACTCCGGATGCGCCACGTTGTAATACCCCAGCAATTTGAAATCCACCGGCTGATCCCCAAATTTGTGCAGCTTCCCGATCCCGCCCCCAACCGGCACCGTCCATCGGTTCCCATTCGTCCCCTCCCAGTTCTTCGTGATCACCGGCGACATACTCGCATACCAACCGTCCTCGAAATTGTAGTTCAAAAAATACTGGAACGTGCTCTTGTTCACATCCGCCGCGTCGTCCGGCCCCGCATACGACCAACTGTGCTGCAACAAACACCCCACCACCCAGTTCCCCGGCATCGTTAACACCACCACCGCCGGTCCCGCCGACCACTTGTCGCTCCCAAACCGGTCATCCGAGTGCGTCGGAAAGGTCAAAGCCGGCCCAATCCCCACAATCACGTCCTTCGGTTCCGCCGCCGTGAAAAACCCCTGATACGTCAAATCTCCCACCCCCCACTTGCTCCCGAAATCCGGCCCGCCACCCGAAGTAAACCCGATCTGGACCGCCTCTTCCGTCACTCCCAACACATTCGCCACGTCCTCGGTGTCCTGTCCCTCCGTATACAACACCGGAAAAATGAACCGGTTGACCAGATTGATGTCCCCCAGCTGCATCGGAATCACCGGCTTCGCAATCATCGCGTATGCCATCGAATCCGATGGGCCGATCCCAAAAAAGAAATTGTTCTCCAACGGCACGCTGATCAACGAACTCACCGGATTCTGTGACGCCTTCGCCAAATCTTCCCCCGCCATACTCGCCTGCGCCACCGCATCCGCATCCGCATCCGCCATCGCCACCGCCGGATCAATCATCTCCGCACCCGTCGCCCCATCCAACACCGGCACGACTGCCAATACCCCCGCAATTGCGATACCCCTACTCGCTTTTTTCATCGAAGTTTCACCGCCGCCCTAAAACGACCAATTCACAGTCACCACCGGACCACTCAAGGTCAAACTGGCGTCCGCCGTTTCGTTGCCGCCTTCCCAGGTCTGATACCGATAGCCCGCCAGCACAGACATACTGTCCGTAACCTGATACCCGAGATTCGCCCAAACCTGCCAGGTTAAATCCGATCCGCCCGCACCCACATCGCCATACACCCATCCGTAAAGACGATCAGTGATCTGGTGCGCCACCCGCGCCCCAACTACGCCGTCCCAAACCTTGGAAGTCGTCTCCGAACTCGCCGTCCCGCCCACAATCGCTCCGCCACGCCCGCCACTCAGCGCCAATTCCTGCCGCAAATACAAATACCGCGCCCCCCCAATCACATCCACCGAGAACCGCTCCTCATCCAACAACCGGTAATACCCAGCCAAATTCAAAATCGAAAGCTTCATCCCCACACTAGCCCGCGTAAACAAACTCCCCTCCGGCGTCGATCCCCCACCCGATATCTTCGCCGCATAAAGATCAGGAATAAACCCGATCCGCTTATACCGAATATCCGCACCGATCGGTACAATCCAATCCAAGTTCTGAATCAAATCACCGAAACTAAGAAAGATCCTCGGCGACGCCATTAAAGGCCCGCTCCCCTGAATCCGCATCGACGCCTGCGTCAACCACCCGTCCAGCCACACATCCACATCCCAATCACTCTCCACCTCCACAGGAGCCGCCACCGGCGCTTTCGCCACCGGACTGATCATCTCCCCGGCCAAGACCGGCCCCGTCGCCCAAATAGCAACCAACAACACAACAGCAACAACAATAGTCTTTCCCTTCATAGCGCAAGCGATCACCAACCAACGATCAATGCCGATTATTCCGGCTTTGCCGCCAGTAGTAAAGAACTATTAACTAACTCAAACACCCCCCAAACCCAGAAACCCCAAGGTCCGCTCGATCGTCCAAAACGCCGCCGTCACCCCGATCGCATACGGCACCACCTTCCCCGCCCACCCCGGCATCGCAATCCCCAATCGCTCCCCAAAAAACCGGCCGATCGCCAACAAGCCCGCAATCACCGCCACAAATAACAGCTGCCCCGCTTCCACCCCCACATTGAACATCAACAACGCCAAAGGCACCTCGTTCTGCGGCACCCCAATCTCCGATAACGCCCCCGCAAACCCCAATCCATGAAACAACCCGAACGCAAACGCCACCAACCACGGATACTTCGCCGTAATCGGCGTCTCCCCCGCCCGCACCCGCAACACTTCCACCGCCAAGAATAAAATGCTCAACGAGATAAACGCCTCAGTCGGCGCCGACGGCAAATTCACAAATCCCAAGGTCGCCAACGCCAAGGTAATACTGTGCGCAATCGTAAACGCCGTCACCGTCTTCACGAGCTTCCAAAATCCCCGCACAATCAACATCAACGCCAATACAAAGAGCAGGTGATCATATCCTTCCAGGATGTGCTCCATGCCCATCTTTGTGTACGACTTCGCCACCACCCACTTCGTGGCCTCCAACGGAATCGTAAACGAATCGCTTCCCGAACGCAGAATCGCCGCGTGCTCCGACCCATCCCTCAACCTCACCCGCACCATCACATCCGTGGGCACTCCCGCCAATCCATCAATCTCAATCGTCGCCCCACCCAGCGCCTCCCCACCCGTCCCATACGTCGCCCGCTCCACCCAACCCCCCGGCACTTCAAGGCCCGAACCCGGTCCCAATGACTCCATAAACTCGGGAAACACCGGCGCAATCGCCAGCTTCCGCCCGGCCTTCGTCGGCACCTTCCACGTCGTCTCCACCCACCCACCCTCATTCTCACTGATCTCCAACAACGCTGGACTAAACTCGTCCCCCCACGCCGCCCCAAACACCCCACTCAACAACAACACCATCAACCCCAACCAAACCTTGCCGCACCCCATCATCACGACTCCTCACGACCGTCACGCCCGCCCCCCGCACGCAGACCTTTGCCGATCATTCGCTCCTCCGGCACCTCATCAATCACAATCTCATACCGCCCCTTGAGATTCTCAAAAAATTCCGCATCAAAGTCCGCTTGCCGCGCTTCCCGCCAGTCCTGGAACACCTTTTCCTTCACCTCCGCCAACGCCGGTACCACCCCCTCCTCCCGATCAAACACATAAACCAGGTGCACTCCAAATCCCGACAACACAGGCCCATGCCACGCCCCCGGTTCCAATTCCATCACCGCATCCGCAAACTCTGCTCCCATCTCCCGACCCACATCCCATTCCGTCGCCGACTCAAAAGAACGCCGCATCATCGACCGGTCCCCCGCCTCCAAGTTCTCGGCATCCGGCACTCCGGCACCCCGAAACGCCTCCAACGCCACGGTCGCATCATCCAAGGTCGCGTTCCCCCGGCCATCCGGATTAAAATACACCTGCACAAAACTGATCTCATCCGCCTCCCGATACTCCCCCTCGTGCTCCGCGTAATACGCCTCCAACTCCCCTTCCCCGGGCTCCTGCCCCTCCAACAAATCACCCGTCAAAAATTGCAGCTTCTGCGCCATCCGCCGCCGCGTGATCGGATCGTCCTCATTCAATCCCATCGCCACCGCCTGCCGATACAAAATCTCATTCCGGACATACTGCTCGATCAATCCCTCCACTTCCTCCCGCGTCGGCGGACGGTTCCAGCGTCGCTCCCATTCACTGATGAAACCATCGATCCGCGACGCATCCACCCGCACCTCCATATCTTCGCCCGCTTCCTCCGGCGTCCCGAACAAGGCATACGCCAGGTAAATGCATCCGCCCATCAATAAGAACTGCACCAATGGCTCTCTTAAAAATCGCATCATCCTGTCTCTTCCAACCAAGCCCGCTCTTCGCAGCTACCCAATAAACAAACTCAAAACACAGTTCGGCAATCGGATTCCTCCGAACGGCTCCAAAAACTTGTCCTCTCCCCACACCATGCCCCACAATACCATCCCCTCAACCCAATGCCGCCCTTCGCCAAATTTCGAGTAAACCTCGCCGACCTCTGGAAACGTCTCACTGGAGACTGGCACCTCCTTCAGGACACTCCGCTTTCCCAGGAAGAGATGCGCGAAATCTTCTCCCAAAGCAATCTCCCCATCTTCCACTATTACATCCTCCTCATCTTCGCCACCTCCATCACAACCTTCGGCCTCCTCACCGATAGCGCCGCCACCATCATCGGCGGCATGCTCCTCGCCCCTCTCATGTCCCCCATCATGAGCCTCGGTTACTCCGTCATCTGCTTCGAAGCAAAACTCGTCCACCGCGCCCTCTTCGCAATTATCACCGGCATCATTCTCGTCATCGCCATCGCTTTCCTCACCACCGCCTTCCTCGGCCTCCGCCTCGTCAATCCCGAGATCGTTTCCCGCACCAACCCCAACCTCCTCGACCTCGGCGTCGCCATCGCCGCCGGCGCCGCCGGTGCCTTCGCCTGGACCCGGCCGCGCATCGCCAACGCCATCCCCGGCGTCGCCATCGCCGTCGCCCTCGTCCCCCCACTCTGCGTCGTCGGCGTGTCCCTCGCCTCCGGCTCCAACCACTCCTACCTCCTCCCCCATACCGCCGCCGGTCCCAAACTCGCCACCGGCGCCTTCCTCCTCTTCGCCGCCAACGTCCTCGGCATCGTCTTCAGCGCCGGTATCGTCTTCCTCCTCCACGGATACGGAAAACTCCACAAAGGCATGACCGGTATGGGCCTCCTCACCCTCGCCGTCCTCCTCATCACCTGGCCCCTCGACTTCTCCTTCCGCAATCTCTACGCCAAATCCTCGGTCTCCCGCAGCATCGAAGAACTCAGCAAAGAAGACGCCGGCCTCTTCGATGGCCTCAGCGAGGTCCTCTCCTTCAACATCATCTACGACCGCGATGCCTATCACCTCCAGTTCGATATCATCGTCCCCAAAGATGAACTCCCCAACATCCAACACAAAATCGACCTCGTCTCCGACGCCCTCGCCGAAAAACTGGATCACCCCGTCCGCATACAGGTCCGCGGCGTCCCCGCCGAGTTCTTCTACTCCACTCCCCCAAGAAAGTCCTCTCCCAAACCCAAGTGACGCCCCGCTTCCACTCCCAAAAAACCCTTCTCACCGCTTCCCACCCCATGCTAACGTGAGACCGCCCCCCCTCGCCGATCCCCTACCCCTCAATCCATGAAACATTTCTCTCTCCTCGCCACTCTCGCCCTCATCGCCACCACCCCCCTCCTCTCCCAGTGCGGCCAATCCCCGCCCGACTCAACCCCCAACACCCAGAAACCCTCCGCCACCGAATCCACCCCGCCCGCTAATCCCGAAGAAGCCATCCAAAATCTCGTCGCCACCTACGCCCAAGCATACAACTCCCGCGACCTCGAAACCCTCTTCAACCTATGGACCGAAGACGCTGTAGTAACTTCCCAGGACGGAACAACACTAAACGGTCGCGAAGCCATCACGAGTGCCTTGCAAAAGATTGTCGAAAGTAGCAGCGCCATCAATCTCATCATAAATGTTGACTCCATCGATACCACGAAGCCCGGATCTGCCTCTTTAAAGGGTTCAAGTTTCACCTCCGCAGCAGGTGCCTCGCCTGTCTGGGCCACCTACTCCGCAGAAGCCCAAAAGGGTAACAATGGATGGCGCATAAGTTCCTTCATCGACGAAGGCTGGTCGGCCGATCCTCCTCCCCAGTCAACTCCCTCAGACCAAATGCAACCCCTCGCCTGGCTCGCCGGCACCTGGGTCGATCGCGCCACCGATTCCACCATCACCTACTACGGCGCCTGGGCCCCCGGCGGAAACCAACTCCTCCGCTCGTTCGCGGAACAATCCGCCAACGGCATCCAAAACGCCGGCCACGAAATAATCGAATGGGACGAAACGAAAGGCGCCTTTTCCTCCCACACCTTTGACGCCTCCGGTGCCGTCACCGAATCCGAGTGGACGCAAGACGGTCAAAATACCTTCATCCGAAAAAGCACCGCCACCCTCGAGAACGGAAAAAAAGCCGCCGCCACCCAGCGCATCCGCAAAGTCGACGACAACACCTACACCATGGACATCGTCGAACAATCGCTCGACGGAGAACCGCTTCCCGACGCCATCGCTATCACCGTAACCCGCGTCGACTCAAACGAATAGCCACTCGAAAATCATGAAACGTGCCCCTTCACCTCACCACAACCTCGGCTTCAAAATCGGCCTCGCCATAACCGCCTCCTTCGCCCTCAGCCTCTCAAACCTCCTCGCATGGGGCTTCATCGGCGGCGGCTGGGGTTGGGGCGACGGCGGCGATGACTACGCCGAACTCGCCGCCCATCCCGGTGCCATCCGCAATGCCATCACCCACCACCCCCATGGCGGCATGGGCGATGTCGAAAGCCCCCGGCAAGGCAAAACCAGTGCCCCCGATCCGCTCGATCAATACGAGAAGTGGAAAAACGCAGACACCCCGCTCGGCGCCGACGAAGGCCCCAGGCCCGTCGGCGAAGGCGCCGTCCCCGTCGGTGAAGACGCTGTTCCGGTGGGCGAAGACGCGGTCCCTGTCGGCGAAGGCGCCGTCCCCGTCGGCGAAGACGCCGTCCCCGTCGGTGAAGACGCTGTCCCCGTCGGTGAAGACGCCGTCCCCGTCGGCGAAGGAGCCGTCCCTGTCGGTGAAGACGCCGTCCCCGTTGGCGAAGGCGCCGTCCCCGTTGGCGAAGGAGCCGTCCCCGTCGGTGAAGACGCCGTCCCCGTTGGCGAAGACGCCGTCCCCGTCGGCGAAGACGCCGTCCCCGTCGGCGAAGGAGCCGTCCCTGTCGGTGAAGACGCCGTCCCGGTTGGCGAAGGCGCCGTCCCCGTCGGCGAAGACGCCACCCCTCTCACCAACCGCTCCCCCTCCCTCAGCGCCCTCGATTGATTCGGGATTAGCCTCCCGACTTTTTGATAATCGAAGAGAATATCAATTTAAGCTCCTTAGCTTCATCAGCCAGCCGGTGCCGCTCTCGGTCGATCGCCGCATCTTCCCCACAATCGACCAATCTAAGAAACAATCGACTCTCCTTACTCTCTTTACGGGATATCCGCATCCGCATCAAAAAGTCCTTCTTCCCCAACGCATCGTTGGCCTCAATATAGTTCGCCCCAGCCGATCCCGAGGCCCTCACCAATTGAGGTATGTCCTCAAGATTCGCTTCCGTCCTAGGCAATCGTTTCACCAACTCCCAAACGTCCCGAGCAAACTCATAAGTCCGCTCCTCCAAATCCTGAGGTTCATCTCCTTCACCCATCGCGCTAGCCCATTCTTTGAAATTTGGATTTTTCCCTATTGAGATTTATTTGGAAATTGGAGCATGGGTATTTTTCTTCTCCCTTCAACCCCCTCCCACCCCCTTAAACGCTCCCTTCAACCCTTCAATCAGCATCTGCGTCCCCACGACCGCTAATATCAATCCCATGATCCGGCTGATTACCATAATGAAATTCTTCCCCAAAAACCGAGTAATCGCCTTCCCGCTTACAAAACACGCATAACACAATAAACACACCACCAAGAACGCGATGATCACAATCACCAACTGACGCACCGACCCGTCCGCCGCAAAGTTCATTCCCGTCACCAGGGTCCCCGGCCCCGCCAACAACGGCATCGCCAACGGCGACACCGCGATCCCTAACACCGCGTTCCCACTCTCCGCCAAGTGCTCGTCCTTCGGCTTCTGCACACTCGAATGCTCCCCGTGCAATAAATTGTATCCCACCAACGCCACCAATATCCCTCCCGCAATCTGAAACGCCGCCAGCGTGATCCCGAAAAACTCCAAAACAAAATGCCCCGAGGCCGCAAACACCGACACAATAATGAACGCCAACAACAAGGCCCGGAACGCCACCTGCCGCGTCGTCTTCGCATCCATCTCTTCCGTCAAACTCAAGAACACCGGCGTGTTCGCAAACGGATTCATAATCGCAAAAAACGAAGCGAATACCGTTCCGAAATGGGCAATATCTGAAGACATCCCATCCTTCTAAATCAGCCAATCCCGGTTGGCGAACCCATAATCTCCCCCCCACTGCCCCAATAACATGAGCCTCTTCGGACAATCCCCACCAGCCGTTTGAAATTTCGCTTCCAGAGACCTCCCTCATGCGTATACAAAACATAACCATGAAATTTGCACACCTTCTCCCCGTCCTCGCCCTCACTCTCTCCGGACTCTTCCTCGCCGGCTGCGCTGAAGACCCCTCAGGTAACGTCCCCAGCGCAGAGGTCACCGACGCCAATACCGCCGCCGACTCCCCGGCCGCCACCGCGCCTTCAACTGAAACAGACACCTACACCTTCACCGAAGAATCAAAAATCGGCTTTGTCGGCTCCAAGGTCACCGGGAGCCACGAAGGCGGTTTCGAAAAATTCTCCGGAACCTTTTCCCTCGCCGGTGACAAACCCGGCCCGGGTCCGCACACCATTGAGATCGATATGACCTCCACCTGGTCCGACAACGAAAAACTCACCGGTCACCTAAAGGCCCCCGATTTCTTCGACGTCGAAAAATTCCCCACCTCCAATTTCGCCCTCAACCAAGTCCAACCGGGCGATGCCCCCGACACCTACACCCTGAGCGGCGATTTCACCCTCCACGGCGTCACCAAGAAAATCTCCTTCCCCGCCACAATTAAGAAAGGCCCCGACGGCAAGGTCACCCTCGACGCTGAATTCTCCATCAACCGCAAAGATTTCGGCATCAATTACCCCGGTAAAGCGGACGATCTCATCCGCGACGGAGTCGTTATCAAGCTGGCCATGGTCGCCGAGCCGGCCTCTGCCTGAGCAGTTTCCTTCTGCCCCAGACTCCAGTCCGCATTTTAAGACGATAGCCGGGACCCAAGCGCCCCGTCGGAGACATCGGCGCTACGCTCCCCCCGTCTCTCAACCATCGTCCCTAACGGGCCAAGCCATGGCCTCAAGCCAGCCGCTTGCTTCCCGCAAATTCAGCGGCTACCCTCCCAATTATGAAGAAAATCTCCTCACTGTTTTTCGCCATCTTCCCCCTCGCGGCACCCCTCGCCTCCGCCCAAATCGTCTACGACGGCTTCGACGGCCCCGGTAACGGCAGACACATCGTCCTCATCGCCGGCGACGAAGAATACCGCACCGAGGAATCCATGCCCATGCTCGGCCAAATCCTCGCCAAAAAATACGGCTTCAAATGCACTGTCATCTTCTCCATCGATCCCGAAACCGGCTTCGTCGATCCCAATAACCAGGAAAATCTCCCCGGCCTCGATGCCCTCAACGACGCCGATATGATGATCATCGGCACCCGCTTCCGCAACCCGCCCGCCGAAGACATGAAACACATAGACAACTTCGTGCACTCCGGCAAACCCATCATGGGCCTTCGCACCGCCACCCACGCCTTCAACTTCGGAAAAAATACCGATCACCCCTACGCCCACTACGGCTGGAAAAGCGAAGAATGGCCCGGTGGCTTCGGCCAGCAAGTCCTCGGCGATACCTGGGTTAATCACCACGGCAAACACAAAGTCGAGGGCTGCCGCGGAATCATCGACGAAGAAAACAAAGACCATCCCATACTCAAGGGCGTCACAGACGTCTTCGCCGAGTCCGATGTCTACGGCATCAACAAACTCACCGGCGATGAAACCATCCTCATGTATGGCCAGGTCACGGAAACTCTTGAACCCGATTCAAAACCCGTCGCGGGAGAACAAAACGATCCCATGATGCCCGTCGTCTGGGTCAAAGAATTCACCGGCGACAAAGGCAAAACCTCCAAGGTCATCACCACCACCATGGGCGCCTCCGTCGACCTCGATAACGAAGGCCTCCGCCGCCTCGTCATAAACGCTGTCCTCTGGGCCCTCGACCTCGACGTCCCCGAAAAAGCCGACGTCGATTACGTCACCCCCTTCAACCCCACCTTCTACGGCAACATGAAAGACAAAGCCTACTGGCCCGCCAAAGCCATCAAACCCGAAGACTTCGCCCTCCCCGCAAACTAACCTTGGAGGGCGGTGCTCCGTCGCCGCCGCCGTCCGCCCAAAACCCATGCGCTTCCTCTCAGTCCCCCACGGAAGCCCCCTCTACCACTCCGCCCTCAAGCTCCGCGACGAAACCCTCCGCAAACCCCTCGGCCTCACCTACTCTGACGAACAACTCGCCGCGGAAGTAAACGACCACCACCTCGTCGCCCTGACCGGCCCCGAAGACGACCCCACCGTCGTCGCCGGCCTCATCCTCTCCCCCGTCGCCGATCAACCCCATCAACTCCACCTCCGCCAAATGACCGTCGCCGATTCCCACCGCGGCCACGGCCTCGGTCGCAACCTCATGAACTTCGCCGAAAATTTCGCCCGCGAACAAAACGCCACCGAAATCAAACTCCACGCCCGCGACCAAGCCATCCCCTTCTACGAAAAACTCGGCTACCACCCCGTTGGCCCCCCCTTCATCGAGGTCACCATCCCCCACCAGGAAATGCGAAAGTCCCTCTAGCCGCACCCCCTGCCTCTTGCCTCTATTGTAGGGCAGGCGCTCCGCCTGCCACACAGTTGATGCCCCATTTTCATTTCTACCCCCTATAAAATGGCCCACCCACCCCGCATCCCCGTATGGCTAAACCACGATCAATCAATCATCTACTTCGTCACCATCTGCAAACTCAACCGCCGTCCCGCATGGAACAACCCGGAATTCTTCAACGCATTCAAAAACGCTGCTGAACAACTATCGAACAAAAACCTCTGGTTCATCCGCTCGGCGGTAATCATGCCGGATCATCTCCATCTCCTGGCCTCCCCGCTTCATTCGCGGGATCAAAAAATCGGCGACCTAAGCGCCGCCCTCAAACGCTGGATCAACTCCGCGATCCCCAACCCAACCTGGTCATGGCAACCGAGCGCCTTCGACCGCCTCCTCCGCCACGAAGAGTCACCGCAGGAAAAATGGGAATACATGCGCGCCAACCCCGCCCGCGCTGGCCTCGTCGACGAATGGCATCAGTGGCCCTGGTCCCTGGGCCTCCGCGACCCCCACGAAAAAGCAGAACCATAGCCCAGCCCCCCTCCGCCTCCCTTGCCTCCCTTGCCTCCCTTGCCTCCCTTGCCTCCCTTGCCTCCATTGCCTCCATTGTAGGGCAGGCGCTCCGCCTGCCACGCGGACAGCAATCCATTTTCAAGTTCGACCAAATCCCACCCTCCACACCTCAACAGTACTCATTTCTCACCACCGCAACGAATCGCCAAAATCATAAGGAAAGAGTTTACCCGCCGTGGCGGACATCGCCTGCCGCGCGGCCCACCCCCATCTTCACCAACTCCCCAACACCCCCTAACCTCTCCCAACATTCAACCCCACCTAATCACCGCCGTTTCCCACCACAATCTCCAGATTTTTTCTAATAAATGCCGTACCCTAGGTGTCCCTCTCTTCGGAAGAGAATGACCCATCGTGACGCAACCAAACCCACAGCGCCCGCTCTCCCCGGTGAGCCCTATGCCCTCGACCAGCCAACGTGAGCCCTCGAGCGCGGAAAAGCCCACTCTGAGAGAACTCTTCGAAGCCGAGGAAAGCCCTCTGCTCCGATACGCCTTCTCCCTCGTCGGCCGACGCGCCATCGCCGAAGAAATCGTCCAGGAAGTCTTCCTCCAACTCCATAGCCACTGGCAATCCGTCGAAAATCCCAAAGCATGGCTCTTCCGCTCCGTCCGCAACCGCTCCTACAACCACCACCGCGATCACAAACGCGAAATCCTCACCGACAAAGAACCCACCCCTTCCTCCCACTCCTCCTCATCGTCTTCTTCCTCCACCTCTTCCTCCACCTCTTCTTCCACCCCCGAACCCTTTCCCGAACCAACCCCGCCCGATGATCTCCTCCAACGCATGGAAACCGCCGGTTTCCTCCGCCTTCTCATCGCGGAACTCGAAGAACCCGATCGCGAACTGGTTCACCTCAAATATTTCGACGACCTCAAGTATCGCGAAATCAGCGAACGCACCGGAGTCAGCGTCGGAAATGTCGGCTATCGCCTGCACCACATCCTGAAACAACTCGCCGACAAATTGCGCCAACTCGGTATCGAAGGAGGCACACCATGACCGACGAATCCTTACACCCATACATCGAACCGGAACTCGAAGCCCGCATCGTCGCCCTCATCCTCGGCGAAGCGTCCGACTTCGAACGCGACGAACTCGAACGCCGCATCAACGAGTCTCCCGAACTCGCCCTCTTCAAAAAACGCCTCGAAGCCGTCCACAACCTCCTCCACGACGTCGCTAAAGGCGATCCCACCGAAGACGATTCCAAATGGAAACTCCCGGAGGAACGCCGGAACAAAATCCTCGCCAAGCTGGAGACCAGGCACCCCGAAACCGCGAACACGCCCGCCACCACGCTGGAATCAACCGCCCCCGTCGGCAAGTCCCCCCTGAAATGGTACAAGGTCGTCCAAATCGCCGCGGCCGCGTGTCTGGTCCTCGGCGTTTCCGCCTCCGCGATCTTCTACTACCTCACCAATTCCCTCGAAGGGGGCAGGATAGACATAGCTGACATAGCGGCTTACGAAAGCACCGTGCCACAGCGCCCGATGGCGGACGCACTCTCAGACGACACCAAACTAGCCAAGCGCACATTCGGCGCGGGCGGAACGGTCAGCTCAACTAGCAACAACTTGAATGCCGACGGCTTCGGGAACACCCCTCCTCCATCCCTCCGGTTCAAGGATCGGTCAATTGCCCAATCCGGAGAGCGAGCCGGTTCGAATGCCGTTCAAGAGGAATCGATCGATTTTCTCCTCTCCACAACCGCCGAATCTGAATCCCGCTCCAAATCCGCCCTCCAAGACCTCCGCCAAAACATCGCCGCCTACTCCGAACCCGCCATAGCCGGCAAACCCGTCCATTTCGACGCCAACAGCAGCGTCGACGACCCCTTCGCCGACCCCGTCGGCCGGGGAGATGACCCCTTTTCGGATGATACCGCCGGCCAGGGAGGAATCGCTGGCGGCGGAAGTGCATGGGACGCAGACAAATACACAGAGCCCCCCTCAGACCACTGGGCCTGGCACGAAACCACAATCGCCCGCCCCGAAGCCGTCATCGCCGCTCCCCAACCAGCCACCGCTCCCGCCCCCGGAGCAGAACAAGACACAAACCTCTCCTACGGCATCGCCAGTAGTCTCGAAGGCGCCGACACACCTCAGGTAGTTGAGTTTAACGGATTCATCGCCATGCCTGACGAGCAATCCGAAACAACAACCGAAAACCGCAAGCTCCTCGGACGCCAAGCCGGTCAGGCCGGCCAGGAACTCGCCAAATCCACCCCGGCCGCCCGCGAACAAGAATCCGCCGGCCGCAGACTGGCCCGCTTGGCCACAGTCACCGCCCCCACCGAAAACGCCGCCGCCGAATCCGACGCCAAAGACCGCGGCCGCCAACGCGCCGCCGCGAAACCCCAATCCGAACTCACCCGAGCAGCCGTCGCCACTCAACCCGCCGCGGTCACCGCGCCCGTTCCCGCTCCAAAACCACAACCCGACGCCCCCGCTCTCGCCATTGCCGAGACCAAACGCAAAAAAGAAGCCCTCACATCCGACTCGATCCAATCCGCCGACGATGGCGTCCTTCCTGTCCTCGGAGATGTCCCCGCCATCGGCACCCTCTTCTCGACCGTAACCGCCGAAAAGAAACCCGCCCCCGTCGCAGCACCGACCGGAGGGGAAGATTCAAAGAACGTCGAGAAGCTCTTCAAGCTCGGTCACGACCAGGAAAAATTCCAGCAACACTGGAGCTCCCTGAGCGAAGAACAAAAGCGTGAGCTTTCGCCAAATCGATCGATAAACGAAGGAAAAGCGGCGTCTACTGCGGTGACGGATATCGAAGATGTCATCTCACCCGAGCTTCAAGTTGTCCGAGAACAAATCCTCGCCGATCCCACCAGTCGCGACTTTCAAGTCACCACCAAATTCGTCGATACCGACTCCGAACAGCGCCTCGCCGAAGAATCACTCGCCCAAACCGATGCCTCCAACATCGACGGCATCCAGCTCCGCGGCGCCCAAGTCGCCGGCACCGAATACAATCGGGAACTCCAAACCACCACCGCCCTCGCCGACCAGCTGGCCGTCGTCGAAGCCGCCCCTCTCATGACCGACGAAGCGGAAGCAGAAACCGGAGCCGCAGGCGCCCCCACCTACTTTGGCCGCGCCGGCGCCGTCACGAA
>JBCCIR010000090.1:0-22121 GCA_039028175.1 Verrucomicrobiota bacterium
GCATCATTTTGAGGGGGCGGCGTTGGGGCGATTGGGGGGATTGATTGAGGCGGGGGGGTATCGGCGGGTGTTGGCGACGGAGCCGTATCGGGCGCGATGGGCATTGGCGGAGGGGGCGGTGGTGACGCCGTTTGTGAACCGGGTGACGCGGCATGATATGTTTGTGAGTATTCGGGCGGGGTTTCGGAGGGGGGAGTTGGGTTTTACGCTGGGCATGGATGCCTCGAAGTGGGATGTTTGGGAGTCGGTGACGGTATTTGGGGCGTATCGCTTTGAAGCTGTGAGAAAAGGCTGAGTTATAGGAGTCGGTAGGCGGCTCTCGCTTTGGTGTGATGGTGAGCAACAGGGAAAGAGATGTAGCGGGGCAATCGATTGAGATTGCGGGCGGGGGATTGGCGGGGTTGGCCTTGGGGATTGGGTTGCGGCGTCGGGGGGTGGGCGTTTGTTTGCATGAGGCGGGGAGTTATCCGCGGCATCGGGTGTGCGGGGAATTTATCAACGGGGTGAGCGCGGGGACCTTGGCGGCATTGGGGATCGATGATTTGTTTGAGGACGCGTTGCGGCTGGAGCAGACGCGGTGGTATCGGGACGGGGAAGAGCGGCATCGGGCGCGTTTGCCGCGGCCGGCGTTGGCGGTGTCGCGGTATCGGTTGGATGATCGGATGCGGGAGCGGTTTGAGGAATTGGGGGGTGAGTTGGGGACGGGGTCGAGGGTGCGGTTTGAGGAGCGGGAGGGATTGGTGTGGGCGGCGGGACGGGCGATTGAGAAGGAGGGGACGTGGGTGGGATTGAAGAGTCATTTTTCGGGGGTGGAAGTGTCGGGGGATTTGGAGATGCACCTGGGGCGCGGGGGGTATGCGGGGATGGCGCCGGTGGAGGATGGGTATGTGAATGTGTGCGGTTTGTTTCCGGCGGGGCGACTGCCGGCGGGCGAGCGGGGGGTGGGGTTATTGTTGGCGGTGTTGCGGGCGTATGGGTTGGAGGGGTTGGCGGCGAAGTTGGAGGCGGGGGAGCATCGGGAGGGATCGTTCGTGGGCGCGGCGGGTTTTGCGCTGGGGCGTCAGCGATCGGCCGGTGTGGGATGTTCGTTAGGGGATGCGGAGGCGATTATTCCGCCGTTTACGGGGAACGGGATGTCGATGGCGTTTGAGGCGGCGGAGACGGCAGCGGGACCGATTGAGCGGTATGCGCGTGGGGAGACGGGGTGGGACGCGGTGTGCGAGGAGGTACGTTACGGGTTGGAGCGGCGGTTTCGGACGCGTTTGCGGACGGCACGGGTGGTGCACCCCTTGTTATTGAGGCCGATGGGGCAGAAGGTTTTGGTAGGGGCTGGGCGGGCGCATTTGGTGCCGTTCCGGTTGATGCATTCCCTGCTTAGTTAAGAGATTTTTTATGTATCTTCAATCGATAGCGAGTGCGGTGCCGCCTTTTTCTTATACGCAGGCGGAGTGTTGGGAAGAGATCAAGCAATCGCCGTCGGCGGGGAAGTTGCGGTCGCGGTCGATGAGTATCCTGGAGAAGGTGCTTTTGAACGGGAGCGGGATTGAGAAGCGGCAGTTTTTCATTCCGGAGCCGGCGATGGCCTTTGAGCGGAGTGCGGAGACATTGAACCGGCAATTTGAGGAGTATGCACCGGTGTTGTCTCGGGAGGCTTTGGAGAAAGCGCTGGCGAGCGCGGGAATGGAGGCGGCGGATTTGGATGCATTGTTTGTGTGTACGTGCACGGGGTATTTGTGTCCGGGGGTGTCGTCTCATGTGGCGGAGGCGATGGGGATGCGTGGGGATGCGAGTTTGCATGACATCGTGGGATTGGGTTGTGGGGCGGCGATTCCGTTGATGCGATCGGCGGACGGATTTTTGGCGGCGAACCCTGGGGCGACCGTGGCGACGGTGGCGGTGGAAATTTGTTCTTCGGCGTTTTATCTGGATGATGATCCGGGGGTATTGATCAGTTTGTGTTTGTTTGGCGATGCCGCGGCAGCGGCGATTTGGCGTGGGGAGAGTGGGGAAGCCGGGCAGTGGCGGACGGGCGGGTGGCAGACCTTGCATCAGCCGGAGCACCGGGAGAAGATCCGGTTTGTGAATGCGGGAGGGGCTTTGAAGAACCAGCTGCACAAGTCGGTGCCGGGTGTTTCTTCGGAGGCGGTGGGACGGTTATTTGAGGAGCGTTATGGGGGGGATGGGGAGGGAGTGAAGATTGTCTCGCATGGGGGCGGGCGGGACGTGGTGGATGCGATCGAGCGGCGGCTGGGGTTGGAGGGGGAGCGGGCCTTGGTGGAGACGCGGGCGATTTTGAATGAGAATGGGAACTGCAGCAGCCCGAGTGTGTTGATGGGTTTGGAGCGGTATCTGGCGGGGGAGGCGGGTGCGGAGCGGATTTGGCTAACGAGTTTTGGGGCCGGGTTTACGGCGCATGCGTGTGAGCTTACGCGGGGGGATTGTTAAGCAACGGTAAAGTTACCATTTGCCGGGCAACTTTTTGGAACCATGGGGGTGAAATGTGGTTTAATGTGGCCATGAAAACCCTCGAGAGAAACTGGATCGTTTTAGTATTGTTGGTTGGGATGGCCGGGACTCCGGCTTGGGCGAGTGAGCAGGAGGCGGGAGAAGGAGGCGCGGGAGGAGAAGAGCAGTGGGGTCAGTGGCGTGGACCGGATGGGACGGGGGCGGCTCCGGAGGGGGCGAATCCGCCGTTGGAGTGGAGTGAAGAGAAGAATGTGAAGTGGAAGGTGCCGATTCCGGGTGAGGGGAGCAGTTCGGCGATCGTGTGGGGGGACAAGGTTTTTGTGCAGACCGCGGTGAAGTCGGCGGGTGGAGACGAAGGGGCGGCGGTGGAGAGTGATGCGATTGAGGTGCCGGAGATGTTTGCGCAGCAGGGGCCGGCGCGCCGGCCGGGGGATGGGCGTCGGAAGAAGGGTGGCGGTGGTGGATTTCGAGGGGGTGGCGCGGCGGCGCTTGAGGAGCATCGTTTTGTATTGATGTGTTTTGACCGGGAGACGGGGGATGTTTTGTGGGAGCAGGTGGCGACGGAGACGACGCCGCACGAGGGGCATCATGGGAATCATGCTTTCGGTTCGCACACGCCGATCACGGACGGGGAGCATGTGTATGCGTATTTTGGATCGCGCGGTCTGTATTGTTATGACATGGATGGGAATTTGGAGTGGGATCGCGACTTCGGTCAGATGACGACGCGGGCGACGTTTGGGGAAGGGACCTCGTTGGCCATGCATGGGGACAAGCTCGTCGTGGTTTTTGATCACGAAGGACCGTCTTTTATCGAGGTGATCGACAAGAGCAACGGGGAGACGGTTTGGAAGAAGGATCGGGATGAATTGACGACGTGGGCGACGCCGTTGGTGGTCGAGGTGGATGGGAAGGCGCAGGTGATTACGAACGGGGAGACGGCGGTGCGGAGTTATGATTTGGACACGGGGGATATTCTTTGGACGTCGACGGGTCAGACGACGCGGCCGGTGGCGACGCCGGTGAGTGACGGGGAGAACGTGTTTGTGATGAGCGGGTATCGCGGGAGCAAGTTGAGCGCGATCAAGCTGGCGGAAGCGGAGGGCGATGTGACGGGGAAAGATGCGGAGTTTTGGACCTTGAGCCGGGACACGCCGGATATTGCGTCGCCATTGTTATCGGACGGGCGTTTGTATTTTGTATCGGGCAAGGGGACGTATCTGTCGTGTTATGAAGCGGCGACGGGGGAGAAGTTGTTCGGGCCGGAGCGGGTGGAAGGTTTGCGGGATATTTATTCGTCGCCGGCGGCGGCGGCGGGCCGGGTTTACCTGGTGGTGCGGGATGGGACGACGCTGGTGTTGAAGGACGGGGATGACTTGGAGATTTTGGCGGTGAACAAGCTGGATGACGAGATCGACGGGTCGCCGGCGATTGTGGATGGGGAGATGTTTTTGCGGGGGAAGCATTACTTGTATTGTATCTCGGAGTCGTAAGAGGGAGATGGGGATGAGATTCGGGTGTCGGTTTCTTGGCGGTTGCCTCGCGTGCGGACTTTTGTTAGGGGTGTTCGCGATGGGAGCATGGGCGGAGGGTTTTGAGGAAGTGAGATTTGAGACTTCGGATGGCGGGACGATCTACGGGAATTTGTATGGGGAGGGGGATGAGGCGGTGGTATTGGCGCATGGGGCGGTCTTTGACAAGGAGAGTTGGCATGAGCTGGCGATGCGTTTGGCGGAGGAGGGGGTTCAGGTGTTGGCGATTGATTTTCGCGGGTATGGCAAGTCTGAGGGCGGGAGTGAGGGGCGGGGCGGGATGGCGTTGGATGTGTTGGGGGCGGTCGCGTATCTGCGTGAGGGCGGGGTGAGGGAAGTGTCGGTGGTCGGGGGGAGCATGGGCGGGAGTGCGGCGGCGGCGGCGGCGGTGAAGGCGGGCCCTGAGGACATTGACCGGCTGGTGTTGTTGGCGGCGGGATCGGTGGCGGCACCGGAGCAGTTGCAGGCGGCGACCTTGTTTATTGTGTCGGAAGGGGAAGGCATGCGGGAAGGGGTGGAGGCAGACTATGCGGTGGCGGCGGAGCCGAAGAAGCTGGTGGTTCTGGCGGGGAACGAGCATGCGCAACATGTGTTCAAGACGGATCAGGCGGGGGCTTTGACGGAAGCGATTGTGTCCTGGGTGACGGGCGACGCAGGGACGGGCGAGTAGATTGCGAGGGGAGACGGGTTTTCGGTCTTTCCTGCGGGTGGGATTGGGTGAATGATGCGTGAGCGAGTTCGCCGGGCTATGGACAAAGGGAAACTGTTGAAACGGATTGGGATGGGTGTGGGCGGGGTGTTGGGGGTCGCGGTTTTGGTTTTGTTCGTGTTGGTGGTTTTCCAAGTGCCGATCAGTTTGAATCGGATGAAGCCGGAGGTTTTGGAGGCGGCCCGGGAGCGTTTGGACCGGGATGTCGCCATTGAGGGCGGGGTGAGTTTGGTCTTGGGGTTGCGTCCGGCCCTGGAGGTGCGGGGATTTCGGATTGGGAACCCGGAGGGGTGGCCGGGCGGGGGTGATTTGGCGCGGTTGGACCGTGTGCGGGCGCGGGTGGGTTTGACGGATTTCTTGAATGGGGATTTAGACATATACGAATTGGTGGCGGAGGGGATGTACTTGGCGTTGGAGAAGAATGTGAAGGGGGAGGAGAACTGGAATTTTCCGGAGGCCGAGAGCGGGGAGGAAGAAGCGGCTGGGAGCGGGAACTTGAGGATTGTGGGTTTTGACAAGGTGTTGATTCGGGATTTAACGATCAAGGCGCACAAGGTTTCGGGTGAGCGCGATTTGGATTTGCGATTTGAGGAGGTGAAAGGGACTGCGGAGCCGGGCGATCCTTTGACGCTCGAGTTGGGCGGTGCGATTCAGAGCGTGCCGTTTTCGGTATCGGTGAAAGGGGAATCGATCGGGAAGTTGGTGGCGTGGAAGGAGCCGTGGAAGTTCGAGTTAGATGGGAAGCTGGAGGGGATGTCTATGAAGCTCACGGGAGATTTGGCGTCGAAGGACGAGGGGCAGGGGAGCGTGGTTCATTTTGTTGTGAACGTGGATGATTTTAGCGGCTTGCGGAAATTGGAGGATTCGATTCCGGACTTCGGGACGGCGCAGGTTAGTGGGGCGATTGAATCGCATCCGTCGGGGCATCGGATTCCGCATTTTTTGGGAAAGTTAGGGGCACATGAGATATCGGGATCGTTGGTGGTTGATTTGACGGAGGATGTGCCGCGGCTGGAAGGGAATCTGGATTTGCCGGTATTGGATTTGGCATCGGACGGCGGTGGTGGCGAGGACTCGGAGGGTGTTTCTGACAAGGAGGCGACGGAAGCCGGGTCGGGTGAGAAGAGAGAAGATGAGGAGGTCGTTGATTTTCCGGTTACGGGGACCTTGGCGTTGTCGATTGGGGAGATTCGTGGGGTGCCGTTGGCGTTGGAGAAGCTGGAGGTGGGGTTGACGATGGCGAAGCGATCGGTGCGGGGAGATATTCATGTGGCTGTGGGTGGGGACGTGTTTCGGGGGAAGGTGGATTACGAGCGTCTGGGAGCGGGGAAGCGGGCGTGGGGTCTATCTTTGGAAGGGAGGGATGTGGATGTGGGAGGGATGGTCGATGCGTTCGCGGACATTGGGATGCGAGGCACCGCGAAGGCGATCGCGGTTTCCCTGGGCGGAGAAGGGGAGGAATTGGCGTCGCTTTGGAAGCAGCGGAGTCTTTCGATTGAGGGGACGGATTTGCGGGTGGGGATTGGGGATGAAGGGGAGGACATCGTAGCGGAACGGGCGCGGCTGACGAGGCCGGCGGGCGAGCCTTTACGGGTGGACGCGATGGGGGCGGTGGGAGAAGAGGCGGTGACCTTTGGGATGGTTTACCGGGGGCGAGAGGCGGCGAAGGCGGGTGGGGAGGCGATGATAGAATTGAATGGGACCGTGGGGGGCGCTGCGATTTCTTTGAAGCGGGATGCGGTGCCGGCAGAGGGGGATGGGGAAGCGCGGCCGGTGTTTCGGATGGAAGCGAGCGGGGAGCGGGCGGGTGATTTGTCGGGGCTGACGGGCATCTCGCGATTTGCGGAGATGGGGTATGGATTGGCGGGGGAGATGACTTTCGGGAAGGAGGCGTGGGAATTGAAGGGGCTGAAGGGGAACATTGGGGGAACGGATTTTAGTGGGGCGGTGGGTATGGTGAGGGGAGGGGACGGCGTGGAGCGGTATGATGTGGATTTGGAGTTTGGAACCGTGGATGGGCCGGAGATCGTGACTTTGTTTTCGCGGAAGGCGTCGCGGCGGGTGGTGGTGGCCCAGGTGATTGGGGGGGAGGATAAGAAGAAGGATGAGGCGGGGAATGGCGGTGTTGATTTGGATCGGACGATATTGCCATCGCAGTTGAATTTGGGGGATGCGACCGTCAAGTTGCGGGCGGGGACCGTGCAGTTGGAGAAGGGGAAAGTGAGCGAGGTGGAGGTGGCGGCGCAGGTGAGCGAGGGGAAATTGGAAGACGCACCGTTTTCGTTCGTGTTCGAAGAGGAGGAGTATACGGGGGATGTGACGGCAGATTTTCGGGGGGAGCAGCCCGCCTTGGATTTTCAACTGAGCGCGGCCACGGTGGATGTGGCGGGACTATTGGAGGAATTGGGATTGGCGGAGTTGCCAGGGTTTACGACTGATCGTTTTGATGTGGACTTGAAGATGCGGGGAGCGACCTTGCGGGAAATTTTGTTGGGTTCGTCGGTGGCTGGGAAGTTTGGGAAAGGGGAGTGGGTGCTTCGGACGGGTGGGCGTCGGGGGAAGGCGGTGGTGTTGATCGATGATGGGACGATTGATTTAAAGCCGGGAGAGAAGTTGGAATTCAGCCTGAACGGGCATGTCGGTGATGATGTATTGGCGATGCGCTTCGAGTCGGATGGTTTGGATGCGATTGCGGCGGGGAAGGAGCGGTTGACCGCGCGTTTGGACTGGGAGTTGCCGGGGACGACGATTGGGTTGGAGTTTGATGTGGCGTTGCCATTGGACCGGGAAGATATCGCGGGGGAAATGAAGGTGGACACCCGGTCGCTGAGTGATCTCAGTGATCTGTTTGATTTGGATCTGCCGCCTTTGAGCCCGTTTCGGATGAAATCGTATTTTGATTTTGTGGCGACGGGTTATGCGTTGGAGGACATTGATCTCACGGTGGGGGGATCGGGCTTGACGGGGAAATTGGCGGTGGACACGGGCGGGGAGCGGCCGCGGGTGACGGCGGACCTGGTGTCGGCGCAGCTGCAGTTGAACGATTTTGTGAAGGAGGATTGGTCGCCGGTGGGGCCGAATACCGGGGGTGATTCTGCGGAAGTGACGTCGACGAAGATTATTGACGGGGCGCAGCAGCAGTTGGCGGAAGTTTTCAGTGCGGCAGTGTTGGGGAGTTTGGATGCGGATGTTTCGTTGGATGCGCGGGATGTGCGATCGGGAAGGGATGCGTTGGGGCGTGGGCGGATGACGGTAAAGGTGTCGGGCGGGGCGATGACGGTTGACCCGATGGATTTGAATTTGCCGGGCGGGGATTTGCAGTTGTCGTTGTTTTTCCATCCGGAGAAGGGGCGGGAGGAGACGCGGGTGGAGGTGAAGTGCCAGGATTTTGATTATGGGGTATTGGCGCGGCGGGAGGATCCTTCGAGCGAGGCGAAGGGGAAGCTTAATATTGATGCGAAGTTGCGTGCGGTGGCGCCGGAGCCGGGGCGATTTTCGGCGCATGCGAGCGGGTATATCAACTTCAGTGTATGTCCGGAACGGTTGTCGGCGGGGGTGTTTGATTTTTGGGCGACGAACGTGATTACGGCGTTGATTCCGCGGTTGGATCCGGAACGGGCGTCGAAGTTGAATTGTATTGTGGGTGAGATGTTGATGAGTGACGGGATTATGACGCCGAAGTCGTTCATTATTGATGCCACGCGGGTGCGGGCGCAGGCGGGGGGGACGATCAATTTTCGGACGGAAACTGTAGACATGGAAGTGGTGCCGCAGGCGAAGCGGCCTCAGATTTTGAATTTGAACACGCCGATCCGGATTGACGGGACGTTCCAAGATTTCAGTGGTCGGGTGACGGCGGTGGGAGCGTTTCAGTCGTTGACGGGGGCGGCGACGCGGACTTTGTCGTGGCCGTTGCGGGTGTTTACGGCGGAGCGATTGCCGGAGGATGGGAGTGATGTGTGTCCGTGTGTGAGGAGATAATGAAAGGCAGTTTTTTACCCGCAGATGATCCCGCTAGGGCGGGCTATACCAAAGTGACTTTGTCGTTGTTGTGGTCGCTAGCGCGACCTCGTATTGCGCAGATTAAATCCCTCTACCGAGGGATTGGATTCGGAATTGTTTTATGATGGATGGATTGAAAGCGGATTTGGCGGAGTATTTTTCGGATTTGGAGGTGTATCGGATGCCGTTTGGGAAGTTTGGGCCGGAGGGGGAGCCGCCGGATGGGATGCGGGTGGTGGAATTGCCTTGGGAGTATTTGCATTGGTTTGTGGAGCGTGGGGGCGGGTTTCCCGGGGGGCGATTGGGGGAGTTGATGGAATTCGTGTATGAGGTGAAGGGGAGCGGGGCGGGGGAAGTGTTGGCGCCGTTATTGGGGCGGGGGAGGGGGAAACCACCCTTCGGCTAGGCTCAGGGCAGGCTACTGGACACGAATTGACACGAAATTTTTGATGTTGGTCGCGGGGGGACTGGGGGGATGGGAGCGGGACGGGCTGAGGAGCGGGTCTTTGGAGAAAGAGGCAAAAATACATTTGAACCTCGTCTATTTAATTGTATACTTGCACAAATGTGCAAGTATATAAACAAGCGGATTGGGAGATTGCGGGGGTGGTTTCGGGCTTTGGGGGATCCGAGTCGGGTGAAGATATTTTGTCGTTTGTGCGGGTGTGAGGAGGCGCAGCCGGTTTCGGAGGTGTATCGGGCGCGGGGGATGGATGTGGATTTGTCGGTGGTGTCGCGGCATTTGGCGCAGATGCGGGATTGCGGGTTGGTGAGCGCGGAGCGGCGGGGGCGGACGGTACTTTATCGGGCGAATGCGCGGGCGATGGCGAAGGAGTTGCGGGAATTGGCGGAAGTCTTGGAGGAGTGTCCGTGTTGTGATTGCGAGTGTTGACTCTGATTTTTTGATTTAGAAAGGAGACCCAGACACATGAGTAAGAAAGACAAACATGAGAAATGTGAGTGCTCTCGTTCGTGTTGTAGCGGCGGTGGATGTTGCTGTTGCTGCAGTTGCGGATAAGGCACAAGAACCATCGGACGGCGGGTGCACCCGTCGTGCGGTGGTTTTTTGTATGGGCGATTCTTCATTGTGCTCCTTGGCTGCTCCATCAAGACTGTCGGGCAAATTGTTTCGTTAACTTGAGGGTGAAAAATCAATGACTTTCAGTGAGTGGGCCAAGCACTTGTCGCGGCAGATCGGGGGTAAGAATCCGTTTGGGGGTGATTGCCTTCCGACGCGAGTTTCGTTGTTTGGGAAGGCGAGGCCTGCCGCGCCCATTCCGTTGCCTTGGAACTACAAGGAGCCGATCCGGATATTTGAAGCCTTTTACACCGAGGCGGACGAAGAGGAGGGATGGGGCCGGCACAATCGATACCTTTACGCCGGCGGTTTTCCGCCCGTTTTGGTTAGTCGTGATCCGGGGATCATCAAAGCGATTCAGGCCGATACGGGAGACAAGCCCGGGCAGTTTGATAGAGATACGAGTCCGACGGCCGGGATTGCACGGGCAACCGGAGAGGATTCGCTCCTCTATGCGAATGGATCAATCTGGCGTCGGCAAAAGAGCTTGGTGGCCCAGCCTTTCAGTCGATCGAACTTGTTCCAACCGACCAAGTTTCATGGGTTCGAGGAGACTTTTCGGAAGACAGTGGTGGAGCGGCTTGAGGCGCTTCGTTCGCTGCAAGCGAAGACCGGCGAAAAACGGACCCGGATCGAGCTCGATCCGGAGATCAAGACGGTCATGTTGGAGATGCTCGTGAACAATTTTTTCGGCGGGAGTGTTTCTTACGACGAGCTACGGTCCCGTTTTGTTCCTGCGCTCGTCTACATGATTGACCACATGATTCGCGATACCGTTGCCCCGCGGGCGCAGGCGATCTCCCGGGCGATGTCTGGCGAGAGCAACGTTCTTCGGCAAATGGCGGCGGATTTTGAGGAGCTGACGGACATTGCCTTGGCCGGGAGGGAGGAGGGGCTCGGATTGTGGGCGGAGTTCGAGTCGGAAGCCACAGACGAAGCGTTGCGAAGCAACATCCGCGTGTTTCTTGCGGGAGCGATGGAAGCGACGAATTCGTTTGCGGGTTGGGCGATATCGCATCTCTCTCACAACCCCGAATGGCAGGAGAAAGTATACGAGGAGGTCAAAGACATGGAATCATACGATCCTGATGACTTTAAGCGGGCGCAGTGTTTGAACCGGGTCTTGGAAGAGACCTTGCGTCTGACCCCTGCGCTCTACTTTTTGCCTCGTCGGGCCACCGTTGACACCACCGTGGAGACGGCGGACGGGCGGACGATGGTGATCCCGAAGGGCACGCACATTCGCCTGGACGTCTGGCATGCGAATCGGTGTGACGAATTCTGGGGCGAAGAAGTGACGGGATATCCGGCGGTGGAATTTGCACCGGAACGGTGGGAAGTGATGGAAGAGAAGGGGATGAACGCGAAGGAGATGCTTCATTTTGGATTCGGGTATGGTCCGCGGTTCTGTCCGGGGCGTTCTCTTGGACTGTTGGAGGTGGGACTTGTGGTGGGGGCGTTTGTAAAAGTTTTTAAGTTCGAGGCGGTGAATGAGGAGACGGAAGCCAGTGCGGGCGTGTCGACCCGTCCGGCGGACGGCGTGCTGGTGGATTTGGAGATCAGAGACGGCGTGGGTTGAGGTTCGAATAAGGGGGAGGCGGTGCCAGCAAGCTTGAGCGAGGGGCACATGTCGTGCGCGGGTTTCGATTGCTTGTTGGTTCGATGGCCTTCGCGGTTGCTCGGCGACGGTTGTCGAATAAGTTGATCGGCCAAGACGTGAGCTGGACGACGACATCCTGGATATTTATGGCGGTTGCTTACGCTTCGAAGGAGGGACCCGTGGAGCTCGACGAGATTATCGGAACGGCGGACGGGATCAACAAAGCGATTCCATCATACAAGGAGCTGCAGCGCAGTCTTGGTCAGCTGCAAAGCAAGGGGGTCGTTGAGAAGAAGGACGGGCGCTATGCTCTCACTGAAGCGGGGGCTTCACTAATGGATGAAGCAAGCGCGAAGCATTCGCGGATGTTTGACGTCTTGGATGCGCTTTCGGCAGACCTTCCCGACAGGGGAGATATTGATCTCGATGAGGAGATTACGCTGGAGCGGGTGAATGCCAGCTATAAGCGATACAAGAGGCGGTTTTGGAAGCGATACCGAGAATTGGAGAAGGGCGATTGACGTAGATGTCGACCAGCTTCCGAAAGCGATTTCTATATGCGGGGGAGCGATGCGATTCAGATTCTGGTTGGGGTGGCGGTGGGGAACGGCAGGCGGGGCGCCTGCCCTACAATTAAAGGCGAAGAAATCAGAGCCGCCGGAGGCCGTCTTCGGTCATGGGGTTAGGGAGTTCTTCGTCGATTTGGTTAATCTGGGCAAGGGTATCGTCGTCGAGGGTAAGGTCGGCGGCGGCGAGGGCGGGTTTGAGTTGGTCGATTGAGTTTGCGCCGATGATGCTGGAGGCGACGAAGTCGTGTTGTTTGCTCCAGGCGGTGGCGAGGGTAATGACATCGATGCCGAGCTTGGCGGCGATTTGTTGGAGGCGGTTCGTGGTTTCGAGGGTGCGATCGTTGACGAAACGGAGGGCCATGCGTTTCTGGCGTTCGCCGCCGTTGACGAGGTAGTCGGAGAAACGGGCGCCATCGGGAGTGGCGCCGTCATTGTATTTGCCCGAGAGGACGCCGCCACCGAGTGGGGAGTAGGGGAGCAGGCTGACGTTTTCCTGACGGCAGACTTGGGCGAGCTCGCTCTCGCAGCGGCGATTGATGAGGGAGAAATTGTTTTGCACTGTGTCGTATCGGGCGAGGCCGTGGTCTTCGGCCTGCCAGAGGCTTTTCATGAGGCCCCAAGAAGTTTCATTACTGCACCCGATGACACGGACTTTGCCGGCGGCGACGAGTTCCGTGAGGGCACCGAGCGTATCCTCGTATCGCATGCCGTGATCGGGCCAATGGGTTTGATAGAGATCAATGTAATCGGTCTGGAGTCGTTTGAGACTGCCTTCGACCGCGCGAATGATCTGATGACGATCGAGTGCGGTGAGGCCGTGGCGCACGGGCGGGGTGAACCAGCCATGGCCGGGCCCGGTGACCTTCGTGGCGACGATGACGGCGTCGCGTGGTTTCGTTTTGAGCCAGCGGCCGACAATTTCCTCGGTGACCCCGTATTTCTCCGCGGATGGGGGGACGGGGTAGATTTCGGCGACGTCGAAGAAATTCACGCCTTGGTCGAAGGCGTGGTCCATGATTTGATGACCGGTTTTTTCGTCGGCTTGTTCGCCGAAGGTCATGGTGCCCATGCAGATTTCTGAGACGACGATTCCGGATTTTCCGAGGCGGCGGTTGTTCATAATTGTGGGGAAGAAGGTAGCGAGGCGGATGCGGGAGGAAAGGGCAAAAAGCTCGATCTTTTTCCAGACGGGGCTTATGTGGGGCGGCGTAATGACGAGATGGGCGGCGATGATGGTGGCGGGGGTGCTGGTTTTTGGGACAGGGTGCCGTGTCGCGCGGGTTCAGGAGGTGGGTGTCTTTGATCAATCGGATGCGGTTCTGGCGCGGGATGTTTCCGTATTGAACTGGAACATTCAGAAGTCTCGGGACGCGGCAGTGGCGGGGGAGTTGGCGGAAGTTGCGGATGCCTGGTCGCCGGACCTGATTTTGTTGCAGGAGGTGCGCGAAGACATTGCGACCCTGCAGGGGTATGGCGCGGTTTTTGCACCGGCGTGGCGCTATCCGTGGGCGGGAAGCGCGGCGCGCGGGGTCATGACGATTTCGAGAGTGCCGCCGATCGAAGTGGAAGCGATGGCCTCGCGTAAGCGTGAGCCGGCGTGGACGGCTCCCAAGATGGCCTTGGCGACCTTGTATGGAATGGCTGAAGGAGAACCGTTACTGGCGGTGAACGTGCATTGCCTGAATTTTCAGCGTTTCACCACACGAAAATTTCGAGATCAGCTGGGGGAGCTGGAAGCGGTAATTGGTGCGCACGAGGGGCCGGTGGTCTTCGCCGGGGATTTTAATACGTGGAGTCGGAAGCGGCTGACGATATTGACTGAAATGGCTGAGCGCGTGGGTGTCGAAGAAATCGAGGGCTTTCCCGCGGGGCGAAAGACCGGGGCTCAGAGCCCGGCCTTTTTGAATGGGTTGCTGGGAATTGATCCGGCGCTGGTGCTGGACCGGATCTTTGTGCGGGGTTTTGATGTGAAGGATGCGGAGGTATTTCCCGATGGCAGCTCGGATCATCGGGCGATGGGCGTTCGGCTCCGGTTGGCCGGCCCCGAGTGAGGCTTGGCGGGGGAGGATCGGGCTTGGAAGGGTAAGAAATCGCGCAAACTTGGGCGTCAGACGCTATTTTTACCCAGGACCGATGACGGATCAGGATCGCCACGATGAATTTATGGGGTTGTTTATCGACCATCAGCCTCGGATTTATGCGTATATCCGTAGTTTGATACCGCACAAGGCGGATGCGGACGACGTGTTGCAGGAGACGGCGGCGGTGTTGTGGCGGAAGTTTGATCAGTTCGAGAAAGGGACGCATTTTGATCGATGGGCGTTTCGGACGGCCTTTCACCAGGTGCGGTATTTTCGGCAGAAGAAGGCTCGGGAGCGGTTGCAGTTTGGGGATGAGATACTGGATGTGCTGGCGCAGGAGGCGGAGGAGCACACGGAGGGTTTGGAGGACACGCAGGCGGCGCTGGAGCGTTGTTTGGGGAAATTGGCGAGCGAAGACCGGAAGTTTGTGGCGTGGCGATTTGCGCCCGGGGGAACGAACCGGGGGATTGCGAAGCGAATCGGGAAGTCGGAGTCGGTGGTGAGTCGGTCGATGAGCCGGATTTACGGGTCATTGATGAAGTGTATTTCGTTGCAATTGAAGTTTGAGGGGGGGGCGGGATGATGGAGCGCGAGTTGGATCATTGGTTGGCGGCGTTATGTGAGGAGACGATTACGGAGGAGGAGATGCGGGTGTTTGAGGCGCGGTTACGCGCGGATGCGGGGGCGCGGGCGTATTATTTGCGGTATATGCAGATGCGGGCGTTGTTGGAGAAATTTCCCCCGCCTGCGGAGGATGAGGAGGAGATTGAAGCGGCGGTTCGGGCGGGTGGAGCGCGAGGGTGGCGGGGAGCGTGGTGGGGATATGCGGCGGCGGCGTGTGTGGCGATCGGTTTGACGGTCGCGGCGCAAGGGGCGTGGGTGGGGTCGACGGGTGCGGGCGTGGGGGAGACGGCGGAGTATGTGGGGACGCTGGTTTTCAGTGAAGATTGTGTGTGGGAGATGCCGGATGGTGCCTTGCAGGAGGGACAGCGATTGCGGAAGGGTCGCTTGCATTTGGGTGAGGGGACGGCGGTGGTGCGATTTGACGGGGGGGCGGCGTTGGTGTTGACGGGCGAGACCGCGTTGGAATTGGATTCGCCGGGGAGTGGACGGCTATTGTTTGGGGAAGTGGTGGTGCGGGCGGATGAAGGGGCGGAGGGATTTGTTTTGGCGACACCGGAGAGTGAGCTGGTGGATTTGGGGACGGAGTTTGCGGTGAAGGTGGATTCGAACGGGGCGACGGAATTGCATGTGCTGGAGGGGGAAGTGGCGTTGCGCGGTGAGCAGCGCGGGGGTGAGGTGATTCATGCGGGCAAAGCCGTGCGCTTGGACAAGCGGGCGCCGGTTTCAAAGCGGGAAGTGGCGATGGACGCGGATCGTTTTGATGACGTCGTGCGCCGGGCGAAACCTCGTGAGCGCCGTGATTTGATGTGGGTGTATGAAGGTTTTCAGCATGAGCCGGCGGTGTATGCGGCCGGGGATTTGGACGGGGGCAAGGGATGGGCGGGGCCTTGGCGGTTGCGGACGGAGGAGGAGTATGGTGAAGGCCGAGCGGATACATCGACGGATATGCGGATCGTGGAGAGCAAGCTGAACGTGACCTGGCCGGTGAAGGGTGGGTTATTGGGGATGATGGAATTTGGTCCGGGCAAGAATTACCGGGTGCGTCCATTGGCGAATCGTTTTGACATGGGGAAGCATGGGATTCGTTATTTCAGTTTCATGGTGCGCGAGCCGGCGCACCGGAAGTTTACTCCGGGTGACGCCCGAGAGGGTATGCGGCTCACGTTTCGGTCATCGGAGGACTATTTTGGGGAGGCATTGAGTTTTGGTTGGACGCACCGGATGGAGCCGCGGATACGAACGGGAGATGGGCGGACTTTTTCGAGCACGGCGGAATACGCTCCGGGGCAGACGATTTTTTGTGTGGGGAAGGTGATTTCCCGGCCGCATGCTGAGGATGAGATTTCCTTTCGGATGTATGCGGAGGGAGAGGAGTTGGACTTTGTGGAGCCGCAGAGTTGGGATGTGCAGGCTCGTGGTTTGAAGCAGAGTGCCGCGTATGACTTGGTGTTATTAAGTTCGGAGGGGGAGCACGCGCGAATTTTTGACGAGATTCGGATTGGTCCGAGTTGGCGTTCGGTGGTGCCGATCAAGGCGTCTGGTTCCGAGGTAGAATAGGAAGGTTCCCGAGGCGGATGAGATTTGATTTTCTTAAGATTGGCTTTCTGCTCTTGGGCACATGTGTGTGGGCTCAGGAATCCGCTGGAGCGAAGGGCGTTGGAGGTGTGGGGAGCGAGGGTTCCTTTGAATTGATCGATGAATTTTTGGCGATGCATTGTTTTGATTGTCATGATTCGGATGTGCGGAAGGGGGATTTGGATTTGACGGCATTGGAGTATGATTTTTCCGATCCGGCGGGTCATTCGGCCTGGGGAATCGTATTGGAACGGGTGGAAAACGGGGAGATGCCGCCTGCGAAGAAGCCGCGTCCGGAAGTTGGGGAGTTGAAAGCGGTCACGGAGGTTTTGTTGGGAGAACTGGCGGAGGTCGAGCGCGAGCGGAATGTGTCGGAGGGGCGTGCGACGGTGAGACGATTGAACCGACGAGAATACGAGGAAACGTTGCGGGAGGTTCTTGCGTTGCCTCATTTGAGCGTGGCGGAAGCGCTTCCTCCCGAGGGAAATTCCTTTGGCTATGACAAATCAGCCGCTGCTTTGGATTTTTCGCATGTTCATGCGAGTCGCCTGATGGAGGCGGCCGACATGGGTTTACGGCGGGCGATGGCGCCGACTCGAGAGCGTCCGGAATCGCAAACGATTCGATTTGACGTTCGTGACCCGAAGAACTTTGAGCGCAACTTCAATGGCTTTAATGCGCTGTTGAAGCAAACGAAGGGAATACCGTTGAACGGCATGGAGGTCGACAAGACCATGAGGTATTTTCAGGGCGATTTTGAGAGACGGATTGCGGGGCATGCGATCGATTTGCCGCCACGCTTTGATGGGTTTGCGATTTTCATCAACGGAGCCTTCAACCTGGGAATGACGATCCGTCCGTTGAAGCCGACGGTGGCGGGGTATTACAAGATTCGGGTGAATGGGTTCGGGGTTTTGAATGATCACGGTGAGCTAGTGGCATCGGAGCGGATGGAAACGGTGGGCCTTTACTCAAATGATCGGACGCTGGGTTTTATCGATTTGCCTCCTTACGAGCCGAGCACGGGTGAGATTACGGTTTGGTTGGAGCCCGACGATGTGATCAAGCCGCTCGTCGCCTCGGCTCCGTTTCCCAGAGTCAAGGGGCTTACCAGAGGAAAGCCGGGTGAGGAATACGTGGGGGAACCGGTGTATGAGCGGTTTCGTGCTCACGGGGTGGCGTTCCGTTGGTTTGAGTTGGAGGGGCCGCTTTATGAGAGTTGGCCGCCGGAAAGTCATTTGCGTTTGTTTGGTGATCATTTTCCGGGCGAGGAGGTGGAAGGGGATGACGAGGTTGAGTTGATCGAAGAGGCGCGGTCTTTGATGTGGAGATTTTTGGGCCGGGCATTGAGACGGCCGGCAACGCCGGAGGACATGGCGGTGCCGATGCAGACGGTCGTGCGGAAGCTCAAGCGGGATGAGCCGTTTGAGGAAGCGATGATATCGGGCTATCGCGCGGTATTGACGTCGCCGGATTTTTTATTGATGCGGATGAGTCCGGGGCGATTGGACGGGCATGCGTTGGCGGAGCGGCTGTCTTACTTTTTGTGGAATTCGCCGCCGGACGGAGACTTGATCAGGTTGGCGAAGACGGGACGGATACTCAGGAAGGATGTCTTGCGCGGGCAAGTGGATCGTCTTCTTGATGACGCGCGATCGGAGCGGTTTGTGGAGCACTTTCTGGACAAGTGGTTGAAGCTTGAGGACATCGCCTTGACGGAGCCGGACGCGAATCTTTACCCGGAGTACACGCCGCTTTTGATGGACTCCGCGCTCTGGGAGACGCGGGCCTATTTTGCGGAAATGCTGGCCCGGGATTTGGGTGCCCGGCACGTGGTGGAATCTGATTTTTTGATGATCAACCAGCGTTTGGCCGAGCTCTATGGCATTCCCGGGGTGTTTGGGAATGAGATTCGGAAAGTGTCTTTGGAGGAGGGTTCGGTGCGAGGAGGTTTTTTGACGCAGGCTGCGTTGTTGAAGACGAGCGCGAACGGGACGGTTACTTCTCCTGTGGTACGTGGCGACTATGTTTTGACGCACCTTCTCGGGACTCCTCCTCCTCCGCCCCCTCCGAGTGTTCCGGCGGTGGAACCGGATATCTCGGGTGTCACGACGATTCGAGAGCAACTGGCGCGGCATCGGGAGGACGAAGCCTGTGCCGGGTGTCATGCGAAGATTGATCCACCGGGATTTGCTTTGGAGAGTTTTGATGTGATGGGGGGATACCGGGAGCGCTATCGATCGTTGGAGAAGGGAAAATTGCTTGGGTTGGTATTGGAGGCGAGACCGGCGCAGACACGCGCCGGGTTGGCTGTGGATGGATCGGGGGAATTTGAAGATGGTTCCGAATTTCGGGGGATTCGGGATTTTCGGGACCTGCTTGTGAAGCGTGAGGATGAGCTGGCGCGCAACTTACTCGAGCAGTTGATTGTTTATGGGACGGGGGAGCCGGTTGGATTTGCGGACCGTGAGATTATTGATGAGATTTTGGATTCGGCGGCGGGGGATGGGTATGGCGTGCGGACGTTGATACATCTTATTGTGCGTAGTCGATTGTTTTTGGAGAAGTGAATACCATGAATGGAAAAACGATACATCGGAGGGCCTTTCTGCGGGGAGCAGGATCGGTCCTAGCATTGCCGTGGTTGGAGTCAGTGGCGCGTGGGGCGGAGCGGGTGAGTGTGCCGCGGCGGCGGATGGTGGCGATTTGCAATGATCTTGGGGTGATTCCCGACTTTTTCTTTCCAACGGGAGTGGGACGCGGCTACGAGCTGTCGCCCTATCTTCGTGAGTTGAAGGAGTTTCGGGATGAGTTCACTGTTTTCTCGGGGTTGTCGCATCCGGAGTGCGTGGGTGGGCATCAGACGGACAAGTGTTTTCTGACGGGGGCGCGGCATCCGCGGAAACCGGGGTTTAAGAATACGATCTCGGTGGATCAGTATGCGGCGACGCAGTTGGGTTCCGCGACTCGGTTTCCCTATTTGGCATTGCGGGTGGGACCGGGGGGAGGGTCGCTGTCTTATTCGGGGGACGGTGTGCGAATGCCAGCGGAGGAGAGACCGTCTCAGGTGTATCGGAGTTTGTTTGTTCAGGGGACTCCGGAGGAAGTCAGGCGGCAGGTGGTGCGATTGAAGGATGGGCAGAGCTTGATGGATTCGTTTCGTGACCGGATCAAATCGATCCAGCGGGAAGCGGGATATCGCGACCGGGAGCGATTGGATCAGTTTTTCACGGCATTTCGCGAATTGGAGCAGCGGCTTCACGAGAATGAAGCTTGGGAAGAGCGCCCTAAGCCGAAAGTGGATGTGTCGATGCCTCGGGATGAGCGATCACCGGAGGCTTTGGTAGCACGGACGAGATTGATGTATGATTTGGCGAGGATGGCGATCGAGACGGATTCGACGCGATTGATCACGATTTTTGTGACGCAGCAGTTCAACCCGAAAGTGGATTTGCCGGGGGTGGAATTGCCTCATCATGCGTTGACGCATCAGCAGGGGATGAAGGAATCCCGCGAGCAATTGGCGACCGTGGAGCGGGCGGGACTGTCGGAAGTGGGGCGACTTCTTGGCGGGCTGAAGGAGACGCAGGAAGAAGGGGAGACGCTGCTTGACCGGACGATGTTGCTATACGGGTCGAACATGGGACATGCGGGGACGCACGACAATTCAAACCTTCCTGTTCTTCTTGCTGGTGGCGGTTTTCGGCATGGACAACACGTGGCATTCAACCGCGACGACAACGTGCCACTCGCGAACTTATACCTTTCGATGCTTCAACGTCTTGGCGTTGAAACTGACACTTTCTCCAGCAGTAGTGGTGCGCTTACAGGTCTGGAATTTGTTTAGAAAGGAGATGTTATTTCTCTGAGGACGTGCCAGGCAACTGCGGGGGGTTGAAAGCGGTGGGTATGAGAGGGGGTGGAAAGAGGTGGAGGGGGATAGGAAGAGGTCAAGGCTGGTGAGTCCAGGGCAGCATCTGGCCGGAGAGGACTGCTTTTCGATCAATCGCAGAGGACGACCCGGCTGCGCATATGAGGCATACATCGCGAGGACCTTTCAGTTTACATTGGGTGGAGAAGGCAGCAGTTTTAGGCATGAAAAGGCACGTTCTTCTGGTCGTAATATTTATAGTTTTTCGGTCGCTTGTTTTAGCCGAGTCCTACCCGTCTCTTCCGAGTGAAGTGCTGACGACATACGTTCCGGAGCGTGCCGAAACGGTGTCGGCGGCCGATATGAGTGCCCGAGCTGAGGTCTTCTTATCGAGTCTAAATGAAGAGCTTCGGGAGCAAGCTGCGTTGCCGTTCGACAGTGAAGAAAAATCTCGGTGGACCAATACGCCGCCCCGTGGGCCGCAGGGTGGGGTTCGATTGGGGGATTTGAACCAAGAACAGCTGGAGGCTGCTTGTGATTTGCTTGCGTCGGTTTTGAGTCCCCAGGGATATGGGAAGGCTATTAATATTCCGCTCGCGGATGACCGTCTGCTTAACAATGGTCAGCGTCGTCCCGGGTTTGGGGCGGAAGACTATTGGCTCGCCATTTTTGGAGAGCCGTCCGCCGACTCGCCTTGGGCGATTCAATTGGATGGGCATCATCTTGCGATTAACTTGTCCATTCTCGGGGACGAGATGTCTCTCTCGCCGACATTTATAGGAACGCAGCCACGAGATTTCCAACAAGGTGACGAGACCATTGCTCCGATGGAGAGTAAGGACGAAGGAGCGCTGAAGCTGATGGAAATGCTCTCTGAAGAGCAGCGTGAGCAGGCCATCATCGGCGATACTCGAAGCAATTTGGTCGCGGGTGCCGGTCAGGACGGATTTGTCCCCGAGCAAATTGGTCT
Source organism: Verrucomicrobiota bacterium (assembly GCA_039028175.1). GTDB lineage: Bacteria > Verrucomicrobiota > Verrucomicrobiia > Verrucomicrobiales > DEV007 > JBCDBW01. The sequence continues at coordinate 21,078 of JBCCIR010000090.1, forward strand.
TCCTTGCGGGCAACTTGATGGGGATCAGCGAGAGGCCTTACTGGATTTGATCAAACTTTACGTTGGTGACCTTCCCGATGCTGCCGCTGAAAAGCGTATGAAAGAGCTTGAGTCGGAGGTTGATGACATGACTTTTGCGTGGTGGGGGCCCGTCGAGGCCGGGGGGGACTTTTCTTATCGGATTCAGGGCCCCTCTCTCATCATTGAATACGCAGGGCAAGACCTTGGAGGTGATCCGCACAATCATCTGCATTCGATATACAGAGATCCCACCAACGAATACGGTGCAAAGCTGAGAGAATCCTGAGTGGTCAGTCCAGCGCTTCGAGCTTGTCGGCAACAGCAGTCTGTGAGTAGTTGGCTCTGATTGGAATCTGGCTCACGAACCCTCCCGGCGTCGCTGCCGAGGATTTAGAGGAAAAATGCGCAAACCCCGGGGTATATTGGCTATATCGAGCTAGAGAGAGGGCTAGAAAGTCCCTTTTAATAACTCCCGTTGGATAGTCGATGGCGAAAAAACTCCTGATAACGATTTTCGCAGCAGTGATGCTCCCGTGCGCGGCTGCGTCGGCGGTCGTGTTTGAGGAGGACTTCACGTCCGGTACTTCCGCGATTGAAAAGTGGCCCATGAAGGATCGCTCGTTCTGGAGGGTTACGGACGAGGGGCGCCTTGCCAGTGCGGCTCCTGAGGGGACGAATATTGTCGGTTGCAGTTCCCCTCGTTTTGCGGCCGGCCGAGATTTGACGTTTACGTTTGACTTCAATCTTCAGCAGGGGAGGGAGATCAACTTCAAGGTCAACTATTCTGAGGGCGGACACATCTTTCGATTTGTCGTCAATTCCCATGGGTTTTTGTTGAGGATCAATACGAATCGCAACATTCCGATTGAAGAGCCTGTCAACATGGAAGCGTTACAAGGGCGTGTTGCTCCGGATCAATGGCACACCATGACGATCGTGATGAAGGGAGACACTGTTACGGGTTCCATACCCGGCGTGGGTGAGAAGACATACGAGAGTCCGTATTTCGATAATCCCATTAGC
>JBCCIR010000091.1:0-21595 GCA_039028175.1 Verrucomicrobiota bacterium
CCCTAAAAACATCAAACCAATACCCCCCCGCCCCCCCATCCGCCCCCCACCCGCGCGCCAACGAGCGCGCACTTCTGGGTGCAGGCTCAGCCTGCCGCGCCAACGAGCGCGCGCCATCTGGATGCAACGGCACGTTGCCCCTGAGACGCTATCGCCCCCCACTCCCCGTCACCGTCAAAATCCACGCCGACTCCCATCACCCCCTCGAAATCCTCTCCGGTAAACGCCCCCACCGCGGAAAAATCCTCGACCACCGCGGCCCCTGGCGTCACTCCGGAAACTGGTGGGACCGCCGATACCAATGGGCCCGCGAAGAATGGGATATCCACCACGAAAACCACCACCTCTACCGCCTCACCCACGACCCCCCCAATCACCAATGGCTCCTAGAAGGCACCTACTCATAACCTTCAGCCCTTCTCTTCAAAAACATAAAAAAAGCCCGCGGTAGCGGGCGCTATCATCTGCGCAATCTGTGGGCAAAAAAAAATACACCGAACTCCACGCCCGCTCCGCCTTCTCCTTCCACCGCGGCGCCTCCCAACCCGAAGAACTCATCCGCCAAGCCGCCCAACTCGGCCTCCCCGCCCTCGCCCTCACCGATCGCGACGGATTCTACGGCTCCGCCCGCGCCCATTACGCCGCCAAAGAACAAAGAACCGATCACGCCCGCGACATGAAGGCACTGGTCGGCACCGAAATCACCCTCGAAGACGAATCCGTCCTCCCCCTCCTCGTCGCCACCCGAAAAGGATACCAAGCCCTCTCCCAACTCCTCACCACCGCCAAACTAAGAGGCCTCGATCCCTTCATCCGTAGCTGCGAGCGTGAGCGAGGAGCCCCCTCCGCAAAAACCCTCCCATTCTTATCCAAAGATGATCCGACGATTAATCTAAGAAAAGACTCCCGCATCTACTACACCGAACTCGCCCAACTCCTCGAACACCTCGGCCCCGGTCACCTCATCGCCCTCACCGGCGATGAAGAAGGCCCCGTCCGCCGATCCCTCACCCAATACCCGAACCACCCCACCCACACCCTCGAAACCACCCAACACCTCGCCAACCTCTTCGGCCCCGAAAATTGTTACGTCGAACTCCACCGCCACCAGGTCCGCGGCGAAACCCGCCTCAATAACCAACTCCGCGACCTCGCCCACCACCTGCGCCTCCCCCTCCTCGCCTCCAACGGCCCCACCTTCCACTCCCCCGAACGTCGCCTCCTCTTCGACGCCTTCACCTGCCTCCAAAACCATACCCACCTCGACGACGCCGGCCTCCTCCTCGCCCGCAACTCCCAACGCCACCTCAAATCCCCGGAAGAAATGTACGAACGCTTCCACCACGACCTCCCCGACGCCCTCACCAATACCCTCCACCTCGCCGATCGCCTCGAATTCTCCCTCGAAAACCTCGGATACCAATTCCCCCGTTACCCCTCCCCAAATGGCGAAACCGAATACCAAATCCTCCGCCGCGAAACCCTCCGCGGCGCCAAAACCCGTTACCCCGGCAAATCCTTCACCAAAAAAGTCCGCCGCCAACTCGAACACGAATTCTCGCTCATCGAAAAACTCGGCTTCTGCGGATACTTCCTCATCGTCTGGGACATCGTCAACATGGCCCGCGACAACCACATCCTCGTCCAGGGCCGCGGCTCCGCCGCCAACTCCGCCGTCTGCTACTCCCTCGGCATCACCGCCTGCGACCCCATAAAATACAAACTCCTCTTCGAACGATTCCTCGCCGAAGGCCGAAACTCCTGGCCCGATATCGATCTCGACCTCCCCTCCGGCGATCAACGCGAATCCATCATCCAGGCCGTCTACGAAAAATACGCCCCCCGCGGCGCCGCCATGACCGCCAACGTCATCACTTACCGCGGCCGCTCCGCCATGCGCGACATGGGGAAAGCCCTCAACCTCCCCGAGGATATCCTCGGTCGCTTCTCCGACCTCTTCGCCCGCGGCGACTTCCCCCACACCCTCAAACTCAAAGAACAAATCAACCAGTCCGGCCTCCCCAAAGATCACCCCCGCTTACCCGCCCTCATCAAACTCTACCAGTCCGTCTACCGCCTCCCCCGACACCTCGGCCAACACTCCGGCGGCATGATCATCTCCGACCAGGGACTCGACTCCGTCGTCCCCCTCGAAAACGCCTCCATGGAAGGCCGCCGCGTCGTCCAATGGGACAAGGACGATTGCGACGACCTTGGCATCATCAAGGTCGACCTCCTCGGCCTCGGCATGCTCGCCGCCATGGAAGAAACCATCACCCTCTGCAACACCCGTGGCAAAAAACGCGCCGTCGATCTCGCCCATATCCCCCAGGACGATCCCGAAACCTTCGCCATGATGCAGCGCGCCGATACCATCGGCACTTTCCAAATCGAATCACGCGCCCAAATGGCCACCCTCCCCCGCATGCGACCCGCCTGCTTCTACGACGTCGCCGTCCAGGTCGCCATAATCAGACCCGGCCCCATCGTCGGCAATCTCACCCACCCCTACCTCGACCGACGCAACGGCAAAGAAGAAATCACCTACATCCACGACCTCTTCGTCCCCATCCTCGAACGCACCCTCGGCGTCCCCCTCTTCCAGGAACAAGTCCTCCAAATGGCCATGGTCATCGCCGACTTCACCGGCTCCGAAGCCGAAGAACTCCGCCGCGCCATGTCCTTCCACCGCTCCGAAGAACGCATGCAGAAAGCCATGACCAAACTCCGCGCCGCCATGTCCCAACGCGACGTCGATCCCGAGGTCCAAACCAAAATCGTCAACGCCATCCAATCCTTCGCCCTTTACGGCTTCCCCGAATCCCACGCCATCTCCTTCGGCCTCATCGCCTACGCTTCCACCTGGCTCAAAGCCCATCGCCCCGTCGAATTCTACGTCGGCCTCCTCAATCACCAACCCATGGGCTTCTACGCCCCCGATACCCTCCTCAAAGACGCCAAACGACACGGCATCCGCATCCGCCCCGTCTCCGTCGTTCACTCCGAACTCGGCGCCGCCGTGGAAAACGACACCACCCTCCGCCTCGGCCTCAACCAAATCAAAAGCCTCCCCGAAACCACCGCCGAACACCTCCTCCTCCAACGCGCCCACAAACCCTTCACCAACCACCACGATTTCCTGAAACGCGTCCGCCCCAATAAAAAAGAACGCCGCCTCCTCGCCCAGTCCGGCGCCCTCAACGACCTCCCCGAAATCAACCACCGCCGCGACGCCCTCTGGCAAACCGAACACCTCCCCGACCCCGACGACCTCTTCGCCACCATCGAGCATCCAGCATCCAGCATCGAGCATCAAGCCCCGCTTCGGCCCATGTCCCCCCTCGAACGCCTCCACGCCGACTACTCAACCCTCGCCCTCACCACCGGCCCCCACCCCATGGCCCACTGGCGCGCCCACCAAAAAGAACTAACAACCAACAACCAACAACCAATAACGGCCCCCTATCGTGCCGTTGACCTTCACGAAGTCTCCAACAACGCCACCATCACGATAGGGGGCCAAGTCATCTGCCGCCAACGCCCCGGCACCGCCAAAGGACACATGTTCATCTCCCTCGAAGACGAAACCGGCATCGCCAACGCTTTCGTCCCCGCCCCCACTTTCGAAAAATACCGCCTCGTCATCACCCAGGAACCCTTCCTCCTCATCCGCGGCCGCCTCCAACACATCGACCACACCCTCACCCTCTACACCCACCACGTCCAAGCCCTCCCCTTCCAAACCACCCTCCCCACCCAATCCCACGACTTCCATTAATGCTCCCACCTCCCCCGTGGTAGCGCGCCCTCGCCGAGGGCGCACAACGTCCGCCCAAAAACCAAAATACAATGCCCACCTTCCGGCGAAAAAAACTCCCCCACGAATCTCCCCTATGGGTAAACACCGACGCCATCTATTTCATCACCATCTGCACCACCACTCGCAGACAAAACACTCTCTGCACAAAAGTCACCTCCAACGCGATCCGTGAATCCGTACTCATCCGAATGAACAACGGCGAATGGTGGCCCCATCTTTTCCTTCTTATGCCGGACCATGTCCACGCACTCATCTCATTCTCGCCCGAAACAAAAATGAACACGTCTATCTCAAACTGGAAACGATGGCTCGCCCGAAACCACGGCATCTCCTGGCAACATGGCTTCTTCGACCATCGTCTCCGCACCGACGAATCCTTCGATGAAAAAGCGCACTACATCCGCATGAACCCTGTCCGCGCCGGTCTCGTCGATTCTCCCCACAGCTGGCCCCATGTTTGGATACCCTAGGTATCCGCCATCGCAAACTTGTGGTAGGAAGTATCCTATCGAGACACCTAGCTTTTCTCATCCCTGCCAGCTTCACAACCAATCCATGCACCAATCCAGCATCCCCTCGCGTAAACTATCGAAATAATATCCCACACAAAACCCTCATCCCATCCCAACCCTCATAAGACAACCATTCACACCGCCATGACCACCACCACCAACACTTCCCCCCTCTTCCAACCCTTCACCCTCGGCGATCTCACACTCCAGAACCGCATCGCCCTCGCCCCCATGACCCGCGCCCGCGCCGGCGCCGAACGCATCCCCAATGCCCTCATGGCCGAATACTACGCGCAACGCGCCGACGCCGGCCTCATCATCACCGAGGCCACGACGATCTCCGAACAAGCCAACGGCTGGATCGATTCCCCCGGCATCTACACCGACGCCATGACCGAAGGCTGGAAACCCGTCGTCGAGGCCGTCCACGCCAAAGGAAGCACCATCTACTTGCAGCTCTGGCATTGCGGCCGGGCCTCCCACAGCAGCTTCCACAACGGCCAACCCGCCGTCGCCCCCTCCCCCATCAAAATCGAAGGCGATGGCGTCCACACCCCCGATGGCAAAAAAGATTATGAGGTCCCCCGCGCCCTCGAAACCGGCGAACTCCCCGGCGTCGTCGCCGAGTATCACCGCGCCGCCGAGCGCGCCAAGGAAGCCGGCTTCGACGGCATCGAAGTCCACTCCGCCAACGGCTACCTCCTCGACACTTTCCTCCAGTCCAAAACCAATCACCGCACCGACGAATACGGCGGCTCCATCGAAAATCGCTCCCGCCTCCTCCACGAAGTCCTCGCCGCCGTGACCACCGTCTTCCCCGCAAACCGCGTCGGCGTCCGCTTCTCCCCGAACGGTGTCTTCAACGATATGGGCTCCCCAGACTACCGCGATCAATTCACCGACGCCGCCCGACAACTCGATCCCCTCGGTCTCGCCTACCTCCACGTCCTCGACGGCCTCGCCTTCGGCTTCCACGAACTCGGCGACCCCATGACCCTCGCCGAATTCCGAAAAGTCTTCCACGGCCCGCTCATCGGGAACTGCGGATACGATCAAGCCACCGCGGAAACCCGCATCGCCGACGGCGATGCCGACCTCATCGCCTTCGGTCGCCCCTTCATCAGCAATCCCGACCTCGTGCAACGCTTCGCACACGGCTGGCCTCTCGCCAACGACGCCCCCATGGACACTTGGTACTCTCCCACCGGAGCGACCGGCTACACCGACTTTCCCACGCACGCTCCCGCCTGAGCCTATCACCAGATGATTGGCACGCATCCCGCTCCTACCCGGGATGTCGCCATGTCTCAACCGCCCCCCACCGCTACGCCCGCATTCGCACAGCTGGGCTTCGGCGGCGTAGCATCCATCCTCTGGCGCTACTTCCGGGAAAAAGCACTCGAACAACTCAAGAGCGTCTGGTTCATCATCGCCTACCTGGCCGTCTTCCAGGCCCTCTTCCTCGATCTCCCCATCATCTACGGCGCCACCATCGCCGTCGGAATCGTGATCGTAATCATCGGGCTGACCTTCTTCATGGAAGGCCTCCGCCTCGGGCTCATGCCTTTCGGTGAAACTATCGGCGCCATCCTCCCGCGGAATTCGCGAATGCCCCTCATCATCACCTTCGCTTTCCTCCTCGGCGTCGGCGCCACCTTCGCCGAACCCGCCATCTCCGTTCTCAAGAAAGCCGGCAGCGGCGTCCAACCCCACGAAGCACCGCTCCTCTATAGCCTCCTGAACGATTTCTCCGGTCAACTGGTCGCCTGTGTCGGCATCGGCGTCGGTTTCGCCGTCACTCTCGGCGTCCTTCGCTTCTTCTACGGATGGTCACTCAAAACACTCATCATCCCCATCGTCCTCACCCTCGTCGGAATGACCCTCTTCGCCCATTTCAATCCCACTCTCAATCCCATCATCGGCCTCGCGTGGGACTGCGGCGCCGTCACCACCGGACCCGTCACCGTCCCTCTCGTGCTCGCCCTCGGCATCGGCGTCTGCCGTATCATCGATGAACAAGACCAAGGCGGCGCCGGATTCGGCATCGTCACCCTCGCTTCCCTCTTCCCCATCATCGCGGTCCTCCTCCTCTCCTTCTACCACCTCGCCGCAAAAGACTATCACGGCGCCCCCAATTACCAAGGCGAGATCGTCGCCACCTCGAAAACATCCGCCCCCCAACAACCCACCGCGGATGCCGGGACACCATCCCTCGAACAAATCCGCTTCACGCGGGAAGAGTTTCAAGACTATCTCGAAACCGGCGACATCGAAAGAATACCCGAAGGTTACACCACCAGCTATCGCGGCGGAGAAGTCATATTCGAAGATGGGAAAATCGTCCACACGAACGCCGACATCGTCTTCGAGAAAAAGGAAGACAAAACCATGTTCGAATCCCTCATTGTCGAACAGGTGAAACACCCGTGGAACCCTAACACTAATTTTGGCAGGGAAATCCTCAGCTCCTTCATTGTGGCGGCCCAGGCCATTATCCCCCTCTGCGCCTTCCTCTTCATTACCCTTCTCGTCGTCCTCAAAGAACGTCTGCGCCGCGCTGACGAAATCGCTATCGGTGTCATCTTCGCCGTCGTCGGAATGGGACTCTTCGGCCTCGGACTCGCCCTCGGCCTCACACCGCTCGGAACACAGTTGGGCAGCAATGTCCCCGTGACTTTCAGCGCCATCACCCCATGGGGACTCTCCGGAACCGTCCCAGCTCTCTTCGACAATCCCGTCCTCGGAAAATGTATCGCCATCGTGTTCGCGTTCTTCCTCGGATACGGCGCCACTTTGGCCGAACCCGCCCTCAACGCGCTCGGCCAAACGGTTGAAAACACCACCGTCGGCGTCTTCCGAAAAAGCCTCCTCATGCAGGCCGTCGCCATCGGGGTCGGACTCGGGATCGCCGCCGGCGTCGCCCAAATGGCTTTCTCCACCATCAACCTGACCAACCTCCTCATCCCTCCCTACCTCCTTCTCGTATTCCTCTCCGTCATATCCTCGGAAGAGTTCGTCAATTTCGCTTGGGATAGCGCCGGGGTCACCACCGGCCCCATCACCGTTCCCCTCGTCCTCGCAATGGGACTTGGCATCGGAGCCAATATCCCGGGCCTCAGCGACGGCTTCGGCATCCTCGCCCTCGCTTCCGTCGGCCCGATCCTCACCGTCCTCACCGTCGGCCTGATCGTCAACCGCACACGCAAACGCGAAGAACTAAACGCCATCGAGAATGAAGCATTTTAACGATATCCCCGGTTACTCCCTCGTCACCGCCATCCTCCCGAGGCAAAGCGCCCACAGGGTTCTCGAAGCCGTTCTCGAATTCGGAGGTGCCCACGCACTCACCCTCAATGCCCGCGGCAGCCTTATCAAAGATCGCTGGTATCAATCGTTCCTCCCCACCCTCTCCCCAGAACAGGAAATTCTCAGCTTCCTCGTTCCGAACGATGATACGGAACCGCTCATGGAACAGATCGTCATGGTCGGAAAACTTCGCATGTACGGAGCGGGCTCCATTTTCGCAACCGAATGCACCAGCCTCCGCTGCGCCGAGGACTACCCGCTTTGGACCCCTGGCAACTACCGATTCGAATCCACTTCCTTCGATATCCGCTTCAAAAAAGACCTCATCGCCCTCTTCCAAATCGCAGACAAAGGCGAAGCCGATTCCATCTGCCGCACCGCCGTAAAGGCAGGAGCCCAGGGCGCCACGATCTCATACACCAGCGGCTTCGGCCTCCGCGATCGCCTCGGACTTCTCCGCATCACCAAAAAACGCGAAAAAGAACTCGTCACCGTGGTCGTCGACCAATGCGACGTCGATGCCGTCTACCAGGCAATGGCCGCCGCCGGTCGCGTCGATCTTCCCGGTCGCGGCTTCATCTACCAAGTGCCCATCTCGCAAGGGCTTACCAACCTCTCAAGCGTCTTTCACCCCAAAAAACACTCGGCAAGCATCCAACAAATCATCCGCGCCATCGATGAGATGCAAGGCGACACCCATTGGCGTGCCAACCACCTCCTCGTCCATGACCCCAAGGCCGCCGACTTCGCCCAAAGTACCCGGGGCACCATCACCGGTCGCGTCGTCCATCGCGTGGTGTGCGCTCGAAAAGACACCGGAACCCTCCTCGATCAAGCACTCAACTTCGGAGTACCCGGCGCCAGCGTCGACTATTGGCGCTTCGCCGAAGCCAACGCCGAACACACGAAAGGAGGCCTTCGTATCAATCGCGAACTCGGAAACATCACCACAATCGTCAATCCCGAAACCATCGAACCACTCCAAGCCACCCTGCGGGAGACCATTCACCAAAAGGACATGAAAGGCGCCTGCTTCATCACATACCCCGCCCCCTCCGCAAAAACGTTTGTCCGTTCCGCAGGTCGCCCCGCAGTGGAAGAACCGGCCTCCTCCTAACGGAGCCAATTAGTCGCCACAAGCACCGGGCGATCATCCCATCACGTCGCCCAACGCGCCAGCGCTTCGCCCAAGCAATCGATCCCCTATACCTCCAATTCCCAACCCTCACGATACTGCCGACGGACCCACTCCGATGCCTCCGGCATCCCCTTCACCTCCATCTTCTCCGCATCCCACTCGAAACTCTTCTGCAACCGCTGCGCCAACACACCAAGTAAAACCGTCTCCGTGAACGGCCCCGCCTGCTGAAAATTAGCCAACGGCTCAGGCCCACCCTGAATCGCCCGCATCCACTCCTTGTAAGGATCCTGATCCGGCGCCCGCGAAAGCGTTTCCTCCGGGAAATCAAACCCGTCCAGACCGGCACTCGGCCGCACCATCCAGTTGGGTTTGCCCCGATTAAAATAAAGACGCCCCTCGTCCCCGATCACAATCGTCCCAAATCCCGTCTTGCCCAACGGATCAACCCCGTCGAGAACACTCGCCGTCGGCAAATTGGGCTCGCCCCCGACGTGCTTCCACTCCGCATCATCCCATTCCGCACCCACACTGCCGTCATACCAAATAAACCGCACCGGCTTCGTCCCCTCACCACGCGCCGGAAAATAATAGGTCACCTTCGACCAAATCGGACACGACACATCCGTGCCCCCGTGCGCTTCCACGTCGATCTTTTCCGGGCTGCCCAACTCCAGCGCCCAATACGCCATGTCCATGATGTGACAAGCCATGTCGCCAAACGCTCCCGTGCCAAACTCCCAATACCCCCGCCAATTGAACGGCGTAATCTTGTCGGAGTAATCCACCATCTGCGCCGGTCCACACCAAATGTCCCAGTCCAAGTTGTGCGGCACATCCATCTTCTCAGGATAAGCCGGCATTCCCTGCGGCCAGATCGGACGATTCGTCCACGCGTAAGCCTGGTTCACATTGCCCAACATCCCCGCCCGAATCAGTTCCACACAGCGTCGCATGTGATCCTGCGCGTGCGCCTGGTTGCCCATCTGCGTCTTCACCCCGGTCTCCTCCGCCACCTTCGCCATCATCCGCGCCTCCCAGATGCCGTGCGTCAACGGCTTCTGACAATAAACATGCTTGCCCATCTTCATCGCCGTGATCGACGCATGCGCATGATGATGATCCGGCGTGGAAATCGTCACCGCATCGATATCCTTCTCCTTCTCCAACATCTCCCGCCAATCCATGTAAAACTTGGCATTCGGATGATCATTCCGCGTCCCCACCAACTTCTCCACCCGCCCGCCGCCGGGTTCCGGCGTCTGCGCAATATCAACCACGTCACAAAGCGCGATGACATTCATCCCCGCGCCCACCGCACCCGCAATGTCCGCCGCACCTTTGCCCCCCGTTCCAATCGCCCCAAGATTGATCCGGTCGTTCGCTCCAAACACTCGGCTCGGCACCACTTGAAATCCAAAAATCGAGGCCGCTGACACCGTCGAGGCCGTTTTGACGAATTGACGGCGCGATACCGTGCCCTTCCCTGAGAGATTTTCTTTGTTTTCCATGATTCTAAGGTGATTCCAGTGGCTTCAGCTCAATTGATCCCCTCCCAAATTTCAAGGGGAGGGTAGTTGGCCAAATTAGCGTCTAAACGCCCTCGACCAAGTTTTTCTTTCTCCTCGCCACCCCCCCGACAAGTGACCCCAACCCCTCCCAACACCGCCCGCCCAAGCCCTCAAAACACCCCCCTTCCCTCGCCTCCCAGCCCAACCACCCCCACTCCCGAAATCCCCCAACCCCATGCTCTCGCAGGGCGACCACCCCGCCGGTCGTCCCCTCGGCCTTCCGCCCGCGATCTCCCCGAGCCTGCCTTCCTGAAAAATTTGATTTATTTAAATGCTTTATAACCATACAGTTATAAATAACCTAAAGCCAAATAGTTAAGAAATTTTAAAAATATTAGTTTACTTTTTAATAAAATGATCAAAATTATTAATCATAATTGATAATCTTCGCGCTATGAGACCCATTCCATTCCTCGTCGGTATCCTGATCACCGCCCTCATCCTCTTCTTCGCCCTCGCCCAAAGCCAGGCCCAGGACGATTACTACTACTCCCCTCCCCCCTCCTCCTACGCCGGTAAACCCTCCGCCTTCGACGGCATCTCCTACGACTTCTTCGATATCGGCTACCGATACTTCACCTTCGACGACGCCGTCCCCCTCGATAACTCCCACGGCTTCGAAGCCAACCTCTCCTTCGACTTCCTCTGGCTCTTCTTCCTCGAAACCGGCTTCACCTACACCAACGCCAAGGCCGATGCCGATTCCATTGGCGATGTCTTCGACTTCGATACCGATACCAACTACACCCGCTTCGAAATCGGACCTGGTATCCACATCCCCTTGCATCCCAAATTCCACCTCGTCGGCAGCGTCGGCTGGCAATACACCAAGCAAGACCTCGACTTCGATAAATCCGCCAGCGAACTCTTCGACGACTTCCGCGACGGCAGCGGTATCTACGTCAAACCCGGAGTCCGCATCAAATTCAACGACTATATCGAACTCGATGCCTTCGCAGAATGGCACAAAGCCGCCCGCGCCGACGACGGCGTCTGGGGTGCCTCCACCGACCTCATCTTCTGGCCCGCCAAATGGATCGGCATCTCGGGTCATGCCGAGTTCCGGGAAGACGTCAACACCTACGGCATCGGCCTCCGCTTCTCATGGGACTAATCCAATTTCAACACCTCACCCTAAACTGGCAATAGACAGCCGCCTAACACCCTCAACACCCCAGCCGCCTAACCAACCCAACACACAACCTAAACCTTCCACTCCCTCTCTCCTCCAATCTCAACACTCAATAATCCTCCTCCCCCCTATTTGCCGCCTAACACCCTCAACACACCCCTCACCCCTCACCCCTCACCTCTGCCTTCTGACCTCTGACCTCTGACCTCTTAAAAACTTTTCCAGCGCGAGCAATAGCGGGCCTGTGTGGCCTTCTTCCCTTGGACCGCCGGGCCCGCTCCTCGCACCGGAATCCCCCACAAAAACACCCCGTCAGCACATAACCAAAACCCCCAATTTTTCGCCGCATTTTCCCAGCGCGAGCACAGCGGGCCCGGACCTGACTTCCCCCAAGTCGCCGGGCCCGCTTCTTTTGTAAAGCCCATTTCCCCACCCACACCCCCCAAAAACCCCGTATCTCCTTGAATTTTCCTCGAAATGAGCCGCTTTTCCTGAAAGTCGGCAATTCCGATTCTCGTTCCTATAAACAGGAGATTTCTCGCCGATTCCGGCGATCTTCTACCAGCACACCAGGAACTACCGTCATGTCGAAGAAATCACTCTTTGCCCGTACCCAAAACTCAGGCCTCACCGCCGCCTCGCGCCGCGATTTCATGTTCGTCGGCCTCGTCGGCGGACTCGGCCTCACCCTGCCCCAATTCCTCAAACAAAAAGCCCACGGCGCCGCCAAATTCTACGAGACCAAAGAAGGCCAAGCCAAATCTATCATCCACATCTACCTCCCCGGTGGCATGGCCGCCCAAGAAACCTGGGACCCGAAAGTCTACGCCCCCACCGAATACAAAGGCCCCCTCGGGAACATTAAAACCAAACTCCCCGGAATCGTCTTCGGTGAACACATGAAGGAGATGGCCAAGATCAACGATAAGATCACGGTCATCCGCTCCATGCACCACGGCGAAGCCGCCCACGAACGGGGCACCCACAACATGTTCACGGGCTACCGTCCTTCGCCCGCCCTCAACTACCCCAGCTTCGGAAGCGTGATCTCTCACGAATTCGGCACCCGAAACAACCTCCCCCCTTACGTCTGCGTTCCCAATCAACCAAACGAATACGCCGGCACCGGATACCTCTCCACCGCATACGGCCCCTTCTCACTCGGCGCCGATCCCGCCAAGGGCGATTTCAAAGTCCGCGATCTTAACCTCGCCGAGGGCGTCACCGAAGATCGCTTCAACCGCCGCCGCAACATGCTCGAGACCGTCGACAACCACTTCCGCTCCCTCGAAAAATCCGACGCCATCACCGCCGTCGATTCCTTCTACGAAAAAGCATACGACCTCATCTCCTCCCAGGCCGCCCGCGAGGCCTTCGATATCACGAAGGAAGACGAGAAAATGCGCGAAAAATACGGCAAAAATGAAGCCGGCCAGCGCATGCTCCTCTCCCGCCGCCTCGTCGAAGCCGGCGTCCGCTTCGTCTCCATGACCTACGGCGGATGGGATCACCACAACAAGATCAAAGACAATATCACCCGCAACGTCCCAAGCCTCGATAAAGGCCTCGCCGCCCTGATCACGGACCTCGAAGAACGCGGCCTCCTCGACTCGACCCTCGTGATGGTCACCTCCGAGTTCGGACGCACACCGAAAATCAATAACACCGCCGGCCGCGACCACTGGCCTCGCGTCTTCAGCGTCATGCTCGCCGGCGGCGGCATCAAGAAGGGCCTCGTCTACGGCACCGCCGATGCTCTCGGAAATGAACCCGACGAGAATCCCGTCGGCGTCGAAGACCTCGCCAAAACCGTCTATCACCAGCTCGGCATCAACGCCGACAAAGAACTCGTCGCTCCCGGCCCCAGACCAATCGAAATCGTCGACGGAGGAAATGTCCTCACCGACATCATCGCCTGATCCCAAAGCCATGCCCAAAAGCGATCACGCGGCCCTTCCCGCCGCCGTGCCAACGTTTCCACCAATGCCGCGCTCATGAACTCATTCCGTATCACCATACTCGCCCTCTTCGCCGCCTGCATCGGCGCCGCCGAAGCCGCTTCCCCCGCCCTCAACAATATTCTCCCCCGCGGTGGTCAACGCGGCCAAGAAACACCCGTCACTTTCTATGGCGAACGCCTCGGCGACACCAAGGAAGTCATCTTCTACGACTCCGGCATCACCGCCAAAAACTTGGCTCCCGCCGAAGATGGCAAAACCCTGAAAGCCACCCTCGTTGTTGCTCCCAACGCCCCCCTCGGCGAACACCAATTGCGCCTCCAAACCAAGGGCGGCCTCACCTACGTCCGCTCCTTCTGGATCGGCCCCTTCGCCGCCGTCGCCGAAAAAGAACCCAACAACGAATTCGAATCCCCTCAGGCCGTCCCCACCAACCACACCATCGAAGGCGTCGCCGCCAATGAAGACGTCGACTACTACCAAATCGAAGCCAAAAAAGGCGACCGCATAAGCCTCGAAGTCGAAGCCATTCGCCTCGGTCAAATGTTCGACCCCTACATCGCACTCCTCAACAAAGACCGCTTCGAAATCGCCATCTCCGATGACTCCGCCCTCAACCGCCAGGACGGCGTCCTTTCCATCGTCGCTCCCGAAGACGGCCCCTACATCATCGAAGTCCGCGAAAGCTCCTACAAAGGAAACAACAATTACCGCTACCGCCTCCACGTCGGGAACTTCCCGCGCCCCACCGCCATCTACCCCGCCGGCGGAAAAGCCGGCTCCGAACTGAACGTCACCCTCCTCGGCGATCCCAAAGGCCCCATCAAACAAAAAGTAAAACTCCCGGGCGCCGAAGCCGAAACCCACGACACCTTCGCCGCACCCAATACCCCCTCACCCAACACCCTCCGCGTCTCCGCCTTCGACAACGCCCTCGAAGTCGAACCAAACAACGACGCCAAAAGCGCCACGAAAGTAGATAAACCCCTCCCCGTCGCCCTCAATGGCATCCTTGAAAAAGACGGCGATCAGGATTTCTTCCGCATCACCGCAAAGAAAGGCCAAAAATTCCGCGTCCGTGCCCTCGGGAAAGCGATCAATTCGCCCGTCGATCCCACCCTCGCCATCCTCGATAAAGACGGTAAACAACTCCAATCCAATGACGACGCCGACGGCGGCGCCGACTCCCGTATAGACTACACCTTCCCCGAAGACGGCGAATACCTCATCCGCGTCCGCGACATGCTCCTCCGCGGCGGCGAAGATTTCGTCTACCGCGTCGAAACCAAGACCTTCTCCCCTGAGCTCACGCTCACGATGCCCGAGTTCGAACGACGCAATAACCAGATCCGCAAAGCCATGGTCGCCCACCAAGGCAATCGCTACGCCACCGTCGTCAATGTGAACCGCAAAAATTTCAATTCTGAAGTCGCTTTCGATATCCCCGGCCTTCCCAAAGGCATGACCTGGAAGTCAGGTAAAGTCCCCCCCGGCATGACCTCTTTCCCCATCGTCTTCTACGCCGCTGCCGACGCCCCCATCGGCGGGAAACTCGTCGACCTAAATGCCCGCAGCCTCGATGAAAAAGTAAAAGTCGAAGGCAAATACTCCCAGCCCGTCGACTTCGTCCGCGGGAATCCCAATCAGGCCATCTACTACGAGTCCGCGAACGATCGCCTCCCGGTCGCCGTCGCCGAACCCGCCCCTTACAAAATTGACATCGAAAAACCCGCCGTCCCCCTCGTCCAAAACGGCGTCCTCCCCCTCAAAGTCAAAGTCACCCGCAATGAAGGCTTCGACGGCAAAGTCCTCGTTCGCATGCTCTGGAAATCACCGGGCATCTCCGCCAACCCCACCATCACGATCGCAGAGGGTAAAAACGAAGGCCTCTACAACCTCACCGCAAATGGCGAAGCCAAAACCGGCGACTGGAACTACGTGGTCCTCGCCGAGTCCGACACCCCAAAAGGCAAAGTCTACGCCTCCTCCGATTTCCAAACCGTCACCGTCGAACCCGGCTTCCTGAGCGGAAAATTCGAACTCACCACCGCGGAACAAGGCCAAACCGTAAACCTCGTCTGCCCCCTCGAAAAAGCACGCGACTTCGAAGGCAAAGCCAGCGTCACCCTCCTCGGTCTCCCCGCCAAAGCCACCGCCGAGCCCGTCCAAATCACCAAGGACACCAAAGAACTCAAGTTCACCGTGAAGGTCGATCCCGAAACCCCTAAGGGCCAACACAAAAACCTCTACTGCCAACTCTCCATCCCGAAGAACAACACCTCCATCGTCCAAAGCTTCGCCCGGGGCGGCATCCTCCGCGTCGATCCCAAACCGGAACCCGAGCCGGAACCGAAACCCGCTCCCAAACCCGCCGCCGCCGAGAAAAAACCCGCTGAACCGAAAAAGGAAGAGCCCAAAAAAGTCGCTTCTAAATGAAGGAACGTTTAGCCAATCTGAGTCGCCCCGGCCTCACCGCCGCCCTCCTCCTGAGTTCCCCTTGGGTCCTCATCGTCCTCGCGTTCCTCGTCGCAACGCCCGCCACCCAATCCGCGGACAAAACACCTCCAGCAGCCCCCGCTACACAGGGCGAAGCCTGTAGGGACGAAAAGCCTGCCCTGAGCCAGCCGAAGGGTCCCGCTCGTCCGCCGTCCGCCCAAAAACCAGCAGCCGAAACAGAAAAAGAACCGACTCAGCCCAAATCCGCACCCAAACCAAATCCCCAACCCCAGTCAAAAGCACCCGCGAAACCCACACCCAAGCCCGCCCCCAACGACGCCACCAAGGCCATGGCACACGCCGAAATGCCCGCCGCCAAACCCGCGCCCGCCTCCAAAACAGCCGCCGTCAAGTTCACCACCCACGTCCAGCCCATCTTCGAAACCCGCTGCGTCAAATGCCACAACGAAGAAAAAACGAAGGGCGAGCTCCGCATGGACAAGAAACAGCTCTTCCTAAAAGGCGGCGACTCCGGCCCCGCCCTGGTCGCCGGGAACCCGGATGAATCCCTCCTCGTCGACCGCATCACCCTCCCCCATGACGACATCGACGTCATGCCGCCCGACGAACCCTTCCTCGAGAAAAACGAAATCGAAATTCTCTCCCAATGGGTCGCCGCCGGCGCCCCCTGGCCCGAAGACGTCACCCTCGCCGCCCGCGAAGGCGATCCCTTTCCCGAAGACAACAGCAAAAAATGGGAAGCCAAAAAACTCGCCGCCATCACCGCCTACCCCGACACCGTCAAACTCGACTCCAAAGTCGACGACCAATCGCTCGTCGTCGTCGCGTCCTACGACGATGGCACCGATCGCGACATCACCGAACTCGCCAAGTTCCAGGTCGCCCAAAACAACATCGCCAAAGCCGAGAAGAACATCCTCACTCCCTTGGCCGACGGCAAAACGTCCCTCAAAATCTCCTTCCAGGACAAATCGCTCGACATTCCTGTCACGGTCGCGAAGGCCGGCCACACCCCCAATGTCAGCTTTAACCTCGACGTTATGCCCGTCTTCATGCGCGCCGGCTGCAACACCGGTGCCTGCCACGGCTCCGCCCGCGGACAGGACGGCTTCATGATGTCCCTCTTTGGATATGATCCCGAAGGCGATCACCACCGCCTCACCCGCGAACTCTCAGGCCGCCGAGTCAATCTCGCCCTGCCTCACGAAAGCCTCCTCGTCCTCAAATCCGTCGAAGCCGTCCCCCATACCGGCGGCAAACGCTTCGAGTTGGACAGCGACATGGCAAAAACCATGATCGACTGGGTCGCCCAAGGCGCCCAATTCGACCCCCCGGAAGTCGCCCACCCCGTCGACGTCAAAATCTATCCCCCTCAACTCCTCCTCGAGGGCGAAGGCACCGAACAACAAATGAGCGTCCGCGCCACTTACTCCGATGGCACCGATCGCGACGTGACCGATCTGGCCGTCTTCTCCACGAGCAACGAGCCTTCCGTCGCCATCGATGAACACGGACTCATCACCGCAGGCATGCGTGGGGAATCCTTCGTCATGGCTCGCTTCGAAAAATTCACCGTGGGCAGCCAAGTCATCGTGATTCCCGAAGGCCTCAAATACGAAAAACCCGATCTCGCCACCCGCAACTACATCGACGAACTCGTCCACGATAAACTCGATCGCCTCCGCGTCGTCCCCTCCGACCTGTGCACCGATAGAGAATTCCTCCGCCGCGTCCACATCGACCTCATTGGCCTCCTCCCTACTCCCGAACAATACGACGCGTTCATCAACGACAAATCTCCCGACAAACGCGCCAAGCTCATCGATCAACTCCTCGAACGAAAAGAGTTCACCGAGATGTGGGTCATGAAATGGGCGGAACTCCTCCAGATCCGCTCCTCCGGCAACGTCAACCAAGGCCTCTCCTACAAGGGCGCGCTCCTCTATCACAATTGGCTCGAAGAACGCGTCGCTAACAACGTCCCGATGAACGAAATCGTCATCGAACTACTCTCCGCCAACGGCGGCACCTTCACCAACCCGCCCTCCAACTTCTACCAGGTAAACCAGGACATCCTAAAAACCGGCGAAAACGTCGCCCAGGTCTTCATGGGCATGCGCCTCCAGTGCGCCCAATGCCACAACCATCCCTTCGATCGCTGGACCATGGATGACTACTACTCCTGGTCCGCCTTCTTCAGCCAAATCGGCCGCAAAGGTTCCCAAGACCCCCGCGAGCGCATCATCTACAACCGGGGCAGCGGCGAAGTGAAACACATTGTCACCGAACAAAACGCCAAACCCAAATTCCTCGGTGCCGATTTCCCGGAAACTGCCGGCAAAGACCGCCGCCGCGTCCTCGCCGAATGGCTCGCCTCACCCGAGAACCCCTACTTCGCCAAGAACCTCGCCAACATCGTCTGGTCACACTTCTTCGGCATCGGGATCATCGAACCCGTCGACGACGTCCGCGTCTCCAACCCCGCCTCAAATCCCCAACTCCTCGACGCCCTCGCGAAGAAATTCACAGACTATAAATACGACTTCCGTCGCCTCGTCCGCGATATCTGTAACTCCCGCACTTACCAACTCTCCACCCAGACCAACGAGTCCAACGAAAACGACCTCGCCAATTTCTCCCACGCCCAAATCAGACGCATGCGCGCCGAGGTCCTCCTCGATACCATCAGCCAGGTCACCAACACCAAGAACAAATTCACCGGTCTTCCCCTCGGCGCCCGCGCCGTTCAAATCGCCGACGGCCGAACCAGCTCCTACTTCCTCAAAACCTTCGGCCGCGCCGAACGCGAAACCGTCTGCTCCTGCGAGGTCGTCGCCGATCCCAACCTCTCCCAGGCCCTGCACCTCCTCAACGGCGACACCGTGAACGATCGCATCAAGCAAGGCGGCGTCATCACCGAAGCCATCAAAGCCGGCCTTAAACCCGATCAAATCACCAAGGACCTCTACATCCGCACCCTCAGCCGCGAACCATTGGCCAACGAGAAACAAAAAATCCTCGGCTTCTTCAAAAACCCGGAACAGGAACAAGCCATCCTTGAGGATGTCTTCTGGTCACTCCTGAATTCCAAGGAATTCCTGTTTAACCACTGATCCAATAATGCGTCGCCGCTTTTCCATCCGAACCGCTCTTCCGGTTCTCGCCCTAAGCTTCATCCTGCCCGCCTACGCCCAGGATAAACCCACGGATAAAATCACCTACCAGGATCACGTCCGCCCGGTCTTCGAAAACCATTGCCTCAATTGCCACAACCCCGATAAAGCAAGAGGCGGCCTCGATCTCTCCTCCTACGGCGCCACCATGAACGGCGGTAGCTCCGGCGATGTCGTCGCCGCTGGCGATCCTTCCGGCAGCCGCGTCCTCCTCACCGCGACACACCGCGAAGAACCCTTCATGCCGCCGGAGAAACCGCCCATTAACAAAAACGAACTCGAAATCATCTCAAAGTGGATCGAGTCCGGCCTCCTCGATTCCTCCGACAGCACACCAAAGAAAAAAGCCACCTCTTCCTTCGCCATGTCGCTCGACGCCGCACCCGTCGGAAAACCCGAAGGCCCCCCGCCCCTTCCCGTCCACCTCCGCCTCGAACCATACGTCAATGCCGCCCGCGCCTCCGCCGTCGCCGATATCGCCACCAGCCCCTGGGCGCCCCTCGCCGCATTCGCCGGCCAAAAACAAATCATCCTCTATAACACCGATCACAGAGGCATCGCCGGCGTCCTCCCCCATCCCGAGGGCTTCCCCGAATCCGTCGCCTTCTCCCGCAACGGCTCCCTCCTCATCGTCGGTGGCGGCATCGGAGGCAAAAACGGTAAAGCCCGCGTCTTCGACGTCAAAACCGGTGAACTCGTCATCGAACTGGGAAGCGAATTCGATTCCGTTCTCGCTGCAGATATCTCACCCGATCAAGCCCACATCGCCCTCGGTGGCCCCGGGCGAAATCTCAAAATCTACGACACCAAATCCGGCGAACAAATCCACAGCATCAAGAAACACCCCGACTGGCTCCTCCACGCCGCCTACAGCCCCGATGGCAAATACCTCGCCACCGGCGGCCGCTCCGGCGCCCTTTACATCTGGGACGCCAAAAAAGGCATCGAGTTCTTCACTCTCAAAGGACCCCAGGAACCCATCACCGCCCTCAGCTGGCGCGCCGATTCCAAAGTCCTCGCCACCAGCTGCGAAGACGGCAAAGCCTACCTCTGGGAAATGAAAGAGGGAAAACAAATCAAAGCCTGGGACGCCCACCCCGATGGCGCCCTCTCCATCCACTTCTCAAACGACGGTAAGAAGCTCGTCACCGCCGGCCGCGACAAGACCGTCAAAGTCTGGGACGCCGAAGGCAAAGGTCTGCACACAATCAAAGACTTCCCCGATATCGTCCTCCACACCGCATTTAGCCACGACGGAAAACGCATTCTCGCCGCCGATTGGACCGGCGCGGTCACTCTCTGGAATACCGAGGACGGCGCAAAGGTCGGAGCGCTCGACAGTAATCCTCCGACCATCGCCCATCGCATCGACTGGCACACCAAGCGCGATCCCGAACTGAAGTCCGAACTCGCCCAAGCCCAGAAATCCCATCAAGCCGCGGTCGAAAAACAAAAACAACACCAGGCTCAGATCGATAACACCAAGAAGTCCATCGCCGCTCTCACGAAACAGAGGGCCGACTCCGAAAAACGGATCGCCGAACTCAACCCCGCCATCAAGGAACTCACCGCCGAAGTAAACAAACTCAAAGGCGCCGTTACCAACCGCGAAAAACAAGTCGCCGCCTCCGCAGGAAAACTCAAGCAAGCCCAGCAAAAACAAGCCACCCTCAAAACCGAACTCCAAAAATGGCAACAGCGCGCCCAGGCCGCGGAGAAAGCCAAGCAGCCCGCCGCCCCGCAGAACAAAACCGCCCAACTCATGGCCAATGCCGTCCTCGTCGCCGACAACTCCCCCAATCCAAAAGCCGCTCCCGCACCAAAAGGCGAAGCTGGTAAGGACGAGCGTCCCGCTCGTCCACCGTCCGCCCAAAAAACTACCGAGGCGCCAAAACAACCATCGCCCCAGCCCAAACCCGCCCCCGCTAGCCCCGACGCAAAAAAGAAAGTCACCGAGCTCACCAACCAACTCAAAACCGCCGACAAATCACTCGCCACCGTCAAGGCCGCCGATACCAAACTCAACGAGCAACTCCACTCCGAGAAAACCAATCGCGACAAAAAACAAACGGAACTCCAAACCGCTCAGAAGAACCTCGCCGAAACCCAGGAAGGCCTCAAACCCCTCCCCGAGAAAATCAAGCAATCCCAGGAAGGCCTCAAAAAACTCGAGGAACAAACCCCCGCGGTAAACAAAGCCGTCGCCGAATCCAAATCAAAGGTCGATTCCTTGGATAAGCAAATCGCATCGAATGACCGTGGCCTCAAATTCTGGAAAGCCCAGGAGTTCCACATGGGCGTCCTCGCCGAAAAAGAACGCCTCGCCCAACTCAAACGCGAGCAACCCGAGAAGCCCACCGACGAACAAAAGGCCACCCTCCAATACCAGGAGAAAAAAGCCGCCTCCCTCCACCAACAGTTCCTCGGCATGCTGCCGAAGTAATCCCCGCTCCCACCGCGCGGTAGGGCGTGGACTCCGGACGCGCCTGCCTTTCTAAGGCGTCGATTCTCGCCAATCGCATACGAAC
>JBCCIR010000092.1:0-21520 GCA_039028175.1 Verrucomicrobiota bacterium
CCCCCTCCTCCAAGAAGCCACTCGCCTCCTCGCCCGCCCCTAAAGTTCCCCCCGCCCCCTCCAATAACGAAATCCCCCACAAAAACCCGACCGCTCCCACCCCGCTTACTTCGCGTCTCCTGATATTCTCAATCAGCCCCGCGACAATCCACCGCTAAAAAAGAGCGTTTACGGAGCATTTGTCGTTGCCGCCACGAAATTATTGAGGCAATCTTTCAACAAGCTTCGACCCCAGGGAGCTTTCTTAATCAGCTCGTCAAAAAACCCTATTCCCCATTGAACATGAAAACTGTTCCCGCGCGCGCTTTGTATGCACATCGTGCACACATCATAACCTCTATCCTAACTATAACGCTGCTCCTCGCAGCACACAGCCTGAATTCCCAGGCCGCCGTCAACCTCACCGACCTCGATACCGACTCCGACGGCCTCGAAGACGTCTGGGAACTCCAACACTTCAACGGCCTCTCCCATACCGACGGCGATCCCACCGACGACCCGGACGGCGACGGCAAAGACAACGCCCACGAATGCAACGCCAATACCGATCCCAACAACCCCAACTCCTGCCTCTCCATCGTCGACTCTAACTTTCTCCCCACCTCCGGCCTCATCTGCTGGCCCTCCACCTTCGGAAAAAGATACCAGCTCGATATCTCGGACGACCTCTCCCAATGGCAAACCGTCGGCATCACCTCCGCCAGCCTCCTCGACTTCCGCGGCACCGGCGGCGTCCTCGAAGCCGATTTCTCCGATCCCCAAAATCCCCTCATCACCGGCGCCGTCACCCGCCACCTTTGGGGTGGGCTCGCCTCCATCCCCGCCGACATCGACGCCCACTTCGCCACCCTCATCGCCGGAGACGCCGATGGCGATGGCACCCAATGGCACAACGGCCTCACCACTCCCGCTAATGACGGAGAAGCCTACTCTGCAAAACTAAGCGGATACATCATTCCCAAAACCAACGGCAACTACACCTTCCACATCGCCAGCCGAGGCCCCGGGAAACTCATCGTCTACACCGATGATACCACCACCACCGTCCTCGCCACCTGCTCCGTCGACGTCAATACCCTCACCACCGAACAAGACTGGGGCTCCGATCCCTCCCAATCCTCCGCCCAAGTCTCCCTCACCGCCGGCACCAAATACCGCGTCGAAGTCCTCCACGTCCACGACTCCGGAGATGACCACCTCGCCGTCGGCTGGGAAGAAGCCGCCGCCCCCGGCACCATCACCGTCGTCCCCGGCGATTGCCTCTCCCCCATCGAAGACTACTCAAACACCAACGTCGCCGATCACTCCGACGCCGCCAATCCCGTCCAACTCTTCGACGGCTCCATCCCCAAGTTTGCCCGCGTCCTCGCGCACGGCGCCCTCAGCGGAAATGACTTCGATGCCGATGGCGATAACGTCGTCGATAGCCGCGAAATCGATCTCAACGATTTCGGCTTCGATCCCTACGACCCCAACGGCACCGGCCAGGGCGGCGGCGACAATGACGGCAACCGCCTCGTCGATCTCCTCAACTTCGACCCCGTAACCGATCTGGAAAACATCTCCGTCACCACGACCGACGCCCAAGCCGTCGAAAATACCTCCCCGCCCGTCCTCGCCGGTAACATCGTCGACCTCCCCAACCTCACCCCCGGAGATACTAGCGGCACTTCCGAAGACACGATTACTTTCCGCGTCACCCGCAGCCAAAGCCTCCAGCCCTTCACGGCATTCTACACTCTCGGAGGAGAAACCACCGGCGACGGCACCGAAGTCAGCGCCACCAGTGGCGCCGATTACAACGCCTCCGAAAACGAGGCCCCCGCCGATGGCGCCATCATCATTCCCGCCGGTTTCAGCAGCGCTGAAATCGAAATCACCGTCGAAAGAGACCCCACCCACGAATACCCGGAGACTGTCAGCTGCTCCATCGACGCCGACGCTTCCTACAATATCGGCACTGCCCTCGCCAAAGCCGAAATCGTCGATATGCCTGCCGACGTCAACATCCTCTTCATCGGCGCCTACGAAGAAGACTTCAACGCCACCCCTGGCTCCACCGCCGTCAACGGCTCCGTCAGCGGATACCTCAAAGGCGATAAACGAATGTTCATCCTCCGGAACGATAATTTCGGCAACCTCTCCACCCCACAAAACGATACCCACTTCCACAAAGTCGCCCTCTCCGGACCCACCGAAACCGGCGGGGCCGCCATCCACGATATCGTAAACGAACAAGGCGTCGCCTGGCTCGGCCACTACCTCACATACGATTGGGAACTCACCGACCAAAATCCAATCGCGCCTGTCCCAGGCCCCGGCAGCCCCTCACGTCAGGTTGTCATCGACTCCCTCTTCAACCAAAACAGCCAAACCGAAATTTACGTCAACCTCCATACCGATAACAACGCCGCCGGCGAATCCATGGCTCGCCTCGTGCCCGCCACCGGCTCCATCGACCCGCCCGCTCCGCCCGCCGCTCCGCCAGCTCCCGGCGCCACCGGCTTCGAACTCCTCACCGGCGCCGACCTCGAACGAGATATCGTCCGCTTCCTCAACCAAGCCACCTTCGGTGCCGCCTGGGAAGACGTGGTCGCCATTCGCGACGCCATCATCGCCGAACGTGGCAGCGACCCCACCTACCACCGCGTCGAAGAATTTGAAAAATGGATCGACGCCCAGGCCGCCATGGAACCCACCTATATCCTCGACTACGTCCTCGCAATGGACACCCTCGAACTCAACCTCCGTGGCATCTGGGACCCGGACGAATGGAACGACTGGTCCAACAACGCCACCGACCCGAACGGCAACCCTCCCGGCACCGCCGACGTCGAACCAGTCCCCACATCCTGGCCCTCCATCAACCGCTCCCTCACCGATGGACCAGCCGCCGGAATGCCCACCACTCACCCCCACTTCTGGGCCAACCAATGGTATCCCGAAGGCCGCTACCCCACCGACTCCGACTGGATCGCCTGGCTCGATGACGAGGCCGCCTCCGAAGGAACGAAAACCGTCCGCAACCTCGGCCAACGCGGTCCCCAACACAACAATCGCCGGCGCGCCCACTGGATGATGATGGCCAACGCCAAAGACCAACTCCGGCACAAATGGGGATACGCCATCCAGCAAATCCTCGTCGTCGCCGATACCCTCACCCAAATCGAACGCCAACACTACGCCGCCGCCAACTACCAGGACATGCTCAACCTCTACGGTCTCGCGTACGACCGCGATGGTGATGGCACCATCCAAAGCGACGAACAAACACACTTCCGCGACCTCTTCGGATTCATCAACTGGAGCCCCGTCATGGGATACTGGCTCTCCAGTATCCGCAACCGCGCCGCATACGATAGCGATGGCGACGGACTCGTCGACGTCTTCCCGGATGAAAACCTCGCCCGCGAGAATATGCAACTCTTCTCCATCGGACTCTTTAACCTCTGGCCCGATGGCAGCGTCCAACTCCAGGCCGGCGGCAGCGATCCGAATATCCCCCCCGGCTCCTCCGCCACCTACGACAACGACGATATCCAGGAATTCGCGCGTGTCCTCACCGGCCAAAACGTCAGCCGCCGAACCCAAAACGGCCGCAGCCCCAACAACCCCACCGCCAATGGCTTCGTCGCCCACGGCTGGAACAACAACGGCTTCCGCGAAGGCCCCTACGGATGGGGCATCGAATCCTCCGGCACTTTCGCCGACAAAGGAGACATCTTCGATACAGACAATACCAACGACACCGGCGTCGCACCCGATGTCAACGACGGTAACGATGGCGACGACGGCATTTACTACAACACCTCCTTCACCTACTCCAGCAACGGTGACGATTTCATGGGCCACGAATGGAACTATCCCATGCGCATGTTTGGGAAAACCACCAGCGGTGGCAGCACGACCGCCATCTATCACGACCTCGGCGTAAAGACCATCGCCGGCGGCCGCGTCATCGATAACACCAGCCTCCTCGTCCCCGATTCCCAAGATTACACGAGCAACTCGATGATCGCCCTCGGCGTGGCAGACATCGAGGCCGCCGCCGACTGGTTCGCCGGTAAAGTGGATGGCAACGCCGCCTCCGACTTCACCGGTGCCGCTGGTGATCCCAACTCCAGTAACGCCTCCACCCCACCCTTCATCTGCCGGCGCCTCATCCAGCGCATGGTCACCAGTAATCCTTCCTCTCCTTACCTCTACCGGGTCTCCAAGGCCTTCCAGGATAGCGAAGGAAACATGCTCGCCACCTGCAAAGCCGTCCTCCTCGACTACGAAGCGCGCGCGCTCGGCAACATCGACGAAACATACGGGATGAAAAAATCACCCATGGAGGCCTACATCCAAACCATTCGCTCCTTCGAGGGACACTCCCTCTTGCCCGTCGATAACAATCCCGGCCTTCGACCTTTCGCCGATGCCCCATACAATGGCGCATGGCCCGCCGTCGATGGCGGCTACAACCCCGGCAACTACACCCATGGTCTCTCGGATCCCCACGAAAATATCTTCGCCACTGGCTACGGCTACCCCGCATCCCAAGCGGACAACTTCCGCTTTAACTGCCTCTACCAGTATCCCGTGACCGACGGTAACCTCTCCATGTCCCCCTTCCGCCAGGAAACGGTCTTTAACTACTATCTGCCCGACTACACCCGGGGTGTCGTCCAGTCCGCCGCGCTCGTTGCGCCAGAGCTACAGCTCGCCACCGAAACCGAAGTCGTCAATAACCACAACTACTTCTGGACCCTCACCTGGCAGTGGGACCTCGCCCCACGCGATAACCGCAACGACGGCCAGGATGTCCAGGAACTCGGCGGCACCAATCGCAACCAACGCTACGCCTTCGGTCAAATGAACAACGGAGGGGATTGGGACAACCACGACAAAGTCCGCATCAACTTCGATACCTGGGCCGATATCATCTACGCCAGCTTCTCGGAAAATATCCCCGCCTCGGGCGGCCGCACCAGCGAATCGCTCGAATGCGAAGCCATCGTCGACTTCATCGACCACCGCCTCACCGGTGGCTCCTTCAAAGCCGCCTACCCCTACGACGAATCCAATGACGATTCCAACCTCACCGCGGACGCCACCGAAAACCCACGAGAACCCACCGCGAACGATGGCATCGTCAATAACGACGTCGATGCCCGAAACCCGCGCGAATGGATCATCCATGGCTTGGTCGACGCCTACAACGACGGTACCACCCCGGACAACGACCGCGTAAACCAATTCCGGCTCGCCCTCTACCTCTTCTCACAAACCCCGGAATTCCTCGTCAAAAAATAACGTCCCCGACTACCCAAAATTCCCCCAAAGCCCCACGTTCTAGCCCGCGATCACCATGAAAAAATCACCGAAAAAGTTCGAAATCCATACCCCCACGAAAATCGACCGGCGCTCCTTCCTCACCCGCAGCGGCACCGCCGGCCTCGGGATTAGCGGCCTCGCCGCCACCCTCGCGAATATGAAACTCGTGAGCGAAGCCACCGCCTCCTCCTCCGGTATGGACATGAGCAAATACAAAGCGCTCATCTGCTTCTTCCTCGGGGGCGGTTGCGATATGAACAACGGCCTCATCCCCATCGGAAATCACCCCCAGCGCGCCTCATACGACAACGACCGCGGCTTCGCCGCCATCCCGGAAGCCGATATCTCCACCGCCGGCACGGAACTCAATGTCACCGACGTCAACGGCACCGCCCCTCCCGGAGGCGGAAACGTCTACGGACTCCACCCTGAACTCCAAAATCTCGCCAGCCGCTTCAATAGCGGCCAGGCCGCCTTCATCGCCAACTGCGGCACCCTCGCCGTCCCCCTCGCCGAAGGCATCTCCCTCGAAGATTACCAGGCCGCCATCAAACCCATCCAACTCTTCTCACACTCGGACCAGGTCAACGAATGGTTCTCCTCCATCCCACAAAACCCCTTCATCTCCGGTTGGGCCGGCCGCATCGCCCAACTCTTCCAAACCGCCCCTTACGCAAATGCCCCCGCGAGCATCAATGAGCACAGCCTCTCCTCGATGCTCATGACCGCCGCGGGATCCACCGACCTCCTCGTCGCCCCCGGCGGCGCCATCCCGCAATACGCCGTCAACCGCACTGGTGCCATTAACTTCGCCGGCTACGGCTCCGACTACGCCAACGCCCTCAGCGGCGGCCAATACGACACCGGCGCCACCGGCGATCGCTTCCGCGCCTTCGAAGGCACCGTAAACTACACCCACGACCACATCCTCGAACAAGGCTTTAACGGCATCGTCAAAAGCGCCCGCGAAAACGAAGCCACCATCGGCGCCGCCACCGGAGTCGCCGACGCCATCACCACGCCCTCCGCCAACTACGATCCTCAAGACAGACAGCTCGATGATATTTTCCTGACGGTTTATAACACTCGCACGTCTTCAAACGTCACCGACACCACCGGCCTCCCCAACGACATGGAGGAACTCCTCATGATCTGCAAACTCATCGCAGGTCGCGAATGCCTCGGGAATACCCACCAGGTCTTCTTCTTTAACCTCGGCGGCTTCGACAACCACGCCAACCTCCTCGCCGCACAGGCCCCCCTTCTCGAACAAGTCGACATGATGATCGAAGCCTTCATCCAGTGCATGGACGCCATCGATGCCGCCCAAGCCAACTTCGATAAAAATATGGCCACCCTCTTCGAAGCTTCCGACTTCAACCGCACCTGGACGCCAAACACCTCCGGCACCGACCACGCTTGGGGCACACACACCTTCTGCGTCGGCGGCGCCGTCGAAGACGCCATTGGCGCCGGAACCCCAAAGAAAATCCACGGAAGATTCCCCGTCCTCGAAGTCGACGGACCCAACGATGTCCCCGGAAACAACAACCGCGGCCGCTGGATCCCCCAAATCTCCACCGACCAATACTACGCCCGCCTCGCCAGCTGGTTCGGCGTCGCCAGCGCCGATATGGAAACCATCTTCCCCAACCTCGCGAACGGCTTCACCGATCCCCTCACCCATCCCGATCTCAATTTCCTGCCCTTGTCGTAAACCTCCCTCCGCCGAACCAACCGGCGCAACCCCATTGACCTGCCGTGAAACCACCTAAGGTCATTCTCATCGGAATCGGCGTCCTCGCCCTCGCCATCATCACAGGCATGCTCTGGCGCTCCGCGTCCGAAAATCCCGGCTCCACCCCCGCCTCACGTCAATCAACCGCAGCCACCTCTCACTCCCCCGGAGACCCAAACACACCCCCGGCCTCCAAAAAACTCGACCAGTCCACATCCTCACAATCACCCGTTTCCGTCCCGCCTCCACCATCCAAACCACGCGGCCCCATCGAACACACCACCGCCGGGAAAAAACCCTACGACACCGGAATCAAAAACGATCCCCGCGTCTCTCACACCAACGACGGCAAACACGTCTTTAACGAATCCATCGCCATCGCCCGGCAACTTCACGCCCCCAATACCGAACCGGAAGAAGACGTCTCCCGGTTGAACGATATCGTCACCTTCTACCGTACGCTCCTCAAACAAAACCCCGAAGCCGGCGATAACCAATCCATCGTCGCCGCTCTTACCGGAGAAAACGAAAAGAACATTGTCGTCTTCCCCCCCGATCACCCCGCCCTCAACGGCAACGGTCAACTCCTCGACCGATGGCAAACCCCATACTTTTTCCACGCCCTCTCAGGTAATGAAATGGAAATCTTCTCCGCCGGCCCCGACCAAATCATGGGTACCAACGACGACATCGCATTCACCGATCGCGACCACAGCGACTTCCTCCAGGGCCTAACCGAAGAGCCCGACCCCGGTTTCGACGAATAATAAAACGCCCCAGCCCCTCCCTTCCCCAAGAGTATTTTGCCCGCAACCGGCACCCAATTCGCCAATTCCGCGCGCATATCTCACCTCCCTCATCCGTCTACGAACGATTTTAAGGGAAAAATCACTCGTTTTAGCTTGGTCGTAAGGGACTAAACAGACTTTTCTGATTGCCCGCCCCGCCCTCATTTGCGACCTTGTAACGGTAGCCTCGTCCCGTTCTTTTCAAAAAATCCGCCCATGAAAACCCACCATGTTCTCCCGCTGTACCGGTATGCCTTCCGTAAAGCCGTAACCACACTCGGCCTCATGCCGTTCGCGCTGCTCGTCCTTTTTGCAGCCACCCTCCCTTCCCAAGCCCAAGTCGACCTCGATAGCGACGACGATGATCTCCTCGACGCCTGGGAACTCCAACACTTCGGCGTCCTCAATGATCCCAATGGCAACCCCACCGACGACCCCGATGGCGACCTCTGCAATAACCTCGCCGAAAGCATGGCAAACACCAACCCGAACGACCCATCCGACTGCCTAGCCATCGTCGATTCCAACTTCAACGCGGTCACCGCCATGGTCTGCTGGCCCAGCGTCCGCGGCAAACGATACAACATCCAAATCAGCGAAGACCTCTCCACTTGGACCACCATCGAACGCACCGCCGGAACCGACCTCGATTTCCTCGGCTCCAATGCCGAAATCCAAGTCGACTTCGCCAGCACCCCAGCCTCCCCCACCGTCACCGGCGGCCTCACCCGCGAATACTGGGGCGGCACCGGCACCGCCCTTCCCCTGACTTCCGTCGACTTCGACACCCACTTCGGCGGACTCGGTGCACCCGACGGTACCGAATGGTGCGACTCCACCAAAGGACCCTCCGATTACGCCGACCAATTCACCGCCCGCTACAGCGGTTACCTCCAGGTCAAATCCGGCGGCGCCGGCACCTACAACTTCTACGTCGCCAGCCGCGGCCCCTCAGAATTCCGCATCAACTCCGTCGCCGGTGGCACCACTGTCCCCGCCGGCGTCGATGCCCACCTCTACAACGACCACGTCGTCGATGAAGAAGACTGGGACTACCTCGCTTCCAACGGCCTCACCGATACCCAGAAATCCGCCGGCGTCGCCCTCGCCGAAGGCTCGCGCTATCGCATCGACCTGCGCCACGTCTCCGCCGATGAATTCGACCACGTCGCCGTCGCCTGGGAAGGCCCCGGCACCAACGGCATCGAAGTCATTCCCGCCGCCTGCCTCAGCCCCGTGGAAGCATTCACCAGTTCAAACGCCACCTCGCTCCTCGACCCCACCAATACCGGCCCCACCGGCACCCCCGCCCCACGCTTCGCCCGCGTCATCACCTACGGCGCCCTCGACCCCGCCACCGATGGCCTCAACGCCGATGCCCTCGACGCCGATGGCGACGACGTCGCCGATGACGTCGAAAATACCCTCAGCGGTTTCAATCCCTTCGACAGCATGAGCGCTTCCGGTGCCGTCGACGATGGCGACTATCTAGACCTCCGTGGCCCCGCAGACCCCAGCGCCGATGTCGTCTCCGTAAATTTCCCCAGCGCCGACTTCGTCGCCCGCGAAGAGCCCGGCTTCCAAACCAACGGCGTCAATAAACGCCGCGACACCGCCCCCCTCCGCATCGACCGCGGCGGCTCCCTCGTCTCCAAAACCATCTTCTTCACCCTCGACGCCACCGTCTCCGACCTCGTCGGCGAATCCAGCACCGCCGACTACACCGCCCGCACCACCGATGGAACCGAACTCACCCCCACCGGCGGCACCTACGCCGTCAACGTCCCCTTCGGCGCCGACTCCGTGATCGTCGAAATCGATCCCGTCCTCGACGAAATTGTCGAATACCCCGAAGACGTCACCCTCGAGGTCCAGGCCGGCGACTACACCATCCCCGGCGGCGGCACCGAAATGCGCACCATCGAAATCCACGACGCCCCCGATGAAGTCGTCTTCGAAAAATACTACATCGGCGAACACTCCCCGGAACTCCCCGCCTCCGGCGCACCCGATAACCCCACCGGCGCCTCCTTTATCATCCTCAACGGCAGTAATCGCGTCGCCACCATCGACAACCAATACGGCTCCTTCGCCGCCAGCAACGACGAAATCGAAAGCCACGTCCACCGCGCCAATCTGAACGGGAACACGGTCACCAACGGCCCCGTCATCCATACCGTCCCCCCCGATTCCCCAGGCGATTACCGCCAGGAAGACTACCTGTGGAACATGAACGACGCCGAAGGCACGGGCGTCTCAAACGTCCAGGAACGCCTCGACTCTCTCGAGTTCGACAACGCCAAACAATTCCCCGCCGGTCGCGTCCCCGCCCCCACCCTGCAAGGCGGAAATATGCCGCCCCTCTATATCAACATCCATACCGATGACTTTACCGCCGGCCAAATCTGGGCCATCTACCGCCGCGCCAACGCGTCCACCGAACCCCCCGCCAGCCGCGTCGAACCCACCCCGCCCGTCGAACCCATCGATCACCTCACGGAAGAACCCAAACTCCGACGCGAAATCCGCCGCTTCCTCACCCAGGCCACTTTCGGTCCCACCCAGCAATCCGAAGAAGAACTCTTCCAGCGCATCGTCAACGACCACGGCGGCGATCGCATCGCCGGATACACCGCCTGGCTAAGCGACCAATGGGCTCTCCCCCAAACCCTCATCGCCGACCTCTGCCTCGCCCTCGATATGCAGGAATGGCTCCACCGCGGCTACTGGGAAGCCGCCGAATACGAATCCGGCGGCCCACCTGTTCTTCCCACCGATTGGCCCAATTTCGACACCCAGGATATCTCCGGTTTCGATTCCCTCGATACCGCCTCCTGGCGCACACCCGATGTCGATTACCCCCTCAACAACAACGTCATCAACGCCGCTAAAGACAACGGCACCGGCGAACCCAATGCCAACAACCGCCGCAAGGCCATCTGGACCGTCTACCTCCAGGCCAAAGACCAACTCCGCCAACGCGTCGGCTTCGCCCTCTCAGAAATCATGGTCATCTCCGCCGAACTCGCCAACATCGACCAACACCATATCGCCGCCCTCCGATACCTGGACCAACTCGGAGAAAACGCAGACGACAACTTCCGCGAATGCCTCGAGGACGTCACCTACAGCCCCATCATGGGCAAATACCTCAGCCACCTCCAAAATACCGGCGCCAATGTCACCGGCGTCCCCGCCGATGAAAACTACGCACGCGAAATCATGCAGCTCTTCTCCATCGGCCTCCTCGACCTCTGGGACGATGGCTTCATCAAACTCGACGGCACCACCAAAAACATCACTCAAACCTACGGCAACGACGAAATCACGGCTCTCGCCCGCATCATGACCGGCATGAGCTGGTCCACCAACAGCGCCGGCACCACCAACTGGGACACACCTAACCTGGATCGCACCAATCCCACCATCGGTTGGTACGACGATAACCCCGGAAACAAATACTACTCCTCCCGCTACAACTACCCCATGGCATTCTACGATCCCAATCACGATACCGATTCCCCCACCGCCAAAGTCATCGCCGGAAACAAAACCATCGAAAACACCGTGGCCCAAGGCACACGCTATCCTTCCATCGGCGATTCCGATCTCGCCGACGTCCATAATTACTTCGGCGGCACCCAAAATAACACCACCCCCGGCAAAACCTTCGCCGCCACATGGTCCTCCACCGCCAGCGTGAATCACCAAAACCCGCCCGCCTTCATCTCGCGACGCCTCATCCAACGCCTCGTCACCAGCAACCCGTCCTCGGATTATATCTACCGCGTCGCCCAAGTCTTCCGGACCACCAACGGCGATCTCGACCAAGTCGTGAACGCCATCCTCCTCGACCCCGAAGCCCGCAACATCAGCGACGCCGAAACCAACATCGAATACGGGAAAAAGAAGGAGCCATTCCTCGCCTACGCCCAAGCCGTCCGCGCGCTCAGCGGCCGCTCGGAAATCACCATCGACGGCTCCAGCCTCATCCACGCCCACCGCAACGCCGGCGAAATCTCCAGCTACAACCCCGGCCTAGGCACCTATAACGACCTCGCCTCCGTCGACTACCCCCAATTCTCAAACCTCCAGGGCACCACCCAATACTCTGGCGGATCCATGGTCATCACGGGCGGCACCATCCAGAATGACGCACCCACACAGATCCGCCTGAACCGAACCGATACCAGTACGACTCGCCAGCTGCGCCAAACCCCTCTCCGCCCACCCACTGTCTTTAACTGGTTCCTGCCCGACTACCAACCCGCCGGCAATATCGCCAGCTTCGGCCTCTTCGCTCCGGAATTCCAACTCGCCGACGAAAATGCCGTCATCCAAAACGTCAACATGTATTGGCAGTTCGGCTGGAACAACAACGGAGAAGGCGGCACCGCCAACCTCGGTGGCAGCAACGAGGATCAGGAAGCGGAAGGCTTCCTCCTCACCTCCGACAATCTGCGCGCCACCTACGAGTTCTGGTACGACAAATACAACAACTACGACCCCGCTGACCTCGTCATCCCCGGCGGCGACGACGAACTCTCGAAGGACCTCCAACTCGTCAACGAACTCGATGACATCCTTTGCGCCGGTCGCCTCCAGCTCCTCTACCCCTTCGACACCACCGACGACGGCTCAGACGTCACCGAAGGCGCCATCACCTGGCCCGCCGATCGCAATGTCCGCGAAATCATCGCCTGGACCATGCACGACTCTTACGGAACCGGCGCTGGTAACGTCGACGAAAAAGTCCGCCTCGCCTTCTACCTCATCATGAGCACCCCCGAATTCCTCCACCAAAAGTAATCATTCACCCGTTCTAAATCCGCCCGAATTTTATCTCTAACACGCTTCGCCCGATGAACCTGATCAAAAGCAACAATCCCAACGCCAAAATCCAGCACACCCGACGCTCCTTCATGGCTCAAAGCGCCTGCTCCGCCATGGGCCTCACCGGCATCGTGTCCACCATCGCCCATCTCAAACTCATGCAGGGCGCCCTCGCCGATACCGTAACCGGCCTCACCGATTACCAGGCCCTCCTCGTCCTCTTTAACTTCGGCGGTACCGATACCAACAACGTCCTCATCCCCGGACCGACCCACTCCGCCCGCGTCGATACCGCCTACGGCCTCCCCGCCGGCGCCACCGGCTCCCGCGGAATCCTCAACCTCCCCGCCTCCGATCAAGGAGCTCCCGCCGGAGAACAATGCGTCGCCCTCACGGTCGGCGCCAGCGACAGCGCCGATGGCGAAACCTCCTGGGATGTCCACCCCCAACTCGGCGACCTCGCCGCCATCTTCAATGACACCACCGCCGCAGGTGCCGGTGTCGTCGGTGGTGGCAACCCCGCCGGCTCCGGTCACGCCAGCCCGAACATCGCCTTCTGCGCCAATGTCGGCACCATGATCGAACCGATCACCCCCGCCACCTGGAACTCCGTCAACCTCCCGCCGCAACTCTTCTCCCACTCGGACCAGCAGATCCAATGGCAAAGCTCCCTCTCCGATAAACCCTTCCAAAGCGGATGGGCCGGTCGCATCGCCGACCTCCTCCACGCCGGCAATACCTCCAGCCTCGTCTCCATGTCCATCTCCCTCGCGGGCATCAACGACCTCCAAGTCGGCCTCGGTCAAGACCCCGTCCAATACTCCGTCACCACCTCAGGATCCGTCAGTCTCAACGGCTACGGAGCAAACTACTCCAACGCCCTCACCGACGCCGGCATCCCCACCAGCTACTCCGGCACCGGCGGCACCCCACGACGCCTCAAAGCCTTCCAGGACATCAATAACTACGTCCACGCCCACCTCTTCGAAGATACCTATACCGATATCGTCCAGCGCGCGCGCGATAACGAAGGCTTCGTCCTCGCCGCCACTCAGGAAGCCGATACCTGGGTCGATACCGGCACCACCCCAAATCGACCCCGCATCGAGTCCATCTTCCTCTCACAATTCGGAGAAGATCCCAATGGGACCGATACCTCGGTTCTCCCCG
Source organism: Verrucomicrobiota bacterium (assembly GCA_039028175.1). Lineage (GTDB taxonomy): Bacteria > Verrucomicrobiota > Verrucomicrobiia > Verrucomicrobiales > DEV007 > JBCDBW01. The sequence goes on from JBCCIR010000092.1 coordinate 13,849, forward strand.
GCCTCGGCGAACAACTCCTCATGATCGCCAAACTCATCGCCGGCCGCAAATGCCTCGGCAATAAAAAACAAATCTTCTTCTGCTCCTACGGCGGCCACGATACCCACCAGGATCAGGGCGGCTACGGCACCCCCGCAGGCGGCGGCGGCAATACCTACGTCGCAGGTGACATCGACACCAACATGGCCACCCTCAATAACTCCCTCAAGGCCTTCAACGATTGCATGATCGAACTCGAAGATCACGAAGCCACCCTCTCCCTCCCCGCCGGCGAAGAATTCGAATACAACGACGTTCTCGTCGCCCAACACTCCGACTTCAACCGCACCTTCACCCCGAACGGCACCATCGCCGGCCCCGCCGGTTCCGACCACGCCTACGGCACTCACATGATCGTCATGGGCGGCGATGTCATCGGTGGCAAAATCTACGGCTACTACCCCGACTGCGTGCCCACCGGCGCATGGAATACCCCCACCGGGAATGACCGCGGCCGCTGGGTCCCCACCGGCTCCGTCGAACAATTCGTCGCCCCCCTCGCCTCATGGCTCGGGATCGATAGCTTCGACGGCGGCACCGGCTCCGTCGAAGGCAAAGACATCGAAACCATCCTCCCCAATCTCCGCCGCTTCGCCTCCCCCTTCGTCTCCGGCGCCGGCACCCACGGCGACTACAGCAGCATGATCGGCAGCGCCAACATGAACTTCCTCGACGGCCACTTCGTCTAAGCTTCCCCATAAATTCCCCCAATTTCCCCCAAAATTCCCCAATCACCCAATCCTCGCCGCCTCCCACCCCACCGATGAGGCGAGCGGCACCCCTATCCTATGCCCATGCATTCAAACAGCCCCCAACCCCCAAGCGCCCGACCCCCTAAGCCCCAACGACTCCCTCAAAATCAGCCTTTCCCGTTGAATTTTTGTCCATTTATTGAAAGATTAGACGTAGGACGTCAAACGCCTCCCATGAAAACCGTTCCCCCTGTACCCGCTTGGTGGAAGTATTTACATTGTGCTTCCATTCACTCCCTGATTTTCCTCTTTTTCGCCGGCATTCCCTCGGCCCTCGCCCAAGTCGACCTCGACTCCGATGACGATGACCTCCTCGACGCCTGGGAAATCCAACACTTCGGCGCCCTCAATCACCCCGATGGCGATGCCACCGACGATCCCGATGGCGACGGCTGCAATAACCAAGCCGAATGCGACGCCTCCACCAATCCCAACGACCCCACCGATTGCCTCACCATCGTCGACTCCACTTTCTCCCCCAGCGACTCCATGGTCTGCTGGCCTAGCGTCCGCGGCAAACGTTACAACATCCAAGTCTCCGAAGACCTAAACACCTGGACCACTCTCAGCGACTCCGGCGGCACCGCCCCCCTCGACTTCCGCGGCACCGGCGACAAACTGAAAGCCGACTTCAGCACCCCCGCTGATCCGAAAATCTCCGGCGCCGTCACCCGCGAACTCTACATCGGAAATGTCACCGGCTCCCTCGCCTCCCTCGTCGCCGATCCCGATTACCCCAACAACCCCGACGGTAAAGAATGGCTCTCGGAAACCCGAGGCCCCACCGAAGACGGCAACAACTACGGCCAGCGCATCAGCGGATTCATCGTTCCCAAGCAATCCGGCAACTTCACCTTCTACATCGCCGGCCGCCACCAATGCGAATTCTACCTCTCCACCGACGACGATCCCGCGAACCTGGGAGCCCGCAAAGCATGGCTCCTCAATGGCAATCTCTTCGAACAACTCGACTGGGACTTCCTCGCCTCCCACGGCGCAAACGATACCCAGAAATCCGCCGAAATCGCCCTCACCGCCGGCAACAAATACTACTTCGAAATCCGCCACCAACACCAAGGCCAGCTCGACCACCTCGGCGTCGGCTGGGAAGGCCCCGGCACCAACGGTATCGAAATTATCGACGGAGATTGCATCTGCCCCGTCGAAGACTTCTCCGACAACAACGCCGCCACCCTCTTCGACGGTGCCCGCAACAAGTTCGCACGCGTCATCACCTACGGCCCCCTCGATCCCTCCACCGACCAAATCAATCCCGAAGCCTTCGACACCGATGGCGATGGCGTCGACGACGGCACGGAAATCGGCCTCGGCGGATACAGCCCCTACAACTCCAACAGCGCCGGTGGCGGCAACGACGGCACCGCCCTCGCCGCCGGTGGCACGGCCAACCCCAACAACGATGTCCTCACCGCCACCACCAGCGATGGCATCGGTCGCGAAAATCGCGGCATTGCCGGCAACGGCATCCCCCGATACCAGGACAACGCCCGCTTTAACCTCAATCGCGCCGGCTCCCTCGAAGCCAAAACCCTCTTCTTCACCCTCGCCACCACCACCGACTCCAATAAAGGCGCCGCCAGTGACCAGGATTACAAAGTAAAAGACCTCGAGGGCGGAGAAATCACCTCCACCGGCGGCACCTACGCCGTCACCCTCCCCTTCGGCGCCAATCAAGTTCAAATCGAAATCGATCCCGAACTCGACGAACTCGTCGAATACCCGGAAGAAGTCAGCCTCGTCCTCATCGGCGGTTCCTCTAGCGCCGTCTGCGAAATCGAGGACGCCATGGACCCCGTCGGCGGCACCCCCGATTCCGACGAAAACTTCGACAACGAATTCGTCCGCTACTACATCGGCACCCACGAACCGGAACCCAACATCAACCCGACCAACCCGCCCACCGGCGCCGCCTTCCTCATCCTCAGCGCCAGCCGCCGCTACGCCCGGCTCGATAACCAATACGGAAACTTTAGCTCCGCGGAAACAAACAGCCACATCCACCGCGCCTTCCCCAATACCTTCGCCAACCTTGGCCCCATCGTAAAAGATATCCCCGACAACGGCGGTGGCGATTACGAACAGGAAGACTTCTTCTGGGACCTCGCCAGCCAAATCGGCGCCCTCAGTCCCATCTCCGTCCAGGACCTCGTCGACTCTCTCGAGTTCGACCAGATCAAACAGGAAAACCCCGTCGGCACCCCCTTCCTCTACGTCAACGTCCACACCGCCAACCACGGCTCCGGCGAAAACTGGGCCCCCTTCCGCAAGGCCAACGCCTCCACCGACCCCCCCGAAGACCGCGTCGGCCCCGCCCCGCCCGTCGAACCCATCGATCCCGTCACCGAAGAAGACAAACTCCGGAGCGAAATCCGCCGCTTCCTCACCCAGGCCACCTTCGGCGCCACCCAGCAAACCGAACAAGAACTCTACCTCAGCATCATCAACGACCACGGCGGCGATCGCATCGCCGCCTTCGACGCCTGGCTTACCGCCCAATGGGCCATCCCCCAAACCCTCTGCTCCGACCTCACCCTGGCCCTCGATATGCAGGAGTGGGTCCTGAGAGGCGTCTTCCTCCCCGGCGCAAGCGGCCGAAACGAACCCGGAAACTGGCCAAACTTCACCAGCACCGATATCTCAAACTTTGACTCCCTCGACGCCTCCACCTGGCGCCGCCCCGACACCAATTACCCTCTCTCCCAGACACAGATCAACAACGCCAAAAATAATGCCGGCACCGGCGAACCGAATTTCAATAACCGCCGCCGCGCCCAATGGATGATCTGGACCTACGGCAAAGACCAGCTCCGCCAGCGCGTCGGCGCCGCCCTCCAGGAAATCATGGTCATCTCCGCCGAAGCCACCGATATCCGCAACCACCACATCGGCACCGCCCGCTACATCGATCACCTCGCGGAAAACGCTGACGATCACTTCCGCGAATGCCTCGAAGATGTCACCTACAGCTCGCAAATGGGCAAATACCTCTCCCATCTCCAGAACAGCCGCGAATCCACCAACGGTGGCCCCGGCTCCGGTGGCACTGGCGTCCCGCCCGATGAAAACTACGCCCGCGAAATCATGCAGCTCTTCTCCATCGGCCTCCTCGAACTTTGGGACGATGGCTTCATCAAACTCGATCCAACGACGAAAAACATCACCCAAACGTACGGCAATCCCGAAATCACCGAGCTCGCCCGCATCATGACCGGGCTTTCCTGGGCCACAAATAGCTCCAGCCAAAATAACTGGGATACCCCCAATATCCACACCGACCTGGACGTCACGAACGGGTCAACCGAAGACGCATGGTACGACGATGCTCCCGGTAACAAATACTACTCCTCCCGGCACAACTACCCTATGATCATGTATCGTGGGGAACATGACAACGGCACCAAAACCATCGCCGGCGGCAAAGTTATCTCCAATAACCAAACCACTTCCGGCCGCTACACCAACGAAGGCCACAAAGACCTTCGAGACGTCCACAATTACTTCGGCGGCACCCAGAACGACGCCACCGGCCCGAAGACCTTCGCCGCCGACTGGTCCACCGATCCACTCACCAACCACCAAAATACTCCTTCCTTCATCTCACGTCGCCTCATCCAGCGCCTCGTGACCAGTAACCCCTCCCCGGATTACCTCTACCGTGTCGCCCAAGTCTGGCGCAATACCAATGGCCAACTCGACAACGTCGTCCGCGCCATCCTCCTCGATCCCGAGGCCCGGAACTGCACCGCAGCCCAAACCAACCCCGAATACGGCAAAAAGAAAGAACACATCATCGCCTACATCCAGGCCATCCGCGCCCTCAACGGTCGATCCCACATCACCCTCGATGGCACCGTCATCGAAGACGACGCCTACGAACCCTTCGACCTCATCGGCGCTGCCGATGGCCTCGACCCACGGGTCCTCCCGGGAGTCACCCTCACAAACGGCGGCACCCTCGCCCCCATCCAGGACGCCCAACTCGACCACTTCCAATACCCCGCCGCCCAGCTCGCCAACTTCCAAGGCGCCTCCAAATACGATACCACCGGCCAACTCGTGAATACCGGCGGCTCTAACTTCCAAAACCACGTCGCCACTCAACTGCGCTACGGCCGCACCGATACCGGCACCACCTCCCAATTACGCCAAACCCCGCTGCGCGCGCCCACCGTCTTTAACTGGTTCCTCCCCGACTACCAACCCGCCGGAGAAATCGCCAGCTACGGCCTGTTCGCACCGGAATTCCAAATCGCCGACGAGAATTCCGTCATCCAAAACATCAACTACTACTGGACCCTGGGCTGGGGTAGCACCGGCCAAAGCGTCAACCAACTCGGCGGAAACAATACCAACCAAATCGCCGCCGGATACGATTCCCGAACCGGCAACGGCAATAACTACTTCGATGATAATATCATCCTCGATTACTGGACCTGGATGAATAAATGGAACAATTATCCCGATATCCCCGGAAACGGACTGTCCAACGAACAGGATAAGGACCTCCAACTCATCCAGGAACTCGACGACATCCTCAACGCCGGCCGCATGCAGGGCCTCTACCCCTTCGATCCCTCGGACGACAACCCCTCTGGAAACCAGGGCGCGCTACCCCACTTCGCCGATCGCAATCCGCTCGAGACTTTCGTCCACGTCCTCACGGACTCCTACGGCACAAACACCAACAACATCCGGGATAAAATACGCCTCGCCTTCTACCTCATGCTCACCAGCCCCGAATACCTGACCCAGAAGTAGCATTAACCCCACTCCTTTCCCACTGCCGAAAACCCTCTTACCCGGAAACCGATCATGAGAAATCCGAATAAAAGAATTCAACACACCCGCCGCTCCTTCATGGCCCAAAGCGCCTGCTCCGCCCTCGGCCTCAGCGGCATCGTCTCCACCATCGCCCACATGAAACTCATGCGCGGCGCCCTCGCCGCGAACATCGGCGGCATCGACGACTACAAAGCCCTCACCATCCTCTTCCAGTTCGGCGGGACCGACATGAACAACTGCCTCATCCCGGACACCGGCCACAACTCCCGCACCAATTACGAAAATAACCGCGGCGTCCTCACCTTGCCCACCTCATCCTTCGCCGCCAATAATACCCAAATCACCAACAGCAATACCGCCAGCGGTTCCAATGACTCGGAATTCGCCCTTCATCCAGTCATGACCGCGCTCGCGGATATCTTTAACGATACCACCGTCGGTGGCGGCGGCGTCGTGGGTGGCGGGAACCCGGCCAAATCCGGTCACGCCAGCCCCAATGTCGCCTTCTGCGCCAACGTCGGTAGCCTCGTCGTCCCCACCCGAAGCACCAACTACAACTCGGTCGTCCTCCCCCCGCAACTCTTCTCCCACTCCGACCAACAAAATCAGTGGCAAAGCTCGCTCCCCGATAAGCCCTTCCAAAGCGGATGGAGCGGCCGCATCGCCGATCTCCTCAATCCCGTCTACAACGAACTCGGTGGCTCCGGCCCCGGCACCGACGGCCAAATCTCCATGTCCGTGTCCCTCGCCGGTATCAATGATATCCAAATCGGCCTCACCGATGAAGCCGTCCAATACGCCGTCACCACCTCCGGTGCCGTCAACCTCAACGGCTACAACGGGGGAAATGAACCCGACTACTTCGACGCCCTCTCCGATCCCAGCGACCCCACCAGCTACAAAAACACCGGTACCACCCCCCGCCGATTGAAGGCCTTCCAGGACGTGATGAACTACACTCACGCCCACCTCTTCGAAAACGGCTACAACGATATCGTCAAACGCGCCCGTGAAAACGAAGGCTTCGTCGGCTCCGCCATCACCGAGGCCGACTCCTGGATCGACAATACGACCACCCCGGCCCGGCCCCGCGCCGAATCCATCTTCCTCTCCGCCTTCGGGGAAGATCCCAATGGCACCGCCACCACCGTCCTTCCCAGCTTGGCGCAACAACTCCTCATGATCGTCAAGCTCATCGCTGGCCGAAAATGCCTAGGCAATAAACGCCAACTCTTCTTTTGCTCCTACGGCGGTCACGATACCCACCAGGACCAAGGCGGTGCCAATGGCAATACCCTCGTCCCGGGCGATATCGATGCAAACCTCACCGTTCTCAGCAATTCCCTCGCCGCATACAATGACGCCCTGCTCGAACTCGAACTCTACGAGGAAAGCCTCATCGGAGCCGGCGTTGTCTCCGGCGAAGAATTCCACTACAACGATTGCCTCCTCGCCACCCACTCCGACTTCAACCGCACCTTCACCCCCAACGGAAACAACGCCGGCCCCTCCGGCTCCGACCACGCCTGGGGAACCCACACCATCGTCATGGGCGGCGATGTCCACGGCGGAAGCGTCTACGGATACTACCCCGACCTCGCTCCCACCGGTGCTTGGGGCACCCCCGGCTCCAGCCGCGGCCGCTGGATCCCCACCTCCGCCGTCGAACAATACACCGCCCCCCTCGCCGCATGGCTCGGGATCGACAGCTTCGACGCCGGCACCGGCTCCATCGCCGGCAAAGACATCGAAACCATCTTCCCCAATCTCAACCGCTTCGCCAATCCCTTCGTCTCCGGCGCCGGCTCCAATGGGAACTTCAACCAAATGGAAGCCAACGCCAATATGGACTTCCTCGGCTTCGCCGTGTGATCACTTCATTCGTGGAAGCATGCGTGCACCAGCATTGCCGCTCCCCATTCAGAAAGATCCCCTGGCCCCTTCTAAATAGATTCCCATGACCCCCGGACGCCGACTCCTCCTGGGCGTCGCCCTCTTCGCCGCCGCCGTCGCCCTCTACTGGGTCTCGCGACCGGTTTCCCCACCGCCAGCCCCAACTCCAGCTCCCACTCCCGCAC
>JBCCIR010000093.1:0-21378 GCA_039028175.1 Verrucomicrobiota bacterium
GGACCGATTAGGCAAGAAGTGCGATTTTTTTGCCTAAATCGGGATGGAAACATCCTTAAGCTATATAAATCCGAAACCGCTGAGCGCCTCTGATTTTCTCACTCCGGCCATGTTTCCGGGCAAGCAGGCTCTCTAAGGGTGAGGAACAAAATAACCCCAAGAGAAAATACCAGAATGAACCGACGAATTTTCAATAATATCGCAATGGCTGCCGCCGTCAGCCCGGCCCTGTTGGGAGCGAAACACATTCTCGGCGCGGCATCGGGCGGCGAACGGGATCGATTCGGGGGATGGACCGGCAAAAAATTCGATGCGACCGGTTTTTTCCGCGCGGAGAAAGAGGATCGTTGGTGGCTCGTTACGCCGGAGGGCAACGCGTTCCTCAGTTTCGGAATTAACCACCTTAGCCCCGACGTCTTTCGGCAGAAATTCAATCGCGAGGCGTGGCAGAAGAAACTCGGCATCGACGATCTGGACGATCATATGCGGTTCGCGCCAGCACTTCGGAAGTGGTTTCTGCAGATTTGCGAGGAATATGGATTCAATACCGCCGGCGTGCATAATCCGTTGCCGATCATCAATCGGCCGCGACCGGCGATCGCATATATGCAGCCGATCAAGTTCGTCGACACGCCGCATTGGAAGACGGAAATTCCCGATGAAAACTTCGTCGATGTCTTCTCCGACGAATTTGCGGCGCGCTGCGACTCGTTGGCAAAGGAGTTTGCGGCTCCGCTCAGGGACGATCCTTACCTGCTTGGTTACTCGATGACGGACTGCACGCTTTTCACTGAGGAGGATCTTCGTGAACGTCCCGACGTCATCGGCGGCGCGCGGCGCGAGTCTCGTATCGGCTGGCCGAGACGCCTCCGGAACCTTGGCAGCGACGCGGCCGGAAAACAGGCCTACGTCGAGATCGTGCGCGAGCTATACCAGGATAAGATTGAAGCCTTCAACACCATCTACGGCATGAGTTTTGACACCTTCGACGCGCTTTGCGCTGCGGAAGATTGGCGTCCGCACACCGATCTCTCCAACGCCAACGAGACGCGCGATAACGTCGTCTTTCTTCAGGCCTGCGTAGCGAAGTATTATGAAAATGCCCGGGATGCGATTCGGCGCTATGATCCGAATCACCTGTTCATGGGTGACAAGATCAACGCGAACACCGATTCACTCGACACCGTTCTTCCGGTGACCTCGAAATACACCGATGTCCTGCTCTACCAGATGTATGCCCGGTACGAAGTCCAGGCTCCCGGCCTTGATCGCTTTGCCCGCGTTGCCGACCTCCCGGTGATCAACGGCGACTCCGCGTATACCATGATCACCGACTCTATGCCGCGGCCTTACGGACCGGTCGCCGATAATCTCTCCCAACGGGTCGAGTGGACGGACGAGTATTTCCGAAGCGCATTTGCCCGACCCGAGTTTGTGGGCTGGCACTACTGCGGCCTCATCAACGCCACGAACCTGATCGAACGCAAAAAAGACCGCCAGCATTCCGGGCTTCTCGACAGTTACGGCGAACCATATTCGGAATTGCGGGAATCGATTCAGCAAGCGGTTCGTGACTTATACAACATTGCGACTGCATAGTACGCAGTTGTTCAAGACGCCTGGGAAAACCGTTCAAATTCATAAATCCAGCTAGTTTCCATGCCTAACAACCAATACACTTCGAGACGTCGTTTTCTTCGTGGCATCGGTGGAGCCGTAATGACTCTGCCCCTGTTAGAAACGTTTGCCGACGAGAGAGCAATCGACAGACCTCCGATGCGGATGGCCATTTCAGGGGTCTACTATGGGTTTATTCCCGAGTATTTCTTTCCAACTGAAACTGGAGAGACATACCGAATGCCGCGTTTATTGCGATCTTTAGCTCCGCACAGAGAGCAACTCTCTATATTTTCGGGACTCGACCACAATCTTGGAGGAGGACATGAAGCTACAAGGTATTTTCTGAGTGGAATTCCAACTCATCAGGCCAGAAGTTTTCAGGAGGCCAACATATCGGTTGATCAGAAAGCGGCAATTCATGTGGGTAGTGAGACCAGGTATTCTTCGATGGTTCTTGGCTGCGAATCAAAGCCTTCGAACTATATCTCATGGACAAAATCAGCTGCTCAAGTTCCGCCCGTGGACCGTTTGAGTGTGTTGTATAATTTGCTGTTTCAGAAATCAAATGTGGCACAAAAGAACGCGAAGCGACGCGAATTTGAGGAGCGACGTTCGATTCTCGATCTGGTTAGAGACCAGGCAAAATCTATCGATAAAGAAGTCGCAACGGCTGATAAAGAAAAGCTCGATCAATACTACACTTCAGTTCGGGAGATGGAGCAAAAAATCGAAAAGGCAAGTCGATGGCTCAATTCTCCGAAGCCGGAAACAGATTATCCCACCCCCATGGGTCTGGACAACTTAACACTGGCCCAAAGAACACCGATTTTCTATGACCTGATGACTCTTGCTTTGCAAACCGATTCGACCCGGGTCATCACCTTGAGTTTTTCGGAACTTGGAAAAGACAACGGGGGAATCCCCGGCGTCCAGAGCGGCTACCATTCCTTGTCGCATCATGGAAAAGTCCGCAAGGCGATCGACGAGCTGGCGCTGATCGAATCCTTTTACGTGGATCAGTTTGCCCGATTTATCGACAAACTGAAAAATATCAGAGAGCCAAACGGTCAAACACTGCTGGACAATACAATTGCCATGCTGGGGAGCGGGATGAGCAATGGAAACTCACACAGTAACAGAAATCTGCCCGTGATTCTTGCCGGGGCGGGATTGAAACATGGCAAACATCATCAGTTCGCTCGCCAGGGGAGGCAGTCTGTTCCACTGTGCAATCTATATGTCACAATGCTTCAGCGATTCGGGGTCGAGACCGATCAATTTAATACATCAAACGGAAATTTGTCTGAGCTTCTGGGATGAGCAGGAGCACGATTATATTCATCCTGTTTTGGACATGTACCTGCCAGGTCATTTCTGGTCGGGAAATGCATTTGCTGGATGAGAATGTCTATAGTTTTTTGCAGAACTACTGCATTAGCTGCCATGGAGCGGATGAGGAAAAAGGCGACCGTGTTTTTCATCAGTTCGCCGTTGAGCGGGACGGAAAGAGAGTGTTTGACTCAACAAACCGGGAGAATCTTTACCTGCTGGAAGACATTCTGGATCAACTTAACCTGGGGGAAATGCCCCCAAACAAAGACGATGTGGCTCAACCTTCTAATACGGAGACTGCTCGTGTCGTTCAGTGGATTACCAATACCCTCACTCAACTGGAGGCCGACAGCAGTCCTCAGCAAAGAGTGATGCGACGCCTCAACCGCCGGGAGTATCGTAATACCATGCGGGATCTCCTGGGGTTAGGTGAGTTGGCGGAAGATCCAACGCGTGATTTCCCTGAAGACGAGGTGGAGGAAGGTTTTCGTAACCTGGGAGAATATCAGAACCTGACCGATGCCCATCTGGATGCTTATCTGACTGCAGCTTCCGAATACCTGAAGATTGCCTTTCCGGAATTTCCAAAAGAAGAGTCCTCGAAGCGAACTTTTTTGTACAGCGATTGGGGAATCCCGGATGAGGAAGCGACGACTCCGTTCATGTATCGGGTATATAACCGGAAACACAATTCCGTTGATATCGGTGCCGGCTACAAAGATCTGACTGCGTTTTCCTATCTTGCTACTTTTCCCCGTTCTCTGCTGGGCAGAAACGCGATCAGTCAGGGTGGCTACTACAGAATTTCTTTCAAGGCCGAAGCAATTGGACGCCTGACCCACCCTTACGACGCGACAATGATTCCGGCGGATCTGACAGCCCCATTGCAAATTGGGCTATATATTGCCTTCAATCGAGAAGGGATCGGTTCTGGGGGGAGCAACCAGCGGAGACGGATTGCGCTTTGGGATTTGAAGGATATCCAGTCCGAAGACTACTCGAAAGTCGTCTGGCTGAACCCCGGCGCGATTCCTTTTCTAAACTGGGACAATGGGCCCGGATCGTCAAATAACTGGATGCGGGACATCTGTGAGAAATACCATACCGACATCGAATTCACGGGTGGTCTGGGATCGAATGCCTGGCATGTCATCGGCAAGGATGCCATTCCAGGCCGGAAGGTATCAGACGTGTGGCAGGGGCCCATGCTTCGTGTGAGAGATTTTGCCATAGAGGGCCCTTTAGCTGAACAGACTCATCTCCCGGAAGCGCGGAAGCTTTTCGACAGGCCGAACCATCGGCAGGCATTGCGCAGTTTCATGTCAGCAGCCTTCCGACGCCCGGTTACGCAAGACGAGATAGAAGGATACTTTCAGATGATGACAAACGCCAGGGAGGAGCTGGGTATGACAGATCGCCAGGCTCTTCTCAGCACTTTCAAAGCGGTGTTGGTGTCACCGGATTTCTTATACCTTCGGGAGTCTCGAGAGAAAGTGACTTCCGTTCAATTGGCGAGTCGAATTTCATACTTTCTATGGAGTTCAATGCCAGACGAAGAACTACGAGATATTGCCGCTACAGGCGAACTTTTCCTGCCATCTGTCCGGCAGGAGCAAGCCGCAAGAATGTTGCGAGATGAAAAAGCATTGCAGTTTGCGGAGGCGTTTGCAGAAAGCTGGTTGCGGCTTGATAAACTGGGCAGCATGCCTCCGGACAGTTCCAAGTTCTGGGAGTACTACGCGCTCGAGCTTGGCGAATCGATGCGCGGGGAAACGCATCAGTTTCTCGCACGGATGATTCGCGAGAATCGACCCGTTAGTGAGTTTCTTACTGCCGATTGGACCTACCTGAACCAAGGCCTGGCGAAGCACTATGAAGTCGATGATGTGATCGGTAGTTCTCTGCAATTCACAAAGTTACCTGCAGACAGTCCCCGTCGAGGTTTGTTGGGGCATGGAAGCATTTTGACATTGACCGCAAACGGGGTCGATACCTCGCCGGTTAATCGTGGTGTTTGGGTGTTGGAGAATTTACTAGGCAAACCACCTTCTCCGCCTCCTCCCGATGTAGAGTCTTTGGACACCGACACTCGCGGCGCTCGAACCATAAGGGAGCAACTTGCCAAGCATCGAAGTCATGCTGCCTGTGCGGATTGTCATGAAAAGATAGATCCTTACGGATTTCCTCTCGAGTATTATAATGCGATCGGTGGTTACAGAGAAACCTATTTTCGAGGCCGGTGGTGGAACCGCCAAACCTCAGAATTAACTGAAATTTCAGGTGCTTCTATTGATGGTAACGGACAGCTTCATTCAGGCCAATCGTTTTCCAATCCACGGGACCTGAGCCAGTATCTGTTAACTGAGCAAAGCCTTTTTCTTTTCGCTCTTACCCGCAAGCTAGCTACTTACGCCTTAGCCAGAAAACTCAACTATCGTGATGAACCTGAAATCAAACGAATAGTAGGCAAAATCTCTGGAAATCCAGAAAGTGGATTTCGTGATTTGATCATTGAGGTGGCTAGTAGCAAACTGATGACAACGAGGTAGATATAGAATCAGCCATCGGTATCTCGCCAATCACCACCGGGATTTGAATTCCGATTCCTGCGAATGATCTTTTGAAACTCTTAGTAAGAGCTGTCTCACAAATCGGTCGTTTTTTAGATTTAGTCCCGGACACAGAACCGGACAATCAATAGAACAACTAGACGAGTCCAGACGAGAGTTCCTCTGTCAGCAAAGTTGTCAGGCAAGAATGCCACTTAGACAAGGGGTTGTATCGAGGAGGAAAGGTGGTGAAATTGTTAGTATAAAATCGCGGAATTACCCTGCCCGGATTACGTCTGGGTGTGAGACAAAAAGCTCCGTATTTGGCAGGGTTTTCCCGCTATCTGTTTGGCCGAGCAAAGCGCGGAGCGCAAGAAAAGAGTCGCTGATGCCGGCAGATTGCCATCGCCCGCTCGCCCGGTGGGTATGGGCTACTTTTCGAGAATTCCTGCAGCCGGAGTTCCTTTCCTCGATCGATCCGACCGAGCGCCACTGCCACTTTCGCCACATCCCTGTATTCTGGGAATAGATCGGACAATTCCTCGAGTAGAATGCCTCCTGCTCGCGTGGACTGGGTCTTATCCAGGCGTGGTACGCGGGCGAGAACATCCCTCCGCCGAAGGGGGCACCATTGAGTGAGGATGCTCTGCGTGCATGGGGGCAGGTTGTGCGGGCGTTGCGGTGGGTGCAGCGCGGGGTTTAGGTGGCGTGGTGGAGGTTGTTTTTTTGCTCGCTCGTTGCGAGAGCTGTCCGAGCCCGACTTGAAGAGTGGCCTTGAAGAGATGCGGGACCGGGCATCTTGCGAGGACCGGGAGGAGATGGCTGGAGGGGTTCGCTGCTTCAGCGACTAGCAGCCGGAATATTTCTGCTAGATATCGTTGTAGAAATCTTTCCAGCCCGTGCGTGGGGGAGGGCCGGCGAGGTGGTCGTTCGCGGCGTCGTTGTTTTTGAAGGATTCTGTTTCGGGATCGAAGTCGAGGTCTTCGTTGAGATACTGGGCGACGACGCCGAGCAGGAGGACCTTGGTGAGGGGGGCGGCGATGCTGAACGGGGAACTGGTAGTGCCGTTTCCGAGGCAGGCCTGGGTGAAACTTTCGGCGTGACCGAATTCGGGTCCGGGAACTTTAATGTCCTCCGCGTATTTCATCATCTCTTCCCGAGGATAGATGCGCGAAACCCTTGAGTGGGACCCGCGTTGGACGAGGAATTCTCCGTCGGCGCGGTGGAGGAGGGTACCGACTTTTCCGAAGTCGGGTGCATCGTCGCCGTCCCAGTATTTTTCGTCGGCTTTGGGGGCGCAATCATCGCTGCTGTCATGCCAAATGAGATCGCAGGCGGGCATGCCATCGCCCCGCGCGGGGAAGTGCATGGAGAGTTTGGAGACGAGCGGGAAGATGATTTGATTGTGATCCGCCATTTCCAGGGCTTGGATTTTGGTGGGCAAGCCCAGATTGAGGAAGTCGTGTGCAAAATCGATGATGTGAGCGCCCCAATCTCCGAGCATGCCGTTGCCGTAGAGATGGAAGCCGCGCCATGAGAAGGGGTGGTAGAGCGAGCTAAAGGGTTTCATTTCCGCGGGGCCGCACCAGAGGTCCCAATCGAGGGTGGAGGGTTTTTCTTCTTCGGCGGGGTATTCTTTGATGCGTTCCGCGGCGTCCATGAACCAGAGGCCGCCGGACTTCCAGGCATCGATTTTGACGATGTCCCGGATGATATTTTTGTCGACGAGATTTCGGAACTGTTCCGAACCGCTTGAGGTGTGGCCTTGGTTGCCCATTTGGGTGACAACCCCGTATTTCTTCTCCGCTTGCATGAGCAAGTCGGCTTCGCGATAGGAATGCGTCAGGGGCTTTTCTACGTAGACGTGTTTTCCGCGGCGCATGGCATCGATCGCGGCGACGAAGTGGGTGTGATCCGGCGTCACCACCGTAACGGCGTCGATGTCATCGCCCATCTTGTCGAGCATGACCCGGAAATCGGCGAATTGTTTTGCGTCGGGATACTGTTCAAGATTTGTCTCGACGTTGCGGGCTTTGAAATCGACATCGCAGAGGGCGACTGGTTTGGCGAAGCCATCTTTGCACACTCCGGGGACGACGGACCTGGCCCGACCGCCGACGCCGACACAGCCCAGGTTGATGCGGCCGCTGGGGGGCACATTTCCTTGGCCATCCGGTTTGCCTAACGCGAGGTAGGACGGGAGGACCGAAAAGCCAAAAGAGGCGGCGGCCGATTTTTTAATGAAGGAGCGTCGAGTGGGGGAGTGCCGTATTTTTTTCATCGGTTAGGGACAGGTGTTGACGGGCCAGGGGACAGGAGCCCGGCGAGGGGCCGTGTTCCTCGGCCTGGTAAGGAAGGCGTTTTCGATCGATTGATCCGCGAGTGAGGACGGGCCTTAAGAGGCAAGATTTGGCACGACAAACGGCTCGCGGTAATCGCGTTTGATCTGGCGGAGATCGGCGCCGGGCGTTGTCACTTCGGCGGTTGCCGGATCGACGGCGATATCCATTCCGAGCTGGTAGTCGGGAGTGCCGATGCCCCATTCCGAGAGTTGCCGTGATTGTTCTTCGGAGATCGTTCGCAGCATTTCATTGTCGCCGATGGCGGCGTTTACAGCAGCGGCGTCGGCATCGGCGCCGGAAAGGAACGAAACGTTCGCGAGGTGTGCGACGGCTGAAGAGCGTTCGGCGGACGCGATGCTGGAGCGAAGCCCATCTGCGTTGCGTGAGCGCACGGCTTCGAGGAAGTTTTCCTGGTGGGTTTTGCCACCGTCACCCGGGAATTTGTGTGTCTTGGTTTTGCCATCTTCACCGACGGCATACATTCCTCCGCGGCCCCCTCTCAGTTCGCCGCCTTCGCAGCGGACGACGATGCCGACGCGGATGCCATCGCGCACGGGCGAGGTGTTTCTTTCCGGGGCGAGCCACATATCGTTGACCTCGATGATGCAGGGGATGCCAGCTTGTTCATACCATGTGGCGAGCATGTTGGGGGTTTCTCCAGCGTCGTCCCATCCGAAGCGTTTGCCGAAGCATTGCACGTTTGTGGGAAGGGCGGGATCGCCGAGGGCCCAGCAGGCCATATCGATTTCGTGGGGGGCCTGGTTTCCGACATCGCCGTTTCCGGTATTCCACACCCAATGCCAGTCGTAGTGGAATTGGGGGCGATACATGGGCTCATCCTGGCAGGGGCCGAGCCAGAGATCGTAGTCGATGGTGGAGGGCGGCGTCAGAACAGCATCCTGTTTGCCGATGCTTGAGCGGTTGCGCATGCAGACGGCGTGGACGCCGAGGATTTTCCCCAAGTTGCCTTCCTGGACGAACTGGATGCCTTCCTGAGGACCGGGATCGGATCGATTTTGGAACCCGGCCGCGACAATTTGGTCGTATTTCTTTTCCGCGGCGACGAGTTGTTGTCCTTCCCAGATGCTATGGCTTACGGGTTTTTCGACGTAGACATCTTTACCGGCCTGCATGGCTTCGATGGCTTGCAGGGAGTGCCAATAGTTGGGCGAGCAGATGACCACGGCATCGACATCGTCGCGCTCGAGGACTTTGCGATAGTCTTGCTCGCGGGCGGCTTTGCTTAGATCGATTTCCTCTTTTTTCCGCACTCTTTCGACGAGAGCGTCCATTTGGGCGGTATCGGGATCGCAGAGAACTGATACCACCGAGTCTTTTGCGTTGGAGAACTGTGTGGAGAGGACGCCTGCTCGGCCGCCGCAGCCGAGGATCGCGACACGGACGGTGTTGTTTGCTCCGAGGACGGTCGACCGGCCGGCCACGGAGAGGGAGAGGGCGGCGAATCCGGATGTGCGGATAAACTTGCGGCGAGTCAGATTTGATTGGCTGTTGGTCATCATTCCAGCTGTTTTCAGGTTTTCGTTGGGTTGGATTCGGGACGGTTTAAGAAGGGTTGGTTTCAGGACCACAGATCGTCGCCATATTCCCAGCCTTCGCGGACCGGTTCTTTTACGAATGCGTTGAGCTCGGGGCGATTGGTGATTTCCATGGCATCAGCGTCCCACTCGACTTTCCCACCGAAGCGCATCGCGAGAACGCCGAGCAGGTGGGTTTCGGTGAAGGGAGCCGCGTAATCGAAATTGGAGCCGGGTTCGGGTCCTTCGCCCTTGATGGCCTCGATCCATTCGCCAACGGGACCATCCGCTTTGACGCGGGCAAATTTCTCTTCGGGGAAGCCCGAGTTTTTGAAATCGATCATATCGTCCTTGCTTGAGAGTCTCGGATTATTGGAGCGCTGGTCGAGGTAGGCGGTTTTTTGGTCTCCGACGAAGAAGCTGCCGGCGCCGGGCACATTACCCCAGCCCCAATCGGCGGGGGTATCGGGTTTTTTGCCGCCGTTGTGCCAATACATTGTGCAGGGTTCCTTGGTGTCTCGTTTTTCGAATTCCCATTTGACGACGCTCCATTCGGCGGCGACGCCCTCGGGGATATCGGATTGTTCGACGAGTTCGGCGGAGACGGGGTTGTAGAGGTCGAGAATCCAGACGGGGCCGTCGCCGATGTGGGGGAACCAGTCACCGAGGATGCCGCTTCCGAATTCGTAGTATCCGCGCCAGGTGAGGGGATGGAAGAGGTCGTTGTAGGGGAGGTCGGTGACGACGGGACCGACCCAGAGGTCCCAGTCGACGTGGGCGGGGACCTCCATGGCTTCGGGCGGGAATTTTTCGGGCATGCGGAAGTATCGGCTGCCGTAGCCGGGGCCACCGTGCCAGGTGTGTACTTCTTTGACCTGGCCGAGGACGTCGGCGTCATACCATTCGCGGAGGCTGCGGATGCCGTCGTAGGTATGTCCTTGGTTTCCCATGACTGTCGTGACGCCGTATTTGTCCTTTGCTTTTTGGAGGGTGCGGGCCTGCCAGATGTTATGGGTGAGCGGTTTTTGGGTGAAGACGTGTTTACCGCGTTGCATGGCTTCCATGGTGGCGGCGAAGTGGGTGTGATCGGGCGTATTGATGCACACGGCATCGATTTCGTCTCCCATTTTGTCGAGCATGACGCGGAAGTCTTTGAAGCGGGCGGCCTTCTCGAGGTGGGGAAAATTCTTGGCGTGTTCTGTGAACTTGGTTTCGTCGATATCGCAGAGGGCCACGGTATTTTCGTTTTTGCTTGGGCCGTAGGCCATTTTGGCGATTCCGCCGGCACCGACGTGGGCGATATTGAGTTTACTATTGGCCGCGGCGCCTGCTTTGCCGATGAAGAAGCCGGGGAGGGTCGATGACGCGGCGACGGCCGCGGATTGTTTGAGGAAGGTACGTCTTGAAGTTCTTTTCATAGCGGGTGGTTGGTTAGAATGAAGCGGGGGGTGGGTCAGGATTAGAAACGGGAGTGGGAAAGGGTTGAATTGCCGTCCGTAAGGCAATGCTGAACGGGTTTAGATCGAGTCAGCTAGTCGGAAAGAAACGGCGGTGGCAATACTAATATTTCAGTGGTTTCGGGGTTGCGGGGCGGGTTTTTCGGGACGGGCTGTTCTTCATCAAGCTAGCACGAACTTTGGGGGTGGAAAGGCGGGAGGTTGCCGGCGGGGTGCGGGCGGGATCGGGCTGGGGAATGCGGGTTTTTGGGGGAATTTCTGAAGATTATTGGTGGGAATGCGTCTGGGGCTGGGGAAACGGTGGATTATGGGTTAATTTCTGGGAGAAAACCATTTTACAACCCCTCCTTGGAGGGGCTATCAAAGCGGGATAGCTTATGACAGACTCCGCACAAGAAAAACTATCATCGGACGCCGGCTCTGATCTTGGTCCTTTTTTGGGCTTTTTGATCCTTCGGTTGTGGTTAGGTATTCGCGCTTTGATTACGGGCATTGAGAAATTTGCCGGGGAGAAGGCGAGTGAAGTGGCTGTGGTGGTGGATGGTGAACCGAACGAATACGGGCTTACCTCCAGTGACGCTGAAAAGGTTTATGGTTTTGGCAACTATCACGGCGTGCCTGAGGCACTATATGAGCAGTTGGAGGGTGAGCCGTTGATACCGGGATTTGCCCTTAAACTGTATGACGTCGCCCTTGGACCGCTGCTGATCATAACGGGTTTGACTTTGTTGTTGGGGATTGCGACGCGCCTGTCTCTTTTTGTGATGGGGGTCATTTATTGCAGTCTCACGGTCGGTTTGATTCTTCTCAGCCAGGATGGCGGCATTGCCTGGCTGGGCATCCATGTTTTGCTGGTTGCCGTTGCATTATTTTATGTGCGCTATAATCGGTGCCAACTTTTTGCCAAGAAATTGTAGAAACCCTAAGGAAGAGTAGTCATGAGTGAGCAGACCAACATCAAACGACGTGATTTTTTAAGGACGGGATCGGCCGCGGGAGCGGGGCTGGTTCTGGGTGCGCCGGCGATATTGAGGGCGGAGACAAAGAATGCGCCTTCGGACGAATTGCGCATTGGATTCATCGGTTGCGGCAAACAGCACGAGGTGCTTTTTGACGCGATGAAGGACATTCCGGGGATGCGATACGTGGCGGTCTGCGACATTATGAAGACGCGGCTGGGGGGTTCGGCATCGCGTATCAAGAGTCTCTTCGGTGATTTGCCGGAGCGTTACTTTGATGCTGAGGAGATGCTGTCCAAGGAGGATTTGGATGCGGTGTTTGTGGCGACGCCGGACTTTTGGCATGCGCCTCACACGGTGATGGCGCTCGAGTCGGGTTGTCATGTTTATTGTGAGAAAATGATGTCGAATACGCTTGAGGGTGCGCGTTCGATGGTGAGGGCGATGGATGACACGGGGAAGCTTTTGCAGATCGGCCATCAGCGCCGAAGCAATCCTCGGTATTTATTCGTGCTCGATATGTTGATCAACGGCGAAAAGATTTGCGGTCAGATCGTCAACGCGAACGGGCAGTGGAACCGGGCGGTGGGTTCTTCGCAGGACATCAGCGTGAAGGAGTCGATCCTTCCGGACGAGCAGACTTTGTTAAAGTATGGGTTCGACGAAGGTGTTAAGGGTAAGCTTTCCCTCGAGGAACTGCGGCATCGGTTTTTGAATTGGCGGACCTACAAAGCTCTGTCCGGAGGGCCGATTTCGGATTTGGGCGCGCATCAGATCGATATCTTCAATTGGTTTCTGGATGCGCAGCCGAAGTCGGTGATGGCGTCGGGTGGCCGGAACTATTTCAAGGACCGCGAGCATTTTGACAATGTGATGTGCGTGTTTGATTACGACACACCGGCGGGTGGTGCGCGGGCCTTTTATCAGGTTTTGACCACGACCAGTGCCGGGGGCGGTTATTACGAATCGTTCATGGGGACGGATGGCACGGTTGAGATATCGGAGCGGGCCGCTTACACGAACATATACCGGGAGTCGGGTGCGGAGAGGAGTTGGGATGAGCTCATCCAGCGCGGGATTCTGAGAAAGGTAGCGGCGGGTGAGGCGGCCGGAGGGTCGGATGCGGTTGCGGCCTATGAATCGGCGCCGCCGGACAAATTTGAGCTGCCGGGCGGCTTGAGCAAGCCACCTCATCAGCCACACATTGAAAATTTTGTTGCGTCGATTCGGGGCGATGCAACACTCACCTGTGACGGACGTCACGCTCTCGAGTCTGAGGCGCCTATTTACTGGGTGAATCCGGCTGCTGAGAACCAAGAAATCATTCATTTCACCGACGAGCATCTCCACGTATGAAACTAGCGAATAATTCAAGAGGGACCGGCATCGCGTTTGCGGCGGCGGTTTTATGTGCAACAGCCGTAATGTTGGCCGGATGCGGCGGGGGCGGAGGCGAAGCCGGTGATGAAGGCGGCAACGGTGGCGGTGATGCTTCCGGTGGCGGCGATTCAGCTACGGCGTCGTCTTCCGCAGGTGGCGACGGCAAGATGGTTTTGACCACGGATATTCCGCCGCAAAAGATCGAGGGGACTCCCAAGGCGATCAAGGTGCCTGTGTTGGAGCCGGCTCCCAAGGAAGCGCCCAAGCTGGCGGTTCCGGAGGGCACGGTCCTTCTTTCCAAGGGCAAGCCGGTCACGAGCAGCGATGATTTTCCGATCATCGGCGAGGTGGAGCTGATCACCGACGGTGACAAGGATGCGGGGGAAGGGTATTTCGTCGAATTGATGGACGGTCTGCAGTGGGTGCAGATTGATTTGGAGGAGAGTGCCGATATCTATGCGATTTGGATTTGGCATTTTCACAGCCAAGCCCGGGCTTATCATGACGTGGTCGTGCAGATTTCCGATGACCCGGAGTTTGCTTCCGGGGTGACGACGTTGTTCAACAACGATTACGATGCTTCGACTGAGTTTGGAAAGGGAGGCGACAAGCCTTATGTCGAGACGCGATTTGGCAAGGTGATCGACGCCGGGGGCACGAAGGGTCGTTATGTGCGGCTCTACAGTGCCGGCAACACCTCGAACAGCGCCAACCACTACATTGAGGTGGAAGTGTTCGGGAAGCCTGCGGCCTAGAGTTTTCGGCTTTCAAATAGTGCCCGCTCGCATTCTGCGGCGGAGCTTTACCAGGCTCCAGAGCATTGGGAGGGCGTGTTTAAACGGCGAGACGACGCCGCCGGGGCACTCGTTCCAATCGACGGGGATTTCCACGAGTTTGACGCCTGAATCGGCGAGACCGAGGAGGAGTTCTGAATCGAAGAGTAAGCCGGTTTCGACGAGTTGTTCCACAATAGAGCGGTAGTCTTCTCCGTGGACGCACTTGGCTCCGCACTGGGTGTCGACGACGGGAAGGTCGAGTGCCATCTGGATCAGGAGTCCCATGATCTTGTGTGAGAGGCGGCGGTATGCGGATTGGGTTACCTTGGTATCCGGGGACTCGCGACGCGAGCCGATGATCGTGTGTCCCCGGCCAAGTTGTTGTGCTTTTTGGAGAAGTCTGATGAAGGTATCACCGTCGACGCTTCCATCGGCGTCGAGAAAGCATAGCCATTCGTCTTCCTTGTCGTTGTCCCAGACCTGATGAATAACGCCTCCTTTGCCGAGGTGACGGCCGGGCGAAAAAACCTCCACCTTTGGATAGACGGATTGCAGTTCTTCGCAGAGGCGGGACAACTTTTCGACTTCCTCGGGTCCGGAGCCGTCATCGGCGATCACCCAACGGATGTCCAAATCTGCGGCGGCGAGCGAGCGGGCCAAGTCAGGGCCGAAGACCGCCAAGCGGTCTGCGTCGTGATAGCTAGGAGTGACAAGCAGCGATTGGCGCGCCATAAAAGGGTGTATTAGAATACCCGAATTCGCCGACCCGCAATCAAATCCCGATCAATGACTCATTTTTATTCGAACCCAGCCATTCGGTTTGGCGTCTTTTTGATTGGGTTGGCGGTGGTTTTGGTGTCGGCGGCATGGCTGCGTTTCTCGGACTTGGAACGGCAGCCATTTCATGCGGACGAGGCTGCGACCGGAGGGCAGGCATTGGCGTATCGGCTGGAGTCATCTGGGGGGGGCTATGCCTTTGATCCGAAGCATCGTCATGGTCCCTTGTTGACGGCGTTGGCGGAGCCGTGGGCGCGGGCGAAGGGGGAGGACCGGTGGGAATTGCTTGAAGAGGGGACCTTGCGGGAGGTCGTAGCGGGATGCGGTTTATTGGCGGCGCTGGGTGCCTTTGTTCTTGGAATGGGGTGGTGGCGGGCTTTGATTGCGGCGGGACTAGCGGGGACCTCACCCTTGCTCGTTTATTATTCACGCATCTTCATACACGAGCCGGTATTTCTATTCTTTGCGGTGCCGGCATTGGCGGGGTTGATAATGATCTTCGGGGGGCGACACCGGTGGCTTGGGGCTTGTTTGCTGGGGATTGGAGTGGGGCTGATGGCGGCGACGCGCGAGACCGTCGTGGTGAGTTTGATGGCCTGGGGATTGGCCGGTCTCCTCTTTACCTGGCGGTTGCATCGCGGAGACCGGACTATTTCGAGCCGGGAGATACGAGGGTTCGTGGCGGGCTTGTTGATCCGGTATGGGAGACCGTTAGTGCTCGCCGCGTTGCTTTCGTTGGTCGTGATTTTCTGGTTTTACTCGTCGGGTGGCCGTCGGCCGGGCGGTTTTTTTGATTTCTTTTCGACATACTTCGAATACGAGACGGGCGAGGGGCATGAGAAGCCGTTTGCTTACTATTTTCACCTGCTGGTTTGGCCGAA
Organism: Verrucomicrobiota bacterium; assembly: GCA_039028175.1. Classification (GTDB taxonomy): domain Bacteria; phylum Verrucomicrobiota; class Verrucomicrobiia; order Verrucomicrobiales; family DEV007; genus JBCDBW01. The sequence continues at coordinate 15,609 of JBCCIR010000093.1, forward strand.
GCACGTGGTGGGGTGGTGGTGGACGGAGGCGGGGGTTTTGTTGCTGGCTCTTTGCGTTTACCTGGATCGTGGCAAGGATTCGGGTTCGGCGACGGGGAGATTCCTGTTTGAAGCAGGCGTTCTGCATTTATTCGTTTTTTCGCTTATTGCTTACAAGACGCCGTGGCTGGCCAGTCTTGGATGGTTGCATCTGTGTTTTGCGGGTGGATACGGCGGGGTAGCGCTCGCGCGGCGGTGTGCGGGGTGGGGGCGACTGGTGGTCGTGGCGAGCATTGTGTTGGTAGCTTTCTGGCAGGGCGTGCAAGCGAAGCGAGGGGCGTTTCGGTTGGCCGGTGACGGACGCAATCCGTATGCGTATGTTTCGACGAGCGGGGACGTTATTGGGCTGGCGCCGTGGTTGAACAAGTTGCGTGAGGCTATGCCGGGGACGCGGGATGAGCCCATTATGGTGATTGGTGAGGAATACTGGCCGTTGCCCTGGTATTTGCGGGAAGCGGGTTCAGCGGGGTATTGGGCGGAGATACCGGAGGACGGGGCGGAGTATCCGATTGTGATCATCATGCCGACGATTTTTGAGGAGAGCGCTGTGGGGTTGGAGGGCACGCACACGTTCATTCCCCGTGGATTGCGTGATGAATTTCCGGTCATGGTGGGTGTGCGCAACGATCTTTGGGAGGCGTATCAGGAGCGATGAGTTCGGCTGGTTCACGTGATTTGCCACCGCTTCATACCTTTGACGTCGAGGGGATGAACACCGTGTTCACGATTCGGATACGTCATGCGGATGTGGTTGAGGCGCGTCGTTGGGCGGGAAATTGTTTTCGTCAGCTTGAGGAACTGGAAGCTCAATTGAGCCGATACCGTCCGGACAGTGATGTGAGCCGGATCAATTTGTTGAGGACGGGTGAGTCGATGTTGCTCACGGATGCGGTGTATCGGTGCTTGCAGCGTTCACTTGAGGCCACGGAGCTGACGGCGGGGCTCTTTGATGTGACTTTGGGGGTGCAGACGCGCGATCGGACGAGCTCGGAGTCGGATCCGCCTCGCGGCACGCTTACGCTTTCGCCCGATCGACCGGAAATATTGTGCGGGGAAGCGGGGCGGGAGATTGACTTGGGCGGAATCGGGAAGGGATTTGCGTTGGATGAGATGGCGAGCACCTTGCGTGAGTTGGGAGTGGAGCGGGCGCTGTTGAGCTGCGGCGCGAGCACTCACCTGGCAGTGGGGGAGGGTTCGTGGAAGGTGGTGTTGCGGGGAGATCGGGAGAAGACCGAGGTTGAGTTGGCGGGCGAAGCCCTCAGTGCGAGCGGGCTGGGGGAGCAGGCGGCACATGTGGTGCATCCGGATACGGGAAGTGCCCCGGACTATCGATTTTGTCGGGTTTGGGTAGTTGCCGCGGCGGCGGCTTTGGCGGATGCCTTGTCGACGGCTTGTCTGATAATGGATGAGGATGAGCTTACCGGATTTGCCTCGATGGTTGCGGAAGCGGGCATCACCATTTATCGAGAGAGTGCGGGAGACGGGACAGTGCGGGGGGCGAGGGGGTAGTATTGATGCGGTCTTTTGGGATTTCGATCTTCAGGAGGCTCTTTTGACGATTTGGGGCATTGGGCACTTGGGATCGTGGGTTTGGGCGCATATCTTGAATAGACAAGCGTGTGTTTTCGACCAACAATGCACGTTCAATCTCTGATTCAGCACTTATGAACACGAAATCAACGAATACCGCCTCGCGTTTCACCCGCCGTCAATTCATGTCGACAAGCGTTGCCGCTGGGGCCGGCAGTGTCCTGGGCTTTCCCTCGATTCTTAGTGCCGCGGCGAAGGGCGACAAACTTCGGGTGGCGTTTATCGGCGTAGGAGGAATCAACAAGCGTCACATTGAAGATGTCGCGTCGCATGGGGATATCTGTGCTGCTTATTGTGATGTGGATACGGCGCGATGGGACAACATACCGACGACGATTGCCGGGCTTGAGAGTCCTGAGGAGGGTGATGCCGCGCTTGCCAAGCTATGGAAGGAAGCCAAAGGGTATCAGGATTACCGGGAGATGTTTGACAAGGAAGCCGACAATTTTGATGCGGTGATGATCGGGACCCCCGACCACACGCATTATCCGGCGACGGTGATGGCTCTCAATCATGGCAAGCATGTTTTCACGCAGAAACCGTTGACGCATACTGTTTGGGAAGCGCGACAGCTTGCCGAGGCGACGGACAAGTATCAGCTCGCGACGCAGATGGGGAACCAGGGGCACGCCAACGAGGGGAACCGGACGATCGCAGCGTTTGTTCAGGGGGGGCATCTTGGCGATATCACGGAGATTCATTGTTTTACGAACCGGCCGATATGGCCCCAGGGGTTTGTCAGTCCTGACGGAAGTGATCCTGTTCCGGAGTCGCTCGACTGGGATAATTGGCTTGGGTGTGCGCCGGAGCGTCCGTTTTTGGGGGAGCATGATCTGGGCGCCAAGAAGAAGCCGAAGAGGAAGCACAAGGGGGCGATTCACGCCTTTAATTGGCGGGGTTGGCTTGATTATGGCGGTGGTGCCTTGGCGGACATGGCTTGTCATACGATGGATTCGATTTTCATGTCGCTGGACCCCGGGTTTCCAACGCATGTTGAGGCGATCAATGTTGACACATTGACAGATGACGCCTTTCCGAGTGGATCAACGTTGAAGTGGACTTTTGGTCCGAAAGGGGATCGGCCCGGTTTTGTCGTTTACTGGTATGACGGCACGGACAACGAATACCTGGATGAGAATGGAGAGAAGCGGCGTCATCCCCGGCTTGAGGAGTTAGCGGAGGGGCATGAGCTTTCGACGTCCGGCAACATTTATGTGGGTACGAAGCACAAGCTTTTGGTATCGGGCGACTATGGCGACTCCAGCCGCGTTATTCCGGACACGGCGTATCGTGAGTTGGCGCAATCATTGAAGGACACGACGGGGAGTCATCAGCCGGCGCGGGTGATGGAGCCTTCGATCGGGCATCATACTGAATGGCGGGAAGCGGCGATTGGGAATGAGTCGTATGATTACCCGGGTTCCAATTTCAAGTATGCGGGTCCTTTTACCGAGACCGTGCAGTTGGGCAATGTGTGTTTGAATTTCCCCGGGGAGAGTTTGGCCTGGGACGGTCCGAACCTTCGTTTCAGCAACAACGATGCCGCCAATGAGTTGATCACGAAGGGGTATCGTGAGGGGTGGGATTTCAAGCTCGATAAAGCGTAGTCACGGAAAATGAAGCACTGGAATATTGCCATGAGACTTCGGTATTATTTGGCGCTGGTGACATTGCCGGTGTGGGCATTTTTGCTGGGTGCGTGTGGTGAACGCGGTGGAGACGAGGCTGGCGGGGGTGACGAGGCCTCCGCTCCTGCGGCGAGCACGCCTGCTTCGATTGACGAAGCGATTGCGCGGGGAGATGTGGAGAGTGTTGCGGCCATTCTGAAGGAGGATCCGGGGGCCGCGAGTGCGGGGGCGCGGCCGACTTCGCCGCCTCTTCACCAGGCGATTTTGCGCCAGAAAGGGGAGATTGCCTTGATGCTTGTGGAGGCGGGTGCGGATGTGAATGCGGTTGATTCCAGTGACCGGACTCCGCTTCATCTTTGTGTGGAGCGAGATATGGCGGAATTGGTTGCTCCGATCGTTGGGGCGGGGGGCAATCCCAATGCGAAGGATCCGGCGGGTTGGACGCCGCTTCATCTTGCCGGTGCGAAGGACCGGGTGGCGGTTGCGGCGGCGATGCTTGAGAATGGGGCGGACATCAATGCGCGGAGCGAATTGGGGGGGACGCCGCTTCATGAGGCGGCGGCGAGCGGGAGTGCGGAGATTGTGAAGCTTTACATTGATGCGGGCGTGGATGTTTCGGTTGTGGCGGAGGGAGGGACGGCGCTGGATATCGCGACGGAGTTTAAGAATGCGGCCGCGATCGAGCTACTTGGTGATTCGGAGTCTTAGGGGCGGAATGGGGTGTTTGGGTAGTTTGAGACCAGCGCCCAAGGCATGGCAAAGGGTTGTTGAGTGGTGCTCTTTTGTTGCCTGCCGTGGTGGTTCGGCATTAGTTTGAATGCCATGAAGAAGACTACGCGCCGTGAATTTATCGGGACGGCATCGGCGATCGCCGCGGCGTCCGCGTTCCCTCGTTTCTCGATTGCCGATGGGGACAAGGTTTCGAAAATCAATGTGGCGATTGTTGGAGCCGGAGGAATGGGGGGGTATGCCGTGGGGGAAGGGGCGGGAGAGAACCTGGTTGCCTTATGTGATGTGGATGAGGAGCGGGCGGCGAAGGCATTCAAGGAGCATGCGGACGTTCCGCGGTTTAGAGATTTTCGGGTCATGCTCGACAAGATGGGCGACGATATTGATGCGGTTGCGATTTCGACCCCGGACCATACGCATTTTGCGCCGGCGATGGCAGCGATGGAGCGCGGGAAGCATGTTTTTATTCAGAAGCCGTTAGCGCACAATATTTGGGAGGTGCGCACTTTGCAGAAGGCCGCGGAGCATTACGATGTCATCACGCAGATGGGCAACCAGGGGCATACCTTTGACGGGATGCTTCGCATCAAGGAGTGGGTTGACGCGGGTGTGATCGGGGATGTCACCGAGGTGATTACCTGGACTAACCGTCCGAATCCGCCGTGGTTTATTCCGCCTGATACGTTTCCACCGGCGGAGTCTCCGGTACCGGCCACGCTGGATTGGGACCTTTGGCAGGGGCCGGTGGCGGCGCGGCCTTTTAGCGACGCCTATGCGCCGGTGCGTTGGCGAGGTTGGTGGGATTATGGTTGCGGTGCGCTTGGCGACATTGGCTGCCACACGTTTGATGCGCCGTTCTGGGTGCTTGATTTGGGATTGCCGACCAAGGTGGAAGTCGAGCGGGACGATCCTCCGGGAGAGGGCTTTATTCCGATGAGTTCCGTGGTCACGTATCATTTTCCGGCGCGTGGAGACAAACCGCCGGTCACGATGAAGTGGTTTGAGAAGGGGCACGACGTTCCCAAGCCGAAGCGTTGGGATGGGAGTGTGCCGGTTTCGGAGAAGGGTGGAATGTATATGGAGGGGACGGAGGAGACGTTGTATCATGCGGATATGCGTCCGACGTCGCCGAGGCTGACGCCGGATGATCGTTTCAACGGGCTAAAGTCGACCTTGAAGGAGATCGACCGGATTGAGAATCAGGGTACGGGGGGGCCGATCAAGGAGTGGTTTCGTGCGATCAAGGGGGAGGGACCGGTGCCGGGTTCGAGTTTTGGATATGCGGGGCCGCTGACGGAAGTGGTCTTACTCGGAGCGATGGCGCAGCGCACAGGGAAGACTATCGAATGGGATGCTGAGAATATGAGCGTCAAGGGGCAACCGGAATTGGATATCCTCATCAAGGAACCGGTGCGCCAGGGGTGGGAATATGGTGAGAATCTGGCGTAGTGTGATACCCGATTCGCCGGAAGCTTACGGGTCGGCCAATGCATTGCGGAGGTGGGTTCGTTTGATGCCTGGGCGCCGCAGGCGGAAGGATCAAGTGAAAGTGATTCTCCGTTTTTTGTCGGTCATCCCGATGCCGGGGTTGAACGTGTTGGTCGGATCGAGGGATTCGTAGAATTGTCTTAGGGTGGGGTCGGCGTTGTACATATGACCGACATTGTGCTCGGCGGGATACTTCGCCCCTTTTGTGTCGAGGCGTTCAAGCATGAGTTTTTTTATGGCGGGGATATCGGTGCCTTTTTTGAAGATATAGTCCTGGTGGAAGACGTGGCACATGA
>JBCCIR010000094.1:0-21118 GCA_039028175.1 Verrucomicrobiota bacterium
GGCTGCTGCCGTTGCCGGTGTTGTCGCCGTTGTTGTGTTTGATGATGCTGGCGGTGGTGGCGGCGGCTGCGGCGGCGGCGGCGGCGGCGGTGGTGGCGGTGGTGGCGGCGGCGGTGGTGGCGGCAACCCCGGCGACCAAAATCCCTTCGGCGGCACACCCGCTTCCATCCCCGGCCGCATCGAAGCGGAAAACTACGACACCGGCGGACAAGACACCGCTTACTCCGATGTCGAACCCGCCAACATCGGCGAAGCCTACCGCGCCGACGGCGTCGACCTCGAACGCTCGAACGATACCGAAAACGGATTCAGCGTCGGCTGGATCGAAGACAGCGAATGGCTCGAATACACGGTCGATGTCAGCCCCGGCGATTACGACATCACCGCCCGCTTCGCCTCCGAGTTCTTCGCGCCCGGCCTCCTCCGCGTCATTCTCGACGGCCAGGTCCTCGGCACCCTCAACGCTCCCGGCACAAACGACTGGTATTCCTGGGAGAACACCACCCTCGAAAACATCAACATCACCACCAGTGGCACCGCGGTCCTCCGCCTCGAAATCATCGGCGGCCTCTACAATCTCAACTGGATCGAGTTCACGTCTTCCTCCGGCGGCGGCGGCGGCGGTGGCGGCGGCGGTGGCTCCAACCAACAACCCTTCTCCGGTTCGCCCGCCCCCATCCCCGGTCGCATCGAGGCCGAAGACTACGATACCGGCGGCGAAGGCGTCGCCTACCAGGACAACGACCCCCTCAACCAAGGCCAAGAATACCGCGCCGACGGCGTCGATATCGAAACCTCCGGCGACACCGAGAACGGCTTCTCCCTCGGCTGGTTCGACTCAAACGAGTGGGTCGAATACACCACGACCGTCACCCCCGGCACCTACACCGTCCAGGTCCGCGTCGCCAGCAACGAAGGCAACCCCGGCGACCTCCGCGTCCTCCTCGGCGGCACCGAACTCGGCGTCTTCCCCGTCACCTTCACCGGCGGCTGGGATCAATGGGTCACGGTCGCCCTGACGGATATCCCGATCGCCCTCTCCGGCGAACAAGTCCTCCGCGTCGAAACCATCGGCGACGGCGTGAACTTCAACTGGATCGAGTTCCTCCAAACCGCCGCAGCCACCGAGTCCGCCATCGCAAACTTCGTCATCATCGCCAACGGATACGACCCAGGCTCCGAGTCCGGCTCGGAAAGCGGAGACGTCCTCGCCGGGCCCACCGATGACGGCGACAACGACGGCGCCAATAACCTCTTCGAATTCGGCGTCGGCTCCGATCCCACCTCCGGCGCCGACCCCGACGGCATCATTTTCGATACCGTCACCATCAACGGCCAAAAATACGCCACCATCTCCACCCGCGTCCTCATCGGCGGCGCCTTCGCCCCCGACGGATCATACGGCGTCCTCGGCATGACCTACCGCGGCATCGCGTCCACCGACCTCAGTAACTGGACCATCCCCGTCACTCCCACCGACAACCCCGACGGACTCCCCATCCCGCCTCCCGGATACAAATACATCACCTACCGCACCATCACCCCCACCCCCAACGTCTTCCTCCGCCTCCACATCACCGGCGATATGTAGCCCGCCGCATCCCTTGCCGCCGCTGTAGCCGCGATCGCTGATCGCGGGCTTCAATCCTCGCCGTTTCCCCCAAGGGACCGAAAATTCGTGTCCATTCGTGGTTTCCCTCCAGACTGATTCTGTGTCACCCTACCCCTCCGCCATGCCCTCAAAATCCACCAAATCTGCCTCCTCCTCCCTCTCCACCCGGCAAGCCAACGACGCCGATCACGCCGCCATCGCCAGCCGCAATCGCGCCCCCCACCTCGACGCCCTCCGCCTCGAGTTCGGCGACGCTTGGGAATACGCCCCCGCCCCCGAATCCGTCCCCGCCCCCATCCGCTCACAATACGAACTCTTCATCGGCGGCAAATGGGTCAAACCCGCCTCCGGCAAATACTTCCCCTCCGTCAATCCCGCCACCGAAAAGAAACTCGCCGCCATCGCCTCCGGCACCGCCAAAGACGTCGATAAAGCCGTCAAAGCCGCCCGCAAAGCATACAACGACGTCTGGGCCGACATGCCCCCGCGCGAACGCGGCAAATACCTCTTTCGCATCGCGCGCATGATCCAGGAACGATCTCGCGAACTCGCCGTCATGGAATCCATGGACGGCGGAAAACCCATCAAGGAATCGCGCGACATCGATCTCCCCCTCGTCGCCGCCCACTTCTTCTACTACGCCGGCTGGACCGACAAACTCCAATACGCCTTCCCCGGTCGCGACCCCCAACCCCTCGGCGTCGCTGGCCAAATCATCCCCTGGAATTTCCCCCTCCTCATGGCCGCGTGGAAACTCGCCCCCGCCCTCGCCTGTGGCAACACCGTCGTCCTCAAACCAGCCGAAACCACTTCCATCACCGCCCTACACCTCGCCGAAATTATCCAGGAGTCCGGCCTCCCCGACGGCGTCGTTAATATCGTCACCGGCAAAGGCCCCACCGGCGCCGATCTCGTCAATCATCCTAACATCAATAAAATCGCCTTCACCGGCTCCACCGAGGTCGGAAAAATCATCGCCCAATCCATTGCCGGTACCGACAAAAAACTCACCCTCGAACTCGGCGGCAAAGCCGCCAATATCATCATGGAAGATGCCCCCATCGACCAGGCCGTCGAAGGCATCATCAACGGCATCTATTTCAACCAAGGCCACGTCTGCTGCGCCGGGAGTCGCCTCCTCGTCCAGGAAAACGTCGTCCGCCCCGTCCTCCGCAAACTCCACGACCGCATCCAAACCCTCCGCGTCGGCAATCCCCTTGATAAAAACACCGACGTCGGCGCCATCAATTCCAGCGAACAACTCGAACGCATCCACGAACTCGTCGATTCCGGCGTCTCCGAAGGCGCCAAACTCTACCAATCCTCCTGCTCCCTCCCCGATAAAGGATACTGGTTCAAACCCTCCTTCTTCACCAACGTCACCGCGTCCCATCGCGTCGCTCGCGAAGAAATATTCGGACCCGTCCTCTCCGTCATGACCTTCCGCACCCCCGCCGAAGCCATCGAACGCGCCAATAATACCTGCTACGGCCTCAGCGCCGGTATCTGGACCGACAAAGGTTCCAAGATTTTCAAAATGGCCTCCCAACTCAAAGCCGGCGTCATCTGGGCGAACACCTTCAACAAATTCGACCCCACCTCCCCCTTCGGCGGCTTCAAAGAATCCGGCTTCGGACGCGAAGGCGGCCTCCACGGCCTCGCCCCATATCTCGACCTCGACTACTGATCGTCCTAACACTGCCACCTGTCGCCCGCGCTCCACCTTGCCCGACCCGCCCGCCGATCCCCAATACCTCCGCTTCACCCGCTCCGGTCAGGCCGTCCACTTCATCATCCTCGGCCTCATCTTCACCTGCGCCGCCGGTGCCCTCGCCGCCCTCGGCACCAAGTGGATCAATATCGACGATTACGCCCCGCCCCTCCCACACCCCTGGTGGAGCTTCCCCGCCATCATCCCCGCCCTCGCCTGCTTCTGGGTCGCCGCCTTCAATACCCGCCACGCCTACCTCGTCTTCGGCCCCGTCGGCATCGAAATCTACCCATTCCTCTTCCCCGCAAAAAATATGAACCTCATCCCTTGGGCCCAAATCCAAAGCCTCGACCTCGACGACCAGATCACCTGGCTCACCATCTCCAATACCCCCGATTCCGGCGGCGGCGGCTCCGTCCTCAGCCTCCGGCCCATCACCCCAAATAATCGTAAACTCCTCGCCCACGCCATCGACGGCATCCGGAAAAATCACCTTCCCAGCACCTCCGAATAAGTTTCTAACCCCGGAAGGTGAACATTTTCCCAGTAGAAACGTCTAAGTTTTTTGTAATTTGCGTGTCCTTTTTCTTATAGGACCTTTAACCCGGATATTTTATGAACCTCGTTACAAGGCGCCGCGCAGGCGGTGTAGAGGCGCCGCCTCCGCAAGCCGCTGTAGAGGGCTCATGAATTCTCCGGGTCAAACGCAACTTCATTAGGGGAAATCTCGTAAACCATCTCATGTCCGACCGCGCACCCATTACCCGCCGGCCACACCGCCTCCTCGGCGTTGCGCTCCTCGTCGCCTGCCTCTCCCCCGCCGCCGCCCAGGAAGGTGACGATTCCGTCACCACCCCCCGTACCTTCTCCGACTTCAAACTCGCCAAAACCCACTGCGCCGAAACCAACAAATACCTCCTCATCGCCTGCCTCCGACTCGGTCAGGACGAGAGCGACCAACTCAACGACATTCTCGAAAACAACGAAGTCCACCTGAACGGAGATAAAACCGCCCTTCTCAAATACAACGCCCACGACGACGCGCGCATCCAAAACTTCCGCGAATACTTCAAAGTCGAAAAAGAAGGCTTCCCCATCCTCATTCTCCTCGGAAAAAATGGAGAAACCCTCGGCATCGAAACCGGCGCCTTCGACCAAGAACGCGCCCTCGCCGCCATCGAAAACGCCTCGCCCGCCGCCGTAAAACTGCCCCGCGGCCTCGCCCTCAAACGCAGCATCGCCAATGCCCTCGACGTCGATGCCGAACGAAAAGGTGCCAAATACCACACGCCCTTCCGCGATTGGACCATGATCAGCGGCGAGAAATTCCACGGTGCCGTCATCCAATCCACCGGCGAAACCCTCACCTTCGAAACCAAATCCGGCGACTTTAAAGAAATCCTCTCCGCCCGCCTCTCCCGCCCCGACGTCGAATACCTCCAGAAAAATCTCAAACCCGAAAGCCCCGCCTTTCCCTGAACGTTCTTTCCATCCATATCACATCTAGATGAAGCTTTTTCACATATTGCCCGCCATCCTGCTCGCCGTCGCTATCACTCTCCCCGCCGACGCCCAATCCGGTGCGAAAATCACCGAAGAAGCGCCCGGCCCGCCGGAAATCTTCGATGACCTCGACGACGCCAAAGCCGCCGCCAAAGAACGTAGCGCCCACATCGTGATCGTTTGCCTCAAACAAAACGATCCCAACAGCATCGCCCTCGGGAAAATGATCGACCAAAACTCGATCTACTTGAACCCCGAGGAACTCGTCATCTTCCGCTACCACGTCGACGACGACGCTCGGATCGAAACCTTCCGCTCCCATTTCAATGTCACAAAGAAAGACCTGCCCATCTTCATCCTCGCCGATGCCTGGGGAAAACCCATCGATCACCTCGCCGGCCTCATGCAAAAAGGCGCTTACACCGCCTGGGTCCGCGATACCGGAAGCAAAGACCTCGTCGATATCCCGCCCGATGGACTATTCAACGTCAAAGCCGAAACCCTCGTCACCACCAAAGACATCATCGACGCCCGCGAGTGGACCCTCATCTCCGGCAAAAGATTTAATGCCGCACTCGTCGAAGCCAACGGTACCAAGGGCACCTTCCGCACGCTCGATGACGACTACATCGAACTCGACTTCAATCACCTCACCGAAGCCGACAAAGCGTTCCTCAGCAAAAACCTCCCCGCGACCGGCTCCGACACCTTTCCCTGAGCGCCTAGCCTCGTCCTTTCGGCCCACCCCACTCGATCGCTTCCCGATAGTGCCCCTCCAGCACCCCGAGCTGCTTCGCCTGATTAAACTTCGACGCCACCTCCTCCCGCGCCGCCTTCCCCATCCGCTCAAACGCCTTCTCATCTCCCAACAACTCCAACGACCGCGCCGCTAACCCCTCCCAATCCCCCTCTTCCACCAAAATCCCGCTCTCCCCATCCCTAACCGCCTCCGGAATCCCCCCGTGCCGCGTCGCCGCCACCGGCATCCCCGTCGACATCCCCTCCAACATCGCATTGGGCACCCCCTCCCGATTCCCGTCCTCCCCCGTCTCACTCGGATGCAAAAACAAATGCGAGCGCCGATACAAATTCCATAGCTCCTCCTGCCCCAAAAACCCGGGAAATTCCACCCGCCCATACACCCCCAAATCCATCGCCATCTGCCGCACCGCCTCTTTCAAGGGACCATCACCCGCGATCGTCAACGTCGCCCGCGGATACCGCTTCCCTATCTCAGCAAAGGCCCGCAAAGTCGTCTCCAATCCCTTCTTCTCCACCAAACGACACGCCTGAATCAGCCGCCAACGACCATCCTCCGGCGGCAACGCACGCTCCATCTTCTCCTCCGATCGAAAGGGAATCCCCGTCCGCTGAATCCGTATCTTCTCCTCGGCACACCCCAATTCCAACAAGGCCGCCTTCAACGACTCCGACCGCGCCAATACCATCGTCGCCGCATCAAACACTTCGCCCATCCGCTCGCGATACACCGGCTTCTCCATGTCCACAGCCACATCCGCCCCGTGAAACGACACCACCACCGGCCGCGGACACACCTTGATAAACGGCAACAACCGCATCGCCACGTTCCCAAAATAAATATGCACCACGTCCGTCTCCCATCTCATCACGGTGTGCAATAACTCCTTCACCTCCCCCGTGTTGATCTGCCACGGTACCTCCCGAATCTGCTGATACCATAGCCGGCGAAAAAATCGCGTCCACGCCTTCCGGTGAAACGCCACATACTTGTCCGGAAACCAAAACAAATCCGCGTTCGCCCGCTTCTGCGTGATCACATACGGCGCCACCCCCTTCAAATGCAAAACCTGCCGGTGCACATGCTGCATGTCCCGCGTCAAAAATGTCGCGCAATAACACGCCACCACCGGCTTCCCCGCCCGCTCTTTTGCCGTCCAATTCAAGGTGAAATACCCTACCCGCCCATCCAATAAAACCAATCCTGTTATTCTTCGATTTTCTGCCTATGGTATCCCCCTCCCATGGACTACCTGGCCAAAGCCCAACGCGTTATCGAGATCGAAATCGCCGAACTCCAACGCCTCCTTACAGGCATCGATGACCATTTCTCCGACGCCGTTTCCACCCTCCAGGATACTCTCGAAAATGGCGCCAAAATCGTCGTCGTCGGTATCGGTAAATCATACAACATCGCCCACAAAGTCGCCGCCACCCTCAACTCCACCGGCGCCACCGCCGTCGTCCTCAATTCCCAAAATGCCCTCCACGGCGACCTCGGGATCCTTAGCAAAAACGACACCATCATCGCCCTCAGCTACAGCGGCGAAACCGACGAACTCCTCAACCTCCTCCCACACCTCAAACGCACCGCCGGTAAACTCATCGCCCTCACCGGCGCCACCGATTCCACCCTCGGCAAAAATAGCGATGTCACCCTCAACGTAAACGTCGAACGCGAAGCCTGCCCCCTCAACCTCGCTCCCACCTGTTCCACCACCAACATGCTCGTCCTCGGCGATGCCCTCGCCATGGTCCTCCTCGAAGCCCGCGGCTTCCGCGATGAAGACTTCGCCCAACTCCACCCCGGCGGCCAACTCGGACGCACCCTCCTCACCCGCGTCCGCGATATCATGCGACACGGAGACCAACTCGTCACCACCCCGCCCGATACCACCATCGAAGACGCTCTCGACGCCATGCAAAACGCCCGCGCCGGCGCCGCCGTCGTCACCGATCCCGATGGCAAACTCCTCGGCATCTTCACCCACGGCGACTTCGTCCGCGCATACCAAAAAAACCGCGACGTCGCCTCCCAACCCATCAAGGACCACATGACCGCCGGCCCCGTCGCCATCTCCGGTGACAAAATCGCCGCCCAAGTCCTCAGCACCCTCAACCAACACCGCGTCGACGATATCATCGTCGTCGACGAAAACGAAAAAGTCATCGGCCTCGTCGATACCCAGGACCTCTCCCGCCTCAACCTCCTCTGAGCCCCCCCCACACCCCATTATTTCCCCCTCCCAACACCATTCCACTTGAGCCAAAAAAAACTTAAGCTACCTTAACTACTCTGCTCGCCTCGCCACTCACTCTCATCCAAATCCACCATCCCATGGCAATCACCGCTACCGCTCTCAAAAAAGGCCAGGCCATCAAATACCAAGGCGAAACCGGCGTCGTCCTCCATATCGAACACCGCACCCCCGGCAAAGGAAACGCCCTCATCATGGCCACCATCCGCTCCTTCCAGTCCGGAAAAACCAAGGACATCCGCTTCGCCTCCGGCGATAAAGTCGATATCGTCCAAACCGACCGCCAGAAACTCGAGTTCTCCTACTCAGACCCCGACGGCTGCCACTTCATGGACCCCAATTCCTACGAAATGGTCGACCTCCCCGATGAACTCCTCGGCGACCAAAAAGACTGGCTCACCGAAAACATGGAAGTCGAAGTCCTCTCCTGCGACGGCAAACACGTCGCCGTCGAACTCCCGCCTAGCGTCGAACTAAAAGTCACCAGCGCGCCCGAAGGCCTCAAAGGCGATACCGCCACCAATGCCCAAAAACCCATCACGCTCGAAACGGGTAAGGAAGTTCTCGCACCGCTCTTCATCAAAGAAGGCGACATCGTAAAAGTCGATCCACGCACCGGAAAATACACCGGCCGCGTCTAAATATTTAATCCATCCCGCAGGTTCTCGCCCCTCTTGGAACCGGCGCCCATCTGTCCGCGTCTCGTCCCAGAATCTCTCGTATGCCCAAGAAAAGGCGACCCAGCACCAAGCCCAAGGCAAAGAAAAATACCCGACACAAGCTGCCCATCTCCGCAGCCCGCTCCGTCGCAGCCCCACGCAACCGCCGCTCGCGCAAACGCAATACCCGCGCCTCCGATGTCCGCGATGAACTCGGCTTCGTCGACATCCCCGGCCTCTTCTCCGTCCCCGAATCCATCCCCGTCACATGGATCAAATTCGTCGTCGGCATCCTCCTCGTCCCCCTCTGCTGGATCACCACCGAAGCCTTCTTCGTCAGCTTCGCCAAAGCCACCCTCAACGGCGCCTTCTGGCGCTCCCCGGAGTTCTTCTTCTTCGGCCTCGGCTCCCTCATGTCCTTCATCCTCTTCTTCTTCGGCAGAGGAAACGTCCTGATCTACCTCTACGTCCTCGGCCACGAATGGACCCACGCCTTCTTCGCCCTCCTCTGCGGCGGCCGCGTCGAAAAAGTCCACGTCGGCGCCTCCGGCGGCCACATCCTCACCGACAAAAATAACTTTCTCATCTCCCTCTCCCCATACTTCGTCCCCTTCTACGCCGTGCTCACCATCGGCGCATACGCCCTCCTCTCACAATTCGTCGACCTCGGCTCCACCCATTCCCGCGCCCTCTTCGCCCTCATCGGCCTCACCTGGACCTTCCACCTCACCTTCACCATCTGGATGATCCTTAAATCCCAACCCGACCTCCATCACAACGGCACCTTCTTCTCCCTCGCCCTCATCTACCTCATCAACCTCCTCATCATCTCCGCCCTCCTCATCATCGCTTCCCCCCTCCTCTCCCTCCGCGGCTTCACCACCACCTGGCTCACCCACGCCTACACCCTCCCCGAACGCATCGCCACCTTCACCCAAAAACTCCTCGAGCTCTAAGCCCTCCCCTCCCAGGAGTGGTAGCGCGCTCTCGCCGAGAGCGCACGTGTCGCCAACCGGGGTTTCCTACCCCCATCCCACGTTCGGCCCACCGCCCCCGTCCTCTCGAACCTGCCTCCTCCCAACCAAAATCAAGCCCGCGGCAGCGGGCTCTAAATCTGCGTAATCTGCGGGCAATAAAAAAAGGCTTACTCCGCGCCAATGCGGTAAATATGCCCCACCGTCCGCAATATCAAATCCCCATCCACCGCCGCCGGACTCGCCAGCATCCCCTCCTCCAATTCCCCTTCCCCCACCACCTCAAACTCATCCTCCGTCGCAATCACCCATCCCTTCCCCAACTCATCAAACACATAAATATTCCCCCCCGCCACAATCACCGCCGCCGTGCACTTGTCCGAAAACCGCTCCTCCCACTTCACCTCGCCACTCCCCGCATCCAAACAACTCACCACCCCCTCGTCACTCAGCAAATACAAGCGATCCCCCACCAACACCGGCGCCGAACGACGCGGCATCCGCTTCACCACCTTCCACTCCACGTGGGAATCCGTCACATCCCCCTTCGTCGTGTCATCCAACCGAATCGCCCAAAGCTCCGCCTGCGGATAACCCGTGTTCAAATACAATAACCCCTCCTCCGCATTCCAAACCGGCCGCGAGGCCGACGAATGCTGATCATACGTCACCGTCCATATCTCCTCCCCCGTCGCCAAATCATACCCGAATGCCGCCTTCGCACCCCCGCTCACCAGCTGCGCCTCCCCCCCCACATCCACCACCAAGGGCGTGTTATACCCCTTCCGCCAATCCCCCTCCCGCTGCGGCAACCCCGTCTCCACATCAATGTCATTGAAATCCGTGCTCCGATCCGTCCGCCATACCGTCTCCCCCGTCGCCTTGTCCAAGGCCACCACGTATTGCACGTCAATCCCGTCAAAGGTCAATACCAACAAATCACCCGCAATCACCGGAGACGACCCCGGCCCACGATAATGCCGACACTCAAAATCCTGCCGCCGCCACACTTCCTCCATGGTCTCGGTATCAACACAAACCGTCCCGTAACTCCCGAAATGCAAATACACCCGCCCCGCTTCAATCACCGGCGAAGGCGAACCATACGTGTTCACCGGATTGCTAAGGGGCTCCGGCTCCACCACATCCCATAACTTCTCATCCAACAACACCTCCCCCGACTCCCGGTCCACGCAAATCGCAAACATCTCCGTCCCATCCTCCGTCGCCGTCGTCATCCACACCTGGTCTCCCCACACCACCGGACTCGACCACGCCCGCCCATGAATCGGCACCTTCCACACCACCCCCTCCTCCTCCGACCAAGCCGTCGGATACCCCTCCCCCTCCGCATGCCCATCATCCCCCACCCCGCGATACCCCGGCCAGTTCCCGCCAAAACCAAAACCCGTCCCCATCGCCATCAACACCAAAACAAAGAGCGTCTTCTTCATAATCATCACCATCAATCCTCCCCCAAAACGCCCCCCCTTTCCAACCCCTTTCATCTCTCCGGTGAACCCTGCTCTTTTCAATAATTCGTGTCTATTCGTGTCCATTCGTGGTTAAACTTCCCCCCACCCCATGAAATTCGCCATCTGCAACGAAACCTACCAAAACTGGTCCTTCCCCGATACCTGCAAACACATCGCCAAGACCGGATACGACGCCGTCGAAATCGCCCCCTTCACCCTCAAAGAAGACCCCCGCGAACTCTCCGTCGCCGATGCCGAAGAAACCGGTAAAATCGCCCGCGACCACGGCCTCGAAGTCGTCGGCCTCCACTGGCTCCTCCTCAAACCCGAAGGCCTCCACCTCACCACCACCGACGACTCCATCCGACAACAAACCGCCGACTTCGCCTCACACCTCGCCCGCCTCTGCGGCGCCATGGGCGGCACCATCATGGTCTGGGGCAGCCCCAAACAACGAAACCTCGAACCCGATTGGAATTACGAAGACGCCGCCAACCGCGCCGCCGATGACGTCCTCCGGCCCGCCGCCGAAACCGCCGCCCAACACGGCGTCACCATCGCCCTCGAACCCCTCGCCAAAAAAGAAACCAACTTCCTCACCTCCGCCGCTGAAACCATCGACCTCATCAAACGCGTCGACCACCCCAACTGCCGCCTCCACCTCGACGTCAAAGCCATGAGCGACGAAGACAAACCCATCCCCGACATCATCGCGGAATCCGCCGAACACACCGCCCACTTCCACGCCAACGACCCCAACCTCCGCGGACCCGGCTTCGGCGATGTCAAATTCGAACCCATCGCCGCCGCGCTCAAGCAATCCAATTACACCGGATACGTCTCCGTCGAAGTCTTCGACTACTCCCCAGACCCCGAAACCATCGCCACCCAATCCCTCGAATACCTCAAATCCAGCTTCTCCTAGGCGCCTCCTCTCTCCCAGCGGATTCACCGATCGGCAAACCAAAGAACCGATCAACCCTCACCTACGGCGCACTAACATCCCGCTCTTCCACCACCACCCGCAGGAACTGACAGGTCTCGTCACCCACTCCCGAGGCCGTCCGGAACGTCGCCCGCTCGGCACTCGCCGGATCCGAGGGATCATCCACAACCAATATCCGCGAGACCACACTCGGCCCGGAATGCCAGGTCGCCAAATCCGTCGAGCATTCCACCCGGTAAACGATCTCCTTCAGCCCCGGATAATCCGGATGCGGAATCACGTAATCCAAGGTCCCCGGATCAAAGACACCACCCTTCAGCTGAGTGAAGGTCACCGACAGATAATCCTCCATCTCCCCGCCCTCACCTTCTTCCCCATGCGTCTGTGCCCCCGGTTGCCATCCGACATCCGGATTGTTCACATCCAAATTAAACGCCCGCTCCAACAAATAATTCGCTCCATCTCCATCCTCATCAGAAGTCGCCGGAGGAGGCGACGGCGCCGGTGCCGTGACCGTCAACTCATAAGTATACGGCGGCGAATTCGAACCCCAGGGTGCCGACCGGTTCACCACCACCGTATAAACTCCCGCCGTCGTCGGCGTAAATTTGATCACCCCCGTAATCGGATCGATGTCCGTCCCCTGATTCAATCCCGGAATCGCGTCCGTCCCCCCGCCAAACGAATACATCGCGTCGTTCAACGGTACGACCTCCGTCCCATTGGTCACATTCTGAATAAACGTCGTATTCGCCGCCGTATTCGCCGCTCCCGGTGTCACCGCGTTCCACGCCCCCACGACCCACTGCCCCGGTGAGTCGTAATCCCCGATCGCCGAACCATTGCAAGCCATCGAAGAACGACTCGGCAATTCCCCGATGTGGGGCGCCGCCATCGTCGGCGGAAAGGTCGTATCCCCGTTGATCGAAAACGCATCCACAATGTGCATGTTCGCATCCCTCAGCGAGGCATGCTGAGGAATGTTGTCAATGATCTCGCCCCAGCCCGTCCCCGATGACGGCACATCAAAATAGGTCGTGTTCGTAGAACCAATCACGACGACGTTGGACCCGTCCGTGAAGGAGTAATCATCCGCTGGTAACTGCGGGTCCGGCTGCTCTCCGTTGTATACCAATATCAATGCCCCCTTTGGCACATTCGCCCACATCGGATGCTGATTGAATCGCACATCCCAAAATAAATAACTGTCATGCAAGGTCCACCCACGCATGTCCACGTCCTGCGTCACCAACAATTCAAACCACTCCTGATCCCCCGTCTGCCCCTGACAAAACTCATTAAACACCACCCGGTTGTCGCCCGCCGCCGAATGCGGCCGCTCCACAAACAAGTCCACGTCAAAACAATACTCCACTCCCACCGTCGCCGTCTCGATCGGCTGGCTGTCGCAGAAGGTATAATCCGTATGAAAGATCGGATCACTGAACCCGTCCGTCTGATCATGCGCCCGCACACAGCCCCGATACGCATAACCCGGCTTCGTCACACTCGCCGGCAACGTATCATAAAACGTGTCTCCGTCCGGATAGATGAAGTAAAAGTCTTCCCCATTCGCACTCTCCTCCCACAAATAAGAAAACCCAATCTGATCCCCGTCCGGATCCGATGCCGTGATATTCGACGCCGGCAATCCAATATCCTCATCATCCAAGGCCCGCGGGTTCGGTGTCAAAAAGGCATTCGTAATCGTCGGCGGAGAATTTCCCCCGGTGCCCGGCGTCCCCAAAATCCGCAAAGTCGCACCGTTATACGTCCCGTTCCCCGTTCGGTTCGCGATAATACCACCCCCAGGCGTGTTTACCGTGTCCTGCACCGTCACTGACCACACCCCATCCGCCCCCTCCCCCCAAAATTGCACACTCATAAATTCCCAACCCGTCGGAAAGGGTCGGTTCATCGCAGAAAATGTGGCGAGCTGACCGGCAGGAACCGCTTCGTTGATCCGAGACACCGTCTGCGTTGCCGAATTCCCCTGCGGCGACGTAATTGTAATCTCCAAATCACCCACCACCGGGTGGTTGATATCCAAATCCACAATCACATGCTCCACCCGAATGCCCTGACCCTGGAAATCAAACAAATCCGTCACCGCCGCACCTCCACTCACAATCGGCACTCCCGCCAAAACCCCCGACACTTCCTCGTCCATATATTGCCCCTGGTTCTCCAAGCGAGGTCCATAGGTCAATGCGGCAGTCACCGCAGCATTCGCGTTAATCAAACCCGCTCCATACTTCTCACTAAAATGCTGTCCCGCACGATTGGTAAACCAACTCGGATCCGTCGGATCAATTTGCGTGGCAGTCGCAATCAAAATCTCCTGCATGTCCCGAAACCCAAGTTTCGCACCCCCATTTGCCGCCATATACGCCTCTTGAACTAATGCACAAATCCCCGCCGCAATCGGAGACGCCGCCGAGGTTCCGTTGAACGTTCGCGTATACTCCTGCTGAGTGAAATTGGGCAACCAACCATTGAAAGTGCCGGAGTTGTATCCGTTCGCTCCGGTGCGATCCACCGTCGCAATCGCCCGGTTAGCCAAATTCCCAACCGATGCCCCCGTCTGCGTCTGCGAGGGCGCACTGATCACGTTCGCCGCACCCCAACTGCTGTAAGTCGCCACCTGACCGTCATGCCCCGCCGCCGCCACCGATATCGTATACGGCGACCCTGCCAAACGCGAATGCTCCGCCCGACGAAAATCACTACGGTCATTCCCCGCCGAAAAACAATAAATCACATCATTGTCCATCGCTCCCGTCTCAAACGCCGCTTCTGTAAGCGGCCCGGGAGTCGTCGAAAAGGGCGCTGTGAATCCCCAACTGTTGTTCGAAACGTCGACCGCGCCCACCGCATGCAGCATCGCCTGCGCAATCTCCGGATCCGGCAACGCCCCATTGAAAATGTTGATCGGAATGATGTCCGACGCAAAGGCCGAGCCCGCCACACCAATCCCATTGTTCCCGATCGCCGCCGCACACCCGCCCACCGCCGTGCCATGAAATTGCGTCGCCGTAGGGCCCCCATTCGGAGCATTCGTCGCCACATTCAATCCATTCGTGGCAAAAGATAAATCCGGATGACCCAACTCACAGCCACTGTCCACAATCGCAATCGTCATCCCGTTCCCCTGAACCACGTCCCAAGCCTGCTCAATCCCCGTCCCAAAATTCGGCGCCAATCCGCTGGCCTGATGATGCCACTGATCCGAATAAAGAGCGTCGTTCGGAACGAACCGCGCTACTGGCCGCACGCCCACCTGCAAGTCCGCCTGCACCACCTCCGGATCATTCTGCACACTCTGACAAATCGACAACAAACTCATCGTCTTCGGAATGATAAAAGCCTGGTAAATCAAACTCGGATCCGCCGACCCACGCTGAAATTCCAAACCCCAACGCTCCGCCACCACCGCCGCCTCCGCGGGATCCACTAACTCCACCCGCATCATGTGCATCAAGATACCCCGATTGTCCGGAATACGCGCCAAGCCCGTTTGATATACCACCGCCGAATACGTGTCCGGCAAGGTCATGTTCCAAATGTCCAACTGCGCCAGCAATTCGGCCGCCGATGTGAAGTTCACACCAGTTTCATAATGAATTGTCCCGTCCGCCTCCGTCCGCACATACTCATCCGTCGCAATGTCAAACCCCACCACCGCATGCCCCGGACACAAATCAATCTGATTCCCATTCAACTCATAGCTCACCTGCGCAAACACATCCTCGGACGAAAAAATCGCCCACAACATGGACACAATAATCGCGAGCCGCAGCGCGGAGCGACACATGGCAAACTTAGCTTTCACAGATGAGGGGCAGGTTACGCACGTAATCACATTGTAACCGCAATTTTCCATTCTTAC
Organism: Verrucomicrobiota bacterium; assembly: GCA_039028175.1. Taxonomy (GTDB): domain Bacteria; phylum Verrucomicrobiota; class Verrucomicrobiia; order Verrucomicrobiales; family DEV007; genus JBCDBW01. The sequence continues at coordinate 15,787 of JBCCIR010000094.1, forward strand.
CACCCCCTCCCAAGGAGTTCAACGCCAAAACCACCCCCAATTTCCCTGGATTCCCATTCTTCCAGCCCTCGCGGCAATCTACTCGTCAAAAAAGAAGTCTTGTACCGATTTCACCGCCCCATCCGGCATGATCACCATGCCCCCACCCCCATGATTGTCCGCCGTCTCCATTAACCACGGCTGATTCCACTCATAAGGCCGAAACGGCGTCGGATCAAAAGGCGTGGGCACATACGAAATGACCGCCTCCGGCGGATCGTAATTCTCCCCCGCCGCCTCCTTCAACGCCAGTTGCTGCGTCCGCATCTCCCGCTTGTGCGTCGGACACATCCATATGTCCGGCGACCCCCCATACGGCTCCGTCACCGCAATCCAAAACTTCGCGTTGTCCTCCTCCGAATCCACATTCCCAGGCACTTGGGGCCAATGACCATACTCCCCCATAAATCCTTCCAAACTCCCATGCAAACTACGCATGTGAGACATGCACTTCGCCTTCTCCGCCTTGACCCGCAACCCGCCCGCCAAGGGAAATAACATCCCCGCCAGGATCGCAATGATCACGATGACAATCATCACTTCAATCACCGATATCCCGGTGCATTTCCGATCACCCAGACCGGAATGGGAAATCTGAAATCGTCTAGACATGAGCAACAAGCGATGACACCGAACAAAAAACAGCCGCTCGCCATCCAAGGCAAGAGGCTGTTTTCAAAATTATTTGATCGCGCCCGAACCGCAAAAGCTCGGTCGGATATCAAGAAGAAACCCTAGTTCGCCGTCTCCCCGGGAATCGTCAGCAATCCATTCGTCCGAATAAACTGTCCGCCGGCCTGCAAGTTGCCCGGTGCAAGCCAAGACGTGCGGCTGCCCCAAACCTTGATCCGCACCGATGAGCCCAACTGCGGGAAGTCAGAATCCTGACCAAAACTGCTGTTCATCGTCGAGTTGTTTGTGTTGACGTTGATCGTATACAATACGTTGCCCTCAGGATCCGTCACCGGCCCCTGCTCATACGTCACATTGAACACCTGCGTGTTCGTTCCCGTGTCCAAATCCCCAAACAATTGCAAGGTCCCCTTGCCATCAAAACGTATCTGCGGCGCCACCGTTGTGATCTTCGCACGCCAATTAGCAGTCAATCGCTCCACATTCTTCCCGCTGGAACCAATCAATCCCAACGCCTGCGCATCCACCGTCGTCGCCGAATTGATGCCCGTCACCACTCGCGTCGTCAAATCCACCACAGCAGAAGTGTTGCCCACATACGTCGCCCCACGATACCACCACATCGAAGTATTGTTCGCAATCGACAACGACGCCTGGTTCGTCACCTGGAAACGCATGATCCCATTCCCATTCGAATACGTCGCCACCGCCTGATACGTCCCCGTCTCGGCTCCCGGAGAAAACCCGTTGTTCGACCAAGGACCCCCCACCCACGCCATCGCGGAAGGCAGAGAAAATCCAAATACCAAGAGACTAAAGAGGGCAATTTTCTTCATGTTCCATCGATTCTTGGACCTTTCAGGCCCCGAGGCAAGAAAAAGTTTCAATTCTGAGAATCTCCCCGCCCCCACCCCATTCCCCCCAGTTCCCAGGCCCCTCCACACCAATCTGGCCAGCAAAATGTGATACGTGTAATGTTTTACTGGCCAACCCCCGCCCCAGCCCGCCCCCGCCACCCTCTCTTCCTCTCCCTTCCCATTGCCCACTCGCACCAATCAACGCTCTGATATACCTTACCCTCCGTCGCCACCTCCCTCCCCTCCCGCCCATCACTCCCTTCCAATGCCCACCGCCGATTACCACCTCCACACCCCCCTCTGCAAACACGCCTCCGGTCACCCCCGCGATTACGCCCAGGCCGCCCTCTCCAATAACCTCCCCGAAATCGGCTTCTCCGATCATAACCCCATGCCCACCCACTTCGACGACTGGCGCATGGCCCTCAACGAATTCCCCGATTACCTCAACCTCATCCAGGAAACCCAAACCGAATTCGCCCATACCCTCCCCATTAAACTCGGACTCGAAGTCGACTTCCTCCCCGATCCCAAATCCCAAACCTGGATCAAAGAACTCTCCGCCAAGGCAGACTTCGATTACCTCATCGGCAGCGTCCACTACATCGCCGACGATTGGGCCATCGACGATCCCGATCCCAAATGGCAATCCAAATGGACCGACCCCGAAGGCGTCGAACAAGCCTGGACCGAATACTGGAACCGATACGCCAACGCCATCACTTCCGGTCACTTCGACATCCTCGCACACCCCGACCTCCCCAAAAAATTCGGACACCGCCCCGAAGGCGACCTGCGCCGCTTCTACGAACCCGCCATCAACGCCGCCGCCCATGCCGGCATCGCCTTCGAACTCAGCACCGCCGGCCTCCGAAAACCCTGCCAGGAAATGTATCCCGCGCGGGCATTCCTCGAACTCCAACGCGCCGCGGATATCCCCCTCGTCATCTCCTCCGACGCCCACCAACCCGCCTCCGTCGGCCATGCCTTCCCCAACGCCATCGCCCTCGCCAAAGAAATCGGCTTCACCCACACCCTCCAGTTCACCAAACGCCAAGCCACACCCGTCCCGATCCCATAATGGTCTTCCAAACCCCAGGCAGGACGATCACCTTCCCACGACGCCCCCTCTTGATGGGCATCGTCAATATCAATGACGACTCATTCTCCGGCGACGGCACCCTCGACCCTGACAAAGCCATCCAAATCGCCACCCAAATGCTCCGCGACGGCGCCGACATCATCGACGTCGGCGCCGAAAGTGCCCGCACCAACCGCGCCGCCATTCCCGCCACACAAGAAATCGACCGCCTCACCCCCTTCTTCAATACCTGGCCCAAGCTCGTCGATTCCCTCGCCGACACCCCACGCGATCCCAATCGACTCTGGCCTCCTCTCCTCTCCGCCAACACCTGGCGCCCCGAAGTCGTCTCCGCCACCCTCGAACTCGGCGCCGATCTCGTCAACGACATGAGCGCCCTGCCAGATCCCAGGAACGCCGAACTCTGCGCTCAACACCACGCCGGCCTCCTCATCATGCACAGCGTCGGCCTCCCCAAAGAACCTCACACCACCCAATCATGGTCCGACCTCTGGCCCGCCCTCCTCGATTTCTTTAAACAAAAAATTGCCCTCGCCGAATCCGCCGGCCTCGCTCGCGAACACCTCGTCCTCGACCCCGGCATCGACTTCGCAAAACAACGCGATCACAACCTATCCATCTTTAAACACCTCGACCACCTCCGGCAATTCAACCGCCCCATCCTCCTCCCCGTCTCACGCAAAACCGTCATCGACGATGTCCTGCACCTCCCCGACCCCGCCGATCGCGACCCAGGAACCGTCGCCTGCGCCGTCGCCGGCCTCCTCCGCGGCGCCGATATCCTCCGCGTCCACAACATCCCCGCTCTCCATGAAACCCTCAAAACCCTCCACCCCCTCCTCCCCAATTCCTAATTCCTAATTCCTAATTCTTAATTGGCGCAGCCCCTCACCACCGAAACCCCCGGCTCGCCACTTCCCCCACCAAATCCCGCAACGAGACCCCGCCCAACGTCTCCAATCGCATCGTCGCCTCCTCGAAATCCAAGTGCGACGTTATCTCATTGGGCACCACCACGCACGGCGAACCCGCCGCCCGCGCCGCGCGCAACCCATTCAGCGAATCCTCCAACACCATCACTTCCGCCGGCGCAAAATTTAAATCCTCCGCCGCCCGCAAAAACAATGCCGGGTTCGGCTTCGGCCGATGCACATGATCAATACAACGCACCGTCGCAAACGCCCCCGCAATCCCCAAGCGCTCCAACCACCCCTTCACCCACTCCACCGTCGAACTCGACGCCACCGCACACGGCAACCCCAAGGCCTCTGCCTCAATCAATACCTTGCGCACCCCCGGCATCGGCTCCGCCCCCTCTAACATCTCAAAAACCCGATCCCGCCGCTTCGCTTCCCACTCCTCCTGATCCAGCTTTCCCCCCACCCGGCGATTCAACTCCTCGCCCGGATGATAGTCCTCCATGTCCGTCCCCACACAACGGGCATACTCCTCCAACGACAACTCCTCCCCATGCGCCTCATAACACTCCTGCCACGCCCGAAAAATCGGCACCTCCGTATCCAGGATCAACCCGTCAAAATCAAAAATTATCCCTTTCACTTCTTCTTCTTCCTCTTCTTCGCCTTGCCGCCGCCTCCCGTCAACGCCGTCGCATAACGCAAGGCCTCCTCCGCAAATGCCGCCGCCACCGGCTGCAATTTAACACCCGTGTGCAATAACCCAATCCGCAACGGCGGAAATTTCGGCAACTCAATCCGATACAATCCCTTCGGCAAGGGCATCGCCATATCCACTCCCAGCCCATACCCAAATCCATGAACCGCATATGAATAAACCATCTCCAAAGCCCCCACCTCCATCGTCGCCTCCCACTTCAAGCCCCGCCGCGCTAACTCATCGTAAAACAAGGTCTCCACATGCTCCGTCCCCGGCAAAGTGATCAACGGCTCCTCAATCACCGCCAACCCGCCCGGCCCCTTCACCGCTTTCGCCTTCAAATCCGCAAAGGTCTTCGCCTTCTTCCCCCGCTCCCGCCGCGCCACCAAAAATAACGGCAACTTCGCCAACTCAATTGCCCGCACCGGCGGCACCGGCTTGCCCTTCAAGATCGATACCGCCAAGTCCACCTCCTGCTTCGCCAATACCCCCTCCACCTGCGCCGGCATCACTTCCCGTAAGGTCACACTCAATCCCGGAACCTTCTCCCGCAATCGTCCCAATATCCCCGGCACATGATTCGTTAAAACCGCCGCCGATGCCGCCAACCGAAGCCGCCTCCCCTCCTCCCCGCGCAACCGAGCCTCCATCTCTTCCAAACGCGAAAAAAACGGACGCGCAAACTCATACAACTCCTCCCCCGCCGGTGTCAGCGCAAAAGGCCGACGCTGAAACAACTTCACCCCCAACTCCTCCTCCAATTGCAAAATCTGACCACTCACCGCCGGTTGCTGAATCCCATACGGCATCTCACGCACCGCGTTCGTGATCCCCTCATACTGCGCCACATAATAAAACAATTCCAAATGATGCACATTCATCAGCCCAATCCTCCCGTCAATACTTCCCCTACCATCATCAGTCCCATCAATGAAGCCAAATCCCCGCCTTCCCCCGCCCTCAACGCGCCATTTCCACTTGGCGAAACCGGTAGCGCGCCCACGCCGACGGGGCCAGCCGTTTAGCCCCCCCCCCCCCCCCCGGGGGGGGGCGCGGCCCCGCGGGCCCGCGGGGCGCGCCCCCC
>JBCCIR010000095.1:0-20844 GCA_039028175.1 Verrucomicrobiota bacterium
CATCTCGTCCAATTGCCCCGTCCGCACCTTCACGATCGCAAACTCGGCCGCCACGAAAAAACCATTCAACAGCAAGAAGAACAGCATCAACAAAAGCTGACAGCTGATCTCAGCCGCCGTTAACTCACCCCAAATCACCGCAAGAACTGCTATTCCATCCCAAGACATCATCATACCACCCCCTCTTTCACTCGACGCCCCGCCCCCAACCCGATGAATCGACCCGGGGCCCGACCCCGGCGACTCTCACTCCCCTCGTCGTCTTCGTTCACCCCCCTGTCAGAGCTTTTCATAAACTCCCTTGTCACGCCGCTTGAGCACGGAAAATCCCGCCGACTTCGCATCGCTCACTGACAACGGTTTCGTCAACTTGGGCGTGTTCACTTTCGAAATCAGCTTTTTCACCGGTCTCTTGCACACCGGACAAACCTCAAGCGCTGGTCGATCCACCGGACGACGCAATTCGAAGCCCGTCCGGCACACGTGACACCCCTCCTCCGGCTCAACCGCCATATATTCGTAAATCGGCATCTCTTTGGTGTGGTATCCGCAATCTACATCCAGAACCCCCACAAAATCAAACGCCCTCTGCCACCCCCCCTACTCGCCGCGCAATACCCGCACAGAGGTGGTATCCGAGCGCACCAGCACATACCGACCCGTGTCGCCCATCTCTTTAGCATAAACGTATCCCGATGGCACCCGCCCCGCCGCACGCTCACGCGCCGTCAGCTCCCATAGATACCGCGCCGATTGCTCATCCCCCATTCCCGCCAATACCGCTCCCGCACTCCGCCAAAAAGGATTTCCCCGGTAATCCGCCTCCCGATACTCCATCGCCATCCCGACTCCGTTCGTGAACGGATCCCCAAAGTCAACCCCTGTCCTCGCCACCCCCGTTGCCGCTCCGATCGGCTCCGCCGCGCGCACCACAACTCCACCCTCAACCGGCGCGTCCAATACCTCGGCTCGTGCCACTCGCTCCGCCCCGGAATAGTCCCGCGCCAATACCAATCTCCCATCCCCACTCAACGACGGAAAATACGCATACCCGGACGGCACCCGCCCCGCTCGCCACTCCTCCTCATTCAAGGACCGGCAATAACTCGCCGCCTCCACCGCCGACATTCCCGAGAGAACCGCTTTTTCACTCCGCCAATACGGATCGCCCCGGCTGCTCTTGCTCCGAAACGCAAAAACCGTGCGACCGCCATTCATAAAACTTTCTCCAATCTTCGGACGCCCCGGTTCCGCCGGACGATCTTCCACGACCTCCGCCACGATAGAAGCCGGCTCCGGCTTCGCCTCGGTCTTCGCCGCCTTCTCCAACTGCGGCCTGATCTCCGCCACCTCCCCTCCGACCAGCTTCAAATCCAACTCCTTGTCCTCATACCCCTTCGCCTTCAGCGTCACGCTCAAATCCGATGGCGGACGCACCAAGGTGTAGGGCGTCGATCCCATTCGCTTCGCTTTGGCCCCGTAATGCACGTCCAACGCCGCGGGCTCGCCCAGGATCTTCAACAGCGCAAATGCCAATTCAATCTCCTCCACTTCTCCAGTCCCACCCACACCCGTAATCTCGAACACCTGTCGCCAGGGAGTCAGTGTCCCCGCCTTCGCAAAAATGGCATAACGCCCCGGTTCCCAATCCACCTCAAACTCGCCACCATCCTCCCCCCAGTCACGCATGATCTCCCCCTCATCCTTCCCTCCCGCATCCACCACCTCAATCCGATACGCCACCCCTTCAGGCACGTTGATCCTCAGTCGCACACGCGGCATCGCCGCCTCTCCCTCCGCGGCTTCCGTCTCGACCATCGCCGCCTCCACCGCTTCCGCCTTCCCTCCCGCCATCTCTCCCTTGTCTTCTTCCTCCCTCTCCACCCCATCCGAACGCAAACTCCCCTCCGGCCACAATGCCGCCGACACCGCACGGGGCCCGTCAACAGGTAGCGAAACCAATTCCTCTGCCTCCTGGCTCGCCGCCTTCCGCTCCTCATCTCGCATGTCGATGTCCTCCCCCTCCACCACATCACTCTCTCCCAGCCTCGCATCACGTTCCCTCGCATCCCCTTGTTCTGTCCTCTCGACGAATGAAGCTGGCGGCGCCTCGCCCCCCCCAATACGCGCCGCCGCGGTTGCCTCCTGCTCACGGCGAAACTCAAGCTGATGCAAACGCCGCTTATAATGCGTGTTCAACGGATCCATTCGCACCGCCTCCCGATACGATTCCTCTGCCAACGCATACTCCCCCGATCGCTCGTGCTGATCCCCTTTGCCATACTCGTCAGCCGCCTTTCCCGCACTCAAACGGTAAAAATAGTAGGCCGCCCCCAACGCCACGACCAATACCAGCACCAACAAATTGACGACGATGAGGACGGTATATCCTCTTCCGCTACACCGGGGGGAGTATGACCGGATTCGCATGACGCAGGCCCTGGGGACAGTGCTTCAAAATTACTCCCTGCCCCCCTCCCCGTCAATTAACTCACTTCCCAACCAACACGCTCGCGCCGTCCGCCGCCGACTCCCGCCCCGCCCCCAGGATCGCCTGCGCATCCCGGCAATTCCGCGCGTCGCACAGGGGCATGAACGGTTCACCTGTCTCAATCCCCCACAAAAAGTGCGCCGTCCCCGAACTCATCTCCCCCGCCACATCCCCCACTTCCAATTCCGATCCATCTTCAGCCTCCAAGGAAGCCCGAATCAGTCTCCCCCCCGCGCCGGGTTCCACTAAGATTGTTCCCTCCTCACCATGAATCACGGCCGCATACGCCGTCAGGTTTCCCACCTCCGACCAGGAACCCTCCGCGATCGCCATCGCCTCCGGGTAAGACATCAACAGGATCGCATTGTCCTCAACCGGCAGCCGATCCTTCCGATACCTTCCCTCCACCCCCGTCACTCTCTCCGGTTGCCCCAGTAACACCCGCGCCAACACCGATCCATAACAACAATAGTCCATCAAGGCACCCCCACCGTTCAAATGCTCGTCAAACAGCCACTCGCAAAAATAGGGCGTGCACCCCAACTCCGCCGGACCACGGTGCGCCGCCCGGTATCGCACCTGCCAGAGCCGGCCGATCTCACCGTTCAATGCCAATTCAATCCCCCGCTGCAACGACGGCTGCCAAGCAAAAGGCCAGTTCACCATCAACCGCGCGTCCCCCTTTTCCGCCGCAACCAACATCGCTTCGGCCCCCGCTAAGTCCGCCGCCATCGGCTTCTCAATCATCACGTGAATACCTCGGGATAAAGCATCCACCGCCAACTCCGCCCCCACACGATTACTCGCAAACACCAAGACCGCATCCGGCGATTCCTTCTCGATCAATTCCCCATACTCGCGATAACCCGGGCACCCGAACTTCGCCGCCTCATCCAACAACGCCCCGTTCGGATCCGCCACCCCAACCAATTCCGCATGCGCATTCTGAAACAAATCCGGAAGATGATCCCAAACATGATCGTGATGCATCCCCAATACTCCAACTCGATAACTGCTCATCGTTCAACCAGTCTCGTCGATTTCGTACCGCGCATCGATCTCTTCCTGATACGCCCGCAATTCACCACTCATCACTTCTTCCACTTCCACCGTCCGCCCCGCTTTCGCCGACTCCACGATGGCATACGCGCAGGCCAAGTCGATCAACCCCTCCCGCCCGCTCGTCTCCGGCTGTCCACCCCTCCGAATCGCCTCCAGCCAGTCGTGCTGCGCCAATGCAAAATCATCCGTCAATCCCTTCGGTCGATCCCGCGCCTTTCGCGCCTCACTCGCCCCCGCTTCATACAATCCCTCAAGCGACTCCTCACCCCCGCCGTCCCGATGCACCTTCCCCCCGCTCACCCTCCCGTTCGAACCATAAAACACCGGCCCCTCACCCACTTCCGTGTTCGTCCCATGCCCCGCCCAACTGCCAAACAAGGTCCCCGTCCCCCCCTTCACGGTCTCAAAACTCGCGTAAAATACATCATCCGCATCACACACCACTTCATCGCGAACACTTCCATCCTCATGCCGAATAAACCGAACCGGCTCCACCACCGCCGTGCGCGCCGTCACACTCTTCACCTCGCCCGCCACCGACCGGATCATGTCAAATTGATGCACCCCCAAATCCAGGCTGATCCCCCCGCCCTCCACCAATCGATGCCGCCAGGGCGTCTCCGCCACCACCAGGTCCGGCGCCCACCACGTCCCCACATTCCCCAATAACGCCATTTGAAAATCCCCCATCACCCCCTCTTCCTCGGAAAAGGCCCACTGCACCCGCCGCATCTCCGGCGCATTGCGCAAATTCTCACACACCCCGAATGTCACCCCCGCTTCTTCCGCAGCATCACACATGCGCCGCGCCGCCCGAACCGTCACCCCCAAGGGCTTTTGCGACATCAAATGCTTCCCGTTCCGCAACGCCTCCAGTCCAACCACATGGTGCATCCCATGCGTCGTATAGTCATTCACCGCGTCCACGCTTCCGTCCGAGATCAGTTCACGAAAATCCGTATAAACTTTTACCGACCCCACATCCTGAAAGTCGGAAAGATACTCTTCTCCGATCCCCAACGGGTCGCCGGGAATGTCGCTCACCGCCCGCCGCTGCGGCACTTTGCCGTTCCGATCCACATACCCCCACGCATCTTCCGCCCTCCGCGCACACAAGGCTCCGATCTCAAAATCATCCACCCCCGCTTCCCTCAACAGGCGATACCCCCGCAAGTGCGCCGCCAAAATCCGCCCGCATCCGACTATCCCGATCCGAATCATTCCTCAAGCCCCTCGCCCTGAATCCCTAAACTCCCCCTCACAGCTCCCCAAAAACGTCCTCCAGCGCCTTCCGCATCACGCCCGCATCCGCCTCCACCCCCGACCAATGCTTGATCCCGATGATCCCCTGATTCACCAGCATTCCCAGCCCATCAATCACCCGGCACCCCCGCTCCTCGGCATCACGCACCAAATTCGTCCGTGGCGGGTTCGGAATCACATCCGCCACCACCATCCCCTCGCGCAAACTCTCCAAAGCCAAATTCAACCGCGCATCGACATCCGGAAACAACCCGATCGACGTCGCATTGATCACGACCTTCACCTCCGCGGGCACTTCATAAGCTCCGTCCCACTTCACATACTCCGCTCCCACAGGCGTTCTCTCACTCAATAACGCTGCCAATTCCTCCCCCCGCGCCTGCGACCGATTCACCACCACAATCCCACTCGCACCCGCCAAGGCCAGCTCCACCCCGATCGCCCGCGCCGCACCTCCCGCCCCGAAAATCACCACCTTCTGGCCCGCCGGATCCGTAAGCTCCCGCAAGGACGACAAAAACCCTTTCCCATCCGTGTTCTCCCCGATCAATTTCTCCTCCCGCCGCACCACGCAATTCACCGCCCCCATCACCTCCGCCGATTCCCCCAAACCGTCCAGATGCTCAATCACCGCCACCTTGTGCGGAATCGTGCAATTAAATCCCACAAACCCCATCGCCCGCGCCCCCCTAACCGCATCCGCCAAGCCCTCCGGCGCCACTTCCATCGTCAAATACCGCCAATCCAACCCGTGATGCCGGTATGCCGCTTCCATCATCGCCTGCGTCGGATTCTCCGCCACCGGTTGCCCAAAACAACCCGTCAGCTCCTGCTTGAAATTCAATGTCTTGCCCATCGGATATAAATTCCTCCGCTACTCTTCTCCAAACTCTCAGCTGAATTCATAAGAAGCCGGAGAGGGAGTCTCCCACTCCGGTGCCGGACCGTTCCAGTCCACGTTTCCCGGGTCACCCCACTTCTTCTCCGACGCCATCATCGCATCCCATGTCACTTCCTCACCGGAATACGCCGACTCTCGAAGCATGATCCCCGCTAAAGATGACTTCGCCATGTATTCCCCGTTGTTCACGTATTCACCCGCGCGCATCCGCGCATACAAGGCGTCATGCTCCAACTGATGCATGTCCGTGCGACGTGCCTTTCTCCCGTCCGCATCCTTCGCCATCCACTCCACATCCCCGGTCACTGTATACTGCATCAAGTCCGCCGTCCCCTTCTCCCCAAAAACAAGGTCCCGGAACAAGTTGTCGCTCCCCGGCACATACTGACGAGTCCCCGCAAAATATCGCCGCCCACTCTCATACTCAAAGATGCCGTTGAAATGATCGTATATGTGCCCAAACTCCGGCCCGCGCCGGGAAATTCGGCCACCCGAAGCCATCACCGAGCTCGGATATTCGTCCAACAACCACGAAACTTTGTCCAACTCGTGCACAAATTGTTCCGCGCAAAAATCTCCCGACAACCAAGTGTAATAATACCAGTTCCGCACCTGCGCCTCCATGTCCGTCCAACCCTCCTGGCGCGGCACGATCTTGGTCCGGATATTGTATCGCGTCGACTCGACGTTGATGATGTCTCCGATCAACCCGTCTTGAAGCCGCTTGATCATGTCCCGCATGTGCGTCTCATAACGCCAGCACAATCCCGACAACACGTGAACCCCCTTGGCCTTCGCCAATTCCGTCGTCTCCAAAACCGAACGCACCCCCGGCCCATCCACCGCCACCGGCTTCTCCGCAAACACATTCTTCCCCGCCTCAACACAAGCCTTGTAATGAAGCGGTCGAAATCCGGGCGGCGTTGCCAACAAGACAATATCCACATCGGTGTCCAATAGCTTCTCATATGCATCCAAGCCCGCAAATTGCCGGCTCGGGGGCACATCCACCCGCTCCCCATGCCGCTTCACCAAACTCTTTAAAGTCGTCTCGATCTTGTCCGGAAACGCGTCCGCCAACGCATACATCACGGTGTTCGAATCCGCGCTCAAAGCCTGCGCCGCCGCTCCCGTCCCGCGCCCGCCACATCCGACCAATCCCACCTTGTATACCTTGGTGTCCGATACCCCCAAGGTGATCGTCGGAAAACTCAAGGCCGCCCCCGCAGCTCCCGATGCCGCCATAAATCGTCGGCGACTCACTTCCCCTCTGTTCTCATCGGATTTCATGGCGTCTGCTTTCTCAGTCATGGCGATCCTCCCGTCTCGGGGTTCTCCGGTCAATGGTTAACGCCGCCCCGCCCCGGCACTTGTCATTGGATGCAAGCTTATTGCCCCAATACCTTCGCCAAGCGAGCATGCTCCGCCGCCGCCAGTCGCGCCGTCGCAGAACCATCCCCCTCGTCGACAATGCCCGCATACTCCCGAAGATAGCGCTCAAGCGCCGATCGACTTCGGTCCCGCAGTTCCGCTTGCAACAGTTCCTCATACCGCCGCCACAACCCCGCCTCCCGAGCCGCGTCCACATCGTCTCGCGCCATCTCCACAAGCTTCCGCTCCACCGCCGCTACCGCACTCGCCCCGAACACCGTCAAAAACGGCATCTCCACAAATCGCTGCAACGCCACGTAACGCTCGCCCCCGTCCGGCATCCCCTCAATAGCAGTCAGCCGGTCCCGACCCCACCCCTGCGCTTCCTCCCGGAACCCCTCCCCACCTTCCTTCCCCGAATTCAAACGCATCCACTGCCGCATCCCCGGATGCTCATCAAAATCCTTCGGCACTGCCTTCCCCAGAAAATCCCAGGCATCCCAGGTCACCCGCGCCCCCGCTCCGCTAAATCGCCTCACCGCACGCAATCCCATCAGGTGATTCGTATACAACGATCCCACTCCCACATACACCGGCTTTCCCACCACCGCCGTCTGCATCGGCAAAGGCTGCTGATCCAAAAATCCCGATCCGATCAGCAACGCGCCCGCCAGGGTCAAATCATCACTCAACGCCTCCCCGGCAACCCAGCCTCCCGTAAAATATCCGCCCACAAAAACCCGCGCCGGATCAATCGAATACTTGCTCTCAACCACCGACCGCGCCAGTGCCAAGCCCGCCACCTCCTTGTCCATCCGCTCCCTCGTCACCTGCAAAAACTCACGCTCCGTAAACGACATCCCCACGATGAGCCAATCCTTCTTCCCACACGCCGGCGAAACCGTCCGCGTCGTCGGCGCCCCCGACGGACCCGGCCAGAAATACATCACCGGCCACTTCTCCGCCGGATCGTAATTCTCCGGCACCTGAACAATGATTGGCCGCGCCAAGCCCGGCACCTCCAGCTCCACCGCCCCCACCGCCCCCACCCAAAACATCGCCCCCGTAAATCCCAGGGAGATCTGCGACCAAACTCGATACCGATTTCTCATTGCCAAATACTTACACAGGATTCTACTCGGCACGAGTAACCGCAAGCACCCTCATGCGGCACCCCCAAACCGCAGGCGATACTCTTCCCCCCACGCCGCATAAGCCTCTTTGAAACCCTCCTCATAGTCCAGCCGCTGAAACAAATCCAAGTCCCGATACTGTTCATATCGCCGGTAAATCTGGTCCGTCGCCCCGTTCTCAAATTCCCCATACGCGTTCTTCCCCAAAAAGTAGTATGCCCGCTTCCCCGGCATCCGACCCTGGCGCTGATTCGGCGAAACCACCATCATTGTGCTGAAGGGCTCCGTGGTCATCAAGGCCGTTACCTGCTCCTCCGCCGCCAACTCATACAAGTCCACATGCTCCGCCACCCAATCCAATGTCTCCTCCCGCGGCGTCGGTAACGGACAGTCCACAAACCCCCCCGATATCATCGGCGCCATGATCCGAGCCACCACTTCCTGCAAATTCACATCATCCACGTTCGGCCACTCCTTCATCGCCACGAGAAACACCGGCAACGCAAACCGACCCGACCGCTCAAATACCACCACCCGACCGTTCGTCTGATCCAGAAAATGATACAAACAAATCAGCATCTCCCCCAAATCATCCGCCTTCGAAAAATCCGTGCTTAAATCACACACCAACGCACTGCCCGATTCAAAAAAACCCAGTTGCTCATCAAAAAATCGCACAAACCCCTCCTGCCGACTCTGCGGATAATCCTCCGGACTCAAATAACGCTGCTCATCCTGCCGCAACACCCGCGCCAAGCCTCGCTTCATATCCGGCCCCAAGGGCTTCGCCCGACCGTTCTCCAAATGATGCAGCCACGAGGTCGTCACCGGCCGCTCCAATTGCAATGACTTGTCCTTGTTGAGACGCTCCGCCAACCCCCGTAACGACAATCCCTGCCCAATCCGATCCTTTCGGATTAGAACACCAATATTCACTACATCCACTGAAGAAGAGGAGGCCATTTAGTTAAGGGAACTTAAGTAATTCGCGCATCTGAAGCCAAAAACTGTCGCGCTTTCTCAATTATAGGCACGCGTCGAAATTTTTGCCAACTCTTTTCAGTTTATCTCATCATTTATCAGAATGGTTGAGAAGATGCACCGGGCCGGATTCCCTCCCAGCCCGTCCGCCCCTCCGCCCCTCCCCATCTACTCAACGCCAGCCCAACCCAACGCCACCCGCCAACCGCCCATCCACCCGATCCCCACCAACCAAATCAACCATTGAGCCCCCTTTCGTCCCCTGCTACCCTTTCCGTCCCACTCCATCAACACCACCGCCCCCACCACGACGCATTCACTCCACTCCCGTTCCCTTCACTCCATTCAAGGCTCATGAGCAATAATATCGAATCTCACCTCGACGAAAACCGCGTCTTCACCCCTCCCGCTTCCTTCGCGGAAAGAGCCCGCATCCAAAACCTCGCCGATTACCAGAAACTCTATCAAGAGTCCATCGATGACCCGGAGTCGTTCTGGAACCGCGAAGCCTCGGAGCTCACCTGGCAAAAACCCTGGGACCAAGTCCTCGACTGGTCCAATCCGCCCTTCGCCAAATGGTTCGTGGGCGGCCAAACCAATATCTCCCAAAATTGCCTCGACCGTCATCTCGAAGGCCCCCGCCGCGATAAAAAGGCCATCATCTGGGAAGGTGAACCCGGCGATATCCGAACGCTCACCTACGCGGAACTCCATGCCGAGGTCTGCCGCTTCGCCAATGTCCTCAAACAAAACAACATCAACAAAGGCGATCGCGTCATCATCTACATGCCCATGGTCCCCGAAGCCGCGATCGCCATGCTCGCGCTCGCCCGCGTCGGCGCCATCCACTCCGTGGTCTTCGGCGGATTCAGCGCCGATAGCATCCGCGACCGCATCGAAGACTCCGGCGCCACCGCGGTGATCACGGCCGATGGCGGATGGCGACGAGCCAAGATCGTCCCGCTCAAAGAGAATGTCGACAACGCCCTCAAAGGAGCCGGCACGGAGCAGGTGGAAAAAGTGATCGTCCTCCGCCGCACCGAACAAGAAGTCAACATGAAGGAAGGTCGCGACGTGTGGTGGCATGAAGAAATGGATCGCGCCGATGCCGATTGCCCGCCCGAACCGCACGACGCGGAAGACCCCCTCTTTATCCTCTACACGAGCGGTTCCACCGGAAAACCCAAAGGCATCCTTCACACTACCGGGGGCTACATGGTCGGCACCTACGTCACGACGAAATACATCTTCGATATACAGGAAGACGATATCTACTGGTGCACCGCAGATGTCGGTTGGGTCACCGGCCACAGTTACATCGTCTACGGCCCGCTCGCCAACGGCGCCACGCTCCTCATGTATGAAGGCGCCCCCAATGAACCGGATTTCGGCCGCTTCTGGAAAATCGTCCAAGACCATAAGGTCACGATCTTCTACACCGCTCCCACCGCCATCCGCGCCTTCATCAAGGCCGGCGATGAACTTCCCAACAAGTACGACCTCTCGACACTCCGCCTCCTCGGCACTGTCGGGGAACCCATCAACCCCGAAGCCTGGATCTGGTATCACCGCGTGATCGGCGGGGAACGCTGCCCCATCGTCGATACCTGGTGGCAAACAGAAACGGGCGCGATCATGATCTCACCTCTCCCAGGTGCCACGCCTACGAAACCCGGCACCGCGACACTTCCCTGCTTCGGAATCGACGCCGCCGTCGTCGATGAAACAGGCAATGAAACCCCTCCCAACGAAGGCGGCAAACTCGTCGTCCGCAAACCATGGCCGTCCATGCTGCGCACCCTCTGGGGCGATGACAAACGCTTCGTCGAAACCTACTGGGACGAGTACAAAGAACAAGGCTTCTACCTCGCCGGAGACGGCGCACGTCGGGATGACGACGGCTACTTCTGGATCGTCGGCCGACTCGACGATGTCCTCAATGTCTCCGGTCACCGCCTCGGCACCGCCGAGGTCGAAAGCGCCCTCGTCTCACACAAAACCGTCGCCGAAGCCGCCGTCGTCGGCCGCCCCCACGAAGTCAAAGGCCAGGGCGTCGTCGCGTTCGTCACCCTCAAAAGCGGTGTCGAACCCTCCGATGATCTCAATCAAGAACTCCGCAACCACGTCGGCCAAGCCATCGGTGCCATTGCAAAACCGGACGAAATCCGCTTCGCCGCCGCCCTCCCCAAAACTCGCAGCGGGAAAATCATGCGCCGCCTCCTTAAGGAAATCTGCGCCGGGGGCGAAGTTAGCGGAGACACCACTACCCTCGAAGATTTCACCGTGATCGCCAATCTCCAGGAGGAACAAAAATCCGCAGATTGATCACTCCCCTCTCCCAGCACCCCGCCCGCGTGCCTGAACTATCCTCATCCCACCGGCAGCAATGAATACCTTCGGCTTCCTCTTGAGCAGCCTGGGAAAACAGTTGGGCATTCGCCGACGCGCCGCTTGGCGCACCGCCATTAATCGCGAACATCACCTTCTCAAAAGCGCGGAACAGTCCCTCGGAGAACAAGCATGGAAAGAAGTCGAAAATATCGAAGAACTGGCGATTGAATACTGGGAAATCAAAGACATCGAAAACCAACAACTCGAGCTGGAAAAAAGAAACCGAAGCTTGGAAGAAGAAGTCGAAACTTCCCGAATCGAACGCGAAAGCATCACGGGGCAAATCGACGAATCACTCGAACAAAAACGCGGGGAACTAATAGACAAGAATTCCGCCCTCGACGCCATTACCAGCGAAATCGAACAACTCCAACACGAAAAACGAGTGATCGAGAAACGTTTCGAAGCACTCAAACTCAAAAGAAAAGTCCTCATCGAACAGGACGAAAACGCACCCGAAGCACAAACGATCTACGAATCCCTCAAGAGCCTCAAAGAAGAGCACATCGCGAAAAAACAAGCGCTCGCCGACCGCAAACGCGATTCTATCGACGCCGAATCCGAGATCACCAATTTCAACGCCGAACTAAATGACCTCCAAGAGAGCGTCCGACAAAAGACCGCCGGCGTTACCGAAGACTTCAATCAACTGTCGCGACGAGTCGCCCAAAACCGAGCCCGCATCGGCGCCCTCGAGCTTACCAAGAATCGCGCCTTCGTCCGCATCGGCCGACACCTCGGCCTCAATCGCGATGCCGGCGGCGGCGAGCTGCAGATCGTGTGCCGCAACCACCGCTCGATGGTATCACGCATCATCCGCCTCCGCCGCTCCATCAGTTTTCATCGCCGCCTCGCCGGCGACCGATGATCGCCGCGCGCCCCCGCTTACATCTCCCGGGCCATCACCATCGCTTCTCCAATCGCGCGCTCCTGCGCGCGAACCCGGTCATAAAGCGAATACTCCGAAGGAGTCTCAAAGGTCAAAGCCGCCCGCGTCCCGTTCAAATACAAATAAATCGCTTCCGGCATTCCCTCAATCTCGCGAATCACCTCGTCAAAACGCTCCGGCCGCCGCATCACCCCCTCGCGCATCGGCACCCCGTCCAAATCGTCCCCCGCTTGCCGCGGCAATATCCCCTCGCAAGCCCCCAGTAGACGGTCCCCAGCATCTGCCTCCGTGTCCTGCGCTAATTCATAAACATAAATCCCGGAAGCATCATAATCCTCATGCAGACAAAGCCCCACCGAATATCGCCGCCGCCCATACACCCGACGCCAAGACGACACCGGCCGCATACGCGGACGATCAAATAATCGGTTCAAATCCCGCCCCCGCCCATCGCGACGCGAGTTGTTCTCCAGCCCCCAAGGATTCAGACACGGCATAATCACTATCGGCAACCTCCGCAATAACTCCACGTTCGCCTCTCCCCACCGGATCAACCCCTCCACCGCCCCCGATTCATCCCCATGAATTCCCGCACTCAAATAAATCGACTCCTCACTCGCATCCCCTCCCGACACACAAACCAGGGGATACCCATCCAACTCGTCAAACTCCTCCCACATCAGGCCCGCCCCATCGCCGACCGCCTTCCAGCGCTTCAGCAGATCATCGTAATCATGACTCCGCTGCTCCCGCATGAACTGGCGCTCACTCGACATGCCTCCCCTACAATCCCGATAACAACTTCCCGTGCAATCCCCCAAAACCCCCGTTGCTGAACACGGCAATCACGTCTCCCTCCGCCGCTTCACCCTTCAATATCCCCACAATCGCATCCGCGTCCTCTCCCACATACGCCGGCTTCCCCTGCGCCGAAATCACTCCCACCACCTGCTCCACATCCAAACGCTCGTCCTCCCCCAACTGATCAGCCCGGGCCACCGCACCAATAATCACCCCGTCCGCCACCCCCAATGCCGCCGGCAACTCATCCTGAAAAATATTCCGCCGCGTCGTGTTCGAACGAGGTTCAAATACCGCCCACACCCGCCGCCCAGGATACCGCTGCCGAATCGCCGGCACCGCCATCTTGATCGCCGTCGGATGATGCGCAAAATCATCAATGATCGTAATTCCCCCCACCTCCCCGCGCACCTGCTGCCTCCGCGCGATCCCTTCAAACGACTTTAACCCCTCCGCCAACTGCTCATCACTGAGCCCGAAAAACCGCCCCGCACATATCGCCATCGCCGCATTCCGAACATTGAACTCCCCCACCATCGGCACTTGATACCGCACCCCGCCTAGCGAGAACACCGTTCGCTCAGGCTCATACGCAACATCCTCAATCCGCGCCTCACACCCCTCGCCAAACCCCACCCGCACCACCGGCGCCACACAACCCTCCGCCACATCCAGGCAATTTTCGTCGTCCCCATTGATAAACACCCGCCCGATCCCCGGCGGCAGCTTCAGCAAACGACGGAACGACAACTTGATCTCATCCAACGATGAATAAATATCCGCGTGATCAAACTCGATGTTGTTGATCACCACCACCTCCGGTAGGTAATGCAAAAACTTGCTCCGCTTGTCGAAATACGCCGTGTCGTATTCGTCCCCCTCCAAAACCACATACTCCGAATCCGTAAACCGCGCCCCCCGGTCAAAATTCGCCGGTATCCCGCCGATCAAAAAACTCGGATTCTCCCCCGCACTCTCCAACAACCATGTTGCCATCGCCGTCGTCGTCGTCTTGCCATGCGTCCCGCTGATCACCAGGTTGCGTCGCCCCCGCAAAAAATGCGCCTTCACGATCTCCGGAAGCGAGGTGTAATACAGCCGCCGATCCAATACCGCCTCCAACTCCGCGTTCCCACGACTGATCGCGTTGCCCACCACCACCACATCCACATCGTCCGGTAAATTGCCCGGCCCATATCCCTCCATCACCGATATCCCCGCCTCCTCCAAAAATGTCGACATCGGCGGATACACCTTCTCATCCGACCCGCTCACCACATTCCCCTGGCTCTTCAACGCTGCCGCCACCGCTCCCATCGCCGTCCCGCACACCCCAATCATATGAATTCGCTTCGTCTGCTCCACAGCCTCAATCAAAAAACGCCTATCATCCGCCATATCCGGCCGGTGACAACCTAAATCAAATCACCTCAACCAAACCATTCGACTTCAATACCCCGGCGCCGCGACCGTCCCCTCCGATATCTCCGTCTTCCGCCGCTCCAAAATACTGTCCGCAATCTCCAGCGCCATCTCCTCCAATAACAACCGCAAATGACTCCCCCCCCGGTAATCCGACGGCGCAATATGCTTCACCCGGTCCGCATGCGCCGACAACTGATAGCACTTCCGAAAACTGTTCCGCGTCTCGTCATTCGGATTGTAAACCGCAATCCCACGCCCCCCATAACGCCTCATCACCGTGAAACAAGGTACGTCCGTCGGCCCATCCCCCACGTAAATCATGTTCCGAAACGGAATCGGCCGCAGTTCCTCCGGCATGTGATCGTTCACATCATCCCCCGGCTCCAACATCCCCTTGTTGATCCGAAACAAATACTGCGTCTTCTGCGTATGACTGATCACCTTCTTCGGAAAGTTGATCCGTCCGTCCCCGTCCGTCGCAAACTCACATCCAAAAACCGCCTTCACATGTGGACGCAGCTCGCTCCCATCGATCAACGCCTTGATCCCCGAAGAAATAATGTAGTGCTCAATCTCAATCCCCATCGCCTCGTGATCCGCCCGCAATAAACCCTGCAACTCCCCGAACATGTCCGGCAACCCCGGATAAAAATGCAAGTCCGCCCCCAACTTCTCCAGCTCGTCATTCGTCGGAGGATCAATCTGGAGGTAATCCAGCATCACCTTCAGGTAGGCCAACTCATTGTCATACCCGTCGCTGTCCACCAACTCCTCGCACCGCTTCCAAAACTGCGCCGGATCAATCCCGAAATGCGGAAACAACACTTCGTCCTGCATATACTTCGGACTCAACGTCTGATCGTAATCATATACGATCCCAATTATGTTCTGCGGCGCCGCCATGGAAGGACGCAACCCTACCCCATTTTCTCCACTTGGGAAACAAGAGCCTCCTCGACCGCCCCCCCCAATTCCCCAAACTGATACCGATACCCTCGCCCCAGCGCCGCTTCCGGCGCCACCCGCTGACTGCCCAACATCAAAGAACTCGCGTCCCCCAACGCCAAACGCAAGGCCATCGCCGGAACCGGCAATACCGCCGGCTTCCCCATCTTCGAAGCCACTACCTTTGTGAACTCCACATTCCTCACCACTCCGGGAGCCACCACATTCGTCACACCCGATACCCCCTCATCCTCCAACGCCGACACCATCAACCCCGCCACATCCGCCACATGCACCCAGGACATCCACTGCTTCCCGGTACCGATACGCCCCCCCAAACCGTTTGAAAACAACCAACGCAACATCGCCGCACCGGCTCCCCCACGCCCAAGGACAAATCCAATCCGCATCTTCGCCACCCGCACGCCCGCATCTTCCGCACACGCTGCCTCCGCTTCCCAACTTCGAACGACGTCCGCCAGAAATCCCACACCCTCACTCGAACGCTCCGTCAGCACTTCGTCCCCGCGATTCCCATAAATCCCAATCGCCGATGCTGACACCAGCACCCGCGGCCCGTTCGCCACCCGCCCCATCGCCTCCACCACAGCTCGTGTCCCGTCCCGTCGGCTCTCCAATATCCGCGCCCGCTTCCGCCGCGTCCAACGACCCAATACCGATTCTCCCGCCAAATGCACCATCCCATCCAGCTCACCCACATCAATCCCACGCCCAATGTCGAAATCCCGCATCGCCACGACACCGGGAACCGTCACATCCCTTCGCCGGGAATAACCGACAACCTCATGCCCACCAGCCAAGGCTCGGCGAACCACTTCGCGCCCAATGAATCCTGTACAACCCGTTACTCCAATCCGCATCGAGTATCAATAACCCGAAATCCGATCATCCGCCACTCCTCCTCCCACCGCCTCGACCCACCAATCGTTCCCCAACCCTTCTAAGACCTCACTTTCGCCCTCGCCCATCAACGACACCTCCGGATCGACCCCGCCTAACCCTGCCACCAGCGGATAATCCACATCGCGAAAGACATCGCGAAGTGCCAACGCCTTCAAATCCTCCGCCGCACCGGCATCCGCGAGTAAAGATTGAGGGAAATACCGCCCCGGACAAGTCGTCGGCCGCGTATTGATCTGCCGGTGCGTCGTCACCGCCAATACCCCCGTCTTCGCCTGCAAATAGTCCATCAACTCGTCCAACGCCTCCAGCTGCGCCCGATGCACCCGGCTGGAATCAAAATCTCCCACCAAACAAATTCCAATCGACACCTCGTTCTGCGCCGAACTACGCACATGCCCGCCTGCCATTTGACGCGCCCAACGCGCACCCACTTCCACTTCCCCGTCACCCGAATACGTTCCGTTGCCAATCACAAAATGATACGCCAATCCGTTTCGCATGCCCTTCACATTGCGATGATAATAGTCAAACACCGACGCATTCCCACGCTCCGTCGCGCTGTTGTGAATCACGAGATACTTCCACCGATTCCGGGACACCGGCGCCGCGTCAATCTGCGCGCGCACCGATCGACTCAAATACTTCCACCGTGAATGCGATTTGTTGAAGTCCACCCCGTACTGCACACTCGACTTCTTCACCACAATCTCCGCCTGCTCCTGCGAACCGTCCTTACGCTTCGCAAACAAACGAAACAACGATGGCTTTTGAAAACCCGACTTCTCCTCCTTCTCCGCCCCCGCCTTCGGCGCCGCCCGATAATTCCCACGCCATCCCAAATTCCGGTTCCGCCCCTTCCCGAATCCCGCCGCCAAAACCCCCTCATCCACAGAGCCCTCCGCATCCACATTCAGCCGATCCTCACCCCCGGACCACCCCACCCAACCAATCAAGAGCGCCAAAAAAAACACCGGAATCAACAACCGGCCATGCGACACGATGACAGAGTAAATACCAAGCCTCATAAAACGTTCACCACCATTCCAGTTTAGTTTGGAAACCTTTAAAATCAAGCTTTTCGATGGAATTGAGAGTTAATTATGGTAATTATAGGCTCCTGCCTTCCCCCTTGATTCCCAAACCCACCCTGCTACCCTCGCCCCCCATGCCTACCAAAGATTTCCTCTTCGATATCGGCAACGTTATCCTCAAATTCGACTTCTCCCCCGCCATCCAGGCCCTCGCCGATCGCTCCAAGGCCGCCCACGACGACGTCCTCCAACCCATCGAATCCATCAAATCACAACTCGAGTCCGGCCAACTCGACGACCAATCCTTCGTCTCCGAAGCCATCCGCATCCTCGATTTTCAAGACTCCCGCGAAGAGTTCATCCGCATCTGGTGCGAAATCTTCGAGCTGAACCCCCCCATGGGCGAACTCATCGAGTCCCTCGCCGCCAACGGTCACCGCCTCTTCATCCTCTCAAACACCAGCGGCCTCCACATGGATTACATCCTCGCCACCTACCCCGTGTTCTCCCACTTCGAAGATGGAGTCTACTCCTACGACGCCAAAGCAGAAAAACCCCAGCCGGAAATCTACCAGATCGCCATCGATAAATTTAACCTCGATCCCACAAATACAATCTACATCGACGATCTCCACGCCAACGTCGTCGCCGGTGTCGACGTCGGACTAAACACCTTCCACTACGATCACGCCGACCACGACGCCCTCCTCGCCCACCTCCGCGCCCACGATATCGAGTGCTGATCGCCCCTAGCGACTCAAATCCTGCTGGTTGATTAATCGAAACCCGCACTTCAACAACACCGAAGCCGCCACCTCCGGATCGTCCACGGAAAACGCCAGCAACGCTTTCCCCTCCGGCCGCGTAAGCATCGGATAGGCAAAGTTCACATTCAACTCCGCCTGCAATAAGGCCGCCAAACAAGACGCCAATCCCGCCGATCCCTCCGGTAACTCCACCACCGTCAACTCCACGGTCCCATATGGAATCCCCTTCTCAATAAACAAGGTCCCCACCGTATCCGGATCACTCACCACGATCCGCACAATCGTGACATCAACCGAATCATGCACGCTCAATCCCAGCACATCCACGGACGCCTCTTTCAGTAACCGCACGATCGAAAGAAGCGCCCCCACCCGGTTCTGAACAAAAACCGAATACTGAACCACTCTTTCCCCCAATATCGTCGCTTCAGCTTCTTCTTCCATATTCACAGCACCTCCCAAAATGCTTCCCCACGGGGGGACAAAGATTCAAATCGCCCCCTCCTTCAAGGAGCAGCCCCTCTTCTAGCAAAATTCCACCGCCACCGCAACCCCGGCCGCCTCCGGAATTGCCTCCATCTGCCTACTCCACCGTAACGCTCTTCGCCAGGTTCCGCGGCTTGTCCACATCGCAACCCCGCGCCACCGCTACATGATAAGACAGCAACTGCAACGGAATCGTTGTCAATATCGGGCTGATATAATCCGAACACCGCGGAATATAAATCACGTCGTCCGCGACCCGCTCCATCTCCGTCCGCCCCTCTGTCGTCACTGCAATCACCGGCCCCTTTCGCGCTTTCACCTCTTCGATGTTGCTCACGTTCTTCTCAAACACGGTGTCGTCCGGAGCAATAAATACCGATGGCAACTGCTCGTTCACCAAGGCGATCACTCCATGCTTTAACTCCGCACTCGCATGCCCGGAAGCAAACATATACGTGATCTCTTTCATCTTCAGCGCCCCTTCCAGGGCGGCCGGATAATTGAACTGTCGTCCCAAAAACAACATCCCCTCCACATCCGCATACTTCAACGCGATCTCCTTCACCTGCGCATCCAGCTTCAAAGCCTCTTCCACTTTCTCCGGCAAACTCTGCAACTGATCGATCACTTCCATTCCCTTGCTGACCGACAGGTGATGCATCCGCCCCAGCAACAACGCCAAAAGATTCATGATCACCACTTGCGAAGTGAAAGACTTCGTCGCCGCCACCCCAATCTCCGGCCCCGCGTGCATATACACCCCCCCGTCGCTCTCCCGCGCAATCGTGCTCGCCACGTTGTTGCAAATCCCCAGCACCCGGTGCCCCTTGCGCTGCCCCTCCCGCATCGCTGCCAGGGTGTCGATCGTCTCCCCACTCTGACTGATCACAAACAAGAGCGTGTTGCTCCCCGTCGGCATGTTCCGATACCGGAACTCACTCGCAATCTCCACCTCCGTTGGCACCCGCGCCAAGGACTCGATTAAATACTCCCCCACCATCGCCGCATGTGCCGCCGTCCCACATCCCAACAACACCATCCGGTCCACATCCCGCAACTCCTGCGGACTCATGTTCAATCCGCCCAATTTCGCCGTCGCGTCATCCGGCGACAAACGCCCGCGCAATGCATTCGTGATTGCCCGCGGTTGCTCATAAATCTCCTTTAACATGAAATGCGGAAACTCACCCTTCTCCGCTTCGTCCTCACTGAAATCTACCCGGCTCACTTCCACCGAAGCCGTCTCATCACTCATCGAATCAACGTCATACCCATCCTCAGACAAGGTCACGACATCGTAATCATTCAAATAAATCGCCGAACTCGTGTGCGCGACGATCGCCGCCACGTCGCTGGAAAGAAAATTTTCGTCCCGTCCCAGTCCCACCACCAACGGACTCCCCAAGCGCGCACCCATGATCACCCCGGGGACATCCGCATGCATCACAGCAATCCCATAGGTCCCGGAGATTTCCTTGAGCGCCTCCCGCAAGGCCCTCCCCAAACGCTCGGCCCCGTGCGCGCCCCCCTCATCGTCATAGTGTTTCCCAATCAAATGCGCCAAAACCTCGGAGTCCGTCTGCGAATCAAATTCATGCCCCTCCTTCGCCAGCTCATCCCGCAATTCCTGGTAATTCTCAATCACCCCGTTGTGCACCAAAGCCAATCGCCCCGATTGGTCAAAATGCGGGTGCGCGTTCCCGTCCGTCGCTTCCCCATGAGTCGCCCAACGCGTATGACTCACCCCCGCCGATCCCGACGGCGGATTCTCATCCACAATCTTCCGCAAATTGTCAATCCGCCCCGCACACTTCCGCAACGATACCCCCCCGTTCGACGCAATCGCCAAGCCCGCCGAATCATAGCCGCGATACTCCAGGCGACTCAATCCGTCCAAAAGAATAGGCACCGCCTCCTGGCCGCCGATATATCCAATGATTCCACACATAAATGAAGACGGAAAAGGTCCGGCACATTCCACAA
>JBCCIR010000096.1:0-20305 GCA_039028175.1 Verrucomicrobiota bacterium
ATTAATTATAATTAATATAATTGTAATATTTATTGTGCTATGAATACATCGGTTAAGCCAGTTGATACGGGGGTTCGCGAGGAGGCGTTGGTGGGTAATTTGGAGGGTCTTCGAGGCCTGGGCCAGGAGGCGTTTGAGGACATCTGCGCGGCGGTGTTCAAGCAGTCGGGATTCTTTGTGGAACCGACCGGGTTGGGGCCGGGTTATGGGATTGATTTGATTCTCGCGACGGTGGGCGAAGGCGGGTATGCGGATGACTGGCTGGCGATGCGTTGTTTGTGCACGGTGGGGGAGGTGGGCGAGGTGGAGACGAAAGCGTTTATGGAAGCGATGGAGAGCGAGGGGTTTGATCGCGGGATCGTGGTGACCACGGGCAGCTTCGAAGCGGGCGCGGTGGAAGCGGCGGCCGGGCACGCGGACCTTCGCCTGGTCGACGGGTTGGCGTTCTTGGAGAAACTCGCGGGCTTATCCGGTGAGGCGCGCCGCGAGGTGGCGGCGGTGGCAGCTGAGGTGGCTTGAGGGCTGTATGCGGGCTATCGGAGGGGAGTCGCCAGTCGCATGAGCACCTCGTTTCGGCGGAGGAACGTTGGGGTCCACGGAGGATCGTAGTAGGCAAATTCCGGTTCACCGATCGTTGTGAGGCCTTGATGGGCAATCCATGTTTTTAGTTTGTCGGTGGCATCCTGTTCGGTTTTCGAATTTCTCGATCCGGCGAAGCGGCAGGTGGCGAAGGTGCCGGCTTTCTTAGTGGTGACGGCAACTGCCGCGTTGTTTGGTTCGGGTGCGTCAGGGGCCTTGATGTCTCCGGGGAGGACGAAGCTCATGGAAGGATTTTGTGTTGATCGTTCGATGAAGACGGGGGTGGTCATGGCGATTTTGGTGTCGCTCTGATTATTACCCGTGATGTATCGGAAGAGTTGATTGAAGCCGCTGTTCATTCCATCGCGGTCTGAGTTTTTCATGGGTGCGGAGACGAGTGCGAGTTCCGGGTATTCGCGGATTTCGAAGGGGCCGTCGCGGGTGGTTGTCGTGTAGTCGGCGGACTCGTATCCGGCGCGGCTGGTTTTACAACCAGCGTATACGATGAGGGGGACGACGAGAACGAAAATGGCGGCGAGCGTGAGGAGGAATCTCTTCGAAGCGCGGTTCACATGTGACGTTACGAGTTGGCGGTCGGGGTCAGACGTCGCAGATTTCGACGCCCTGTTTGAGGGAAGCGAGTTTGTCGTCGCGAGCGGGGATGAATTCCTGACCGATGAAGCCGTCGTATCCGGTTTCGAGGACGGCTTTTATAATCGCGGGATAGTTCAATTCCTGGGTGTCGTCGATTTCGGCACGGCCGGGGACACCTCCGGTGTGATAGTGGGCGAAGTAGGGGTGTTTTTCCCGGATGGTAGCGATGACGTCGCCTTCCATGATCTGCATGTGGTAGATGTCGTAGAGGAGTTTGAAGTTTTCCGAGTCGAGGCGTTTGCAGAGTTCCACGCCCCAGTTGCTGGTGTCGCACATGTAGTCCTTGTGATTGACCTTGCTGTTGAGGAGTTCCATGCAGAGGGTGATGTTTTGTTTTTCGGCGAGGGGGAGGATTTTCTTGAGGCCGGTGACGCAATTTTCCAGGCCTTGTTCGTCGTCCATGCCGTTACGGTTGCCTGAGAAGCAGATGACGTTTGTGAACCCGGCGTCGGCGGAAGCTTTGAGGTGTGGTTTGTAAATTTCGACGAGGGTGTCGTGGTATTCGGGTCGATTGAAGGCATTGGGGATACCGCCGACCTTCGTGCCATCGGGTGCTTCTCCGGTGGGGAAGGAGACCATGGCGCAGTGGAGATTGTGTTTTTTGAGGGTGGGGAAGTCTGGGGGGTTGAGGAGTTCGACGGATTGGAGTCCGATTTCATTGGCGGCGACGCAGAAGTCTTCGAGCGGGATTTTTTTGTAGCACCACTTGCAGGCGGAGTGGTTGACGTTGCCCTTGAGTCCGGCGGCGGCGAGGGATTCTTCTGCGGCCTTGATGCGGTGGTGAAGTCCGGCCGTGGTGGCGGCGAAGGCGGCGGCACCGGCCGTGCGGCGGAGGGCGGAACGGCGGGAGATTGATGGGGTGGGTTTCATGGGGAGGGATTCTAGGGGGTGTATTGCTGGAGAACAGCGAAAAAAGGGGTGGGTGGGGTTCGTTTCTTCAAGATGCACGCAAAAATGTTCCTGCCCGCCGTTTTGTTGAGTTTTCTTTGTGGTTCCTTTGTTTTTGCGGCGCCGCCGGAGGTTCCGGATGGTTTTCGGGTCTTGTTTAACGGGAAGAACTTGAAGGGGTGGCATGGGAATCAGCCGCATCAGCTGGCGAAGATTGAGGATGGGGCGGAGCGGTCGGTGGCATTGGAGGCGCAGCAGGCGGAGTTCAAGGCGCACTGGTCGGTGGAGGGTGGGGAATTGGTGAATGACGGGCAGGGTCCGTATGCGACCACGGATGAGGATTTCGGAGACGTTGAGTTTTTGGTGGAATACAAGACCGTGCCGTTGGCGGACAGCGGGATCTATTTGCGGGGGACGCCGCAGGTGCAGATTTGGGATTCGACTGAGGAGGGCGGAAAGTGGGACAAGGGGGCGGACAAGGGATCGGGGGGACTTTGGAACAACAGTCCGGGGACGGCGGGGAAGGATCCGCTGGTGTTGGCGGACAAGCCGTTTGGGGAGTGGAATGCGGTGAAGGTGCGGCAATTGGGAAGCCGGACTTGGGTGGAGTTGAATGACGAGGTGGTGGTGGATGGGGCGGTCATGGAAAATTTTTGGGACAAGTCGCGTGAGACGCCGTTGGCGGCGACGGGGCCGATTCATTTGCAGACGCATGGTGGGGAGATTCGCTGGCGGAATATTTTTGCGCGCGAGATCGGGAGTGACGAGGCGAACGAGTTGTTGCGTGGG
The DNA here is from genome assembly GCA_039028175.1 of Verrucomicrobiota bacterium. Taxonomy (GTDB): domain Bacteria; phylum Verrucomicrobiota; class Verrucomicrobiia; order Verrucomicrobiales; family DEV007; genus JBCDBW01. The sequence continues at coordinate 2,911 of JBCCIR010000096.1, forward strand.
GATGACAAGGCGGCGGGATTCAAGTCGATTTTTAATGGGGAGAATTTGAAGGGATGGGCGGGGGCGACGGATAATTACGAGGTGGTGGACGGGGCGATTCGGTGTCAGGAAGGGAAGGGGGGGACGCTGTATTGGGACAATGAGTTGGAGGACTTTGTGGTTCGGTTGGAATTCAAGTTACCGCCGGGGGGGAACAATGGGTTGGCGATCCGGTATCCGGGTGAGGGGGATGCGGCGTATGGGGGGATGTGTGAGTTGCAGGTGATCGACAACACGGCGGAGCGATACAAGGCATTGGATCCGCGTCAGGTTCATGGGTCGGCGTATGCGAAGGTGGGGGCGCACACGGGGTATTTGCGTCCAGTGGGGGAGTGGAATTACCAGGAAGTGACGGTGGAGGGGTCGCGGGTGAAGGTGGAGTTAAATGGGACGGTTATTTTGGATGCGGATTTGGGGGAGGTGACGGAGTTTATGAAGGATCGCCCGCATCCGGGGAAGGATCGGACCTCGGGGTATTTTGGCTTTGCGGGGCACAAGGATCCGGTGATGTTCCGTAATATTGCCGTGAAGAGGCTTTAAGCGCCGGGGTGTCTTGCGATCGGGTAATTGGGGGGAAACATCGCTTGCCGGGGGTGGGATCGCGTGTGAGGGTCGGGGCATGAAGCGATCGACCCTCTTTAGTTTTCTTGTTGTTTGTGTGCTTGTCCTCGGCGTGGGGAGCACCACTGTTGTGGCGCAGGATGAGGCGGCACCGACACCTGCTCCGGCTGCGGACGCGGCGGCTCCGGCAATCACCCCGGACACGGTGATTGTGACGGTGGACGGGAAGGAGATCACGACGGGGATGGTGGACCGGGTGTTTCAGGGGGCGTTTTCGCGGCAGATTTCTCAATTGCCGCCGGAACAGATGGCGGCGGCGCAGCAGCAGGCGGCACAGGCGATCGTGGGGGAACTGGTGGCGCGGGCGTTGTTGTCGAACGCGGCGGCCACTGCGGAATTGAAGGCATCGAGCGAGGAGATTGATGAAGCCTTGGAAAAGATCGAGAGTCAGCTGCCTCCGGGAGCGGACATCGGGCAGTATTTGACGGCGATGGGTCAGACGGAGGGCGAATTGCGGTCGGATATAGCGGACGAATTGGCGATCCAGAAGCTGGTGGAAGAGAAGACGGCGGAAGTAGCGGAGCCGGGTGACGAGGAATTGAAGAAGTTTTACGACGAGAACTCGGATCAATTTGAAGTGCCCGAGTCGGTGAAGGCGCGTCATATCCTGGTTTCGACCGAGGGAGTGGAAGGGGATGAGGCGAAGGCGGAGAAGAAGGGACAGGCGGAGGACATCCGCAAGCAGGCGGTTGAGGGCAAGGGTGAGAACTTTGCTGATTTGGCGAAGGAGTTATCGGAAGGTCCGAGTGGCCCGAACGGGGGTGATTTGGGAGAGTTTGGGCGGGGGCAGATGGTGCCGGAATTTGATTCGGTGGTATTTTCGATGGAGCCGGGGGACATCAGCGAGGTGGTGGAAACGCAGTTTGGCTATCATGTGATCAAGCTGGATGAGAAGAATGAGGCGCGGACGCTTGAGTTCGATGAAGTGAAGGATCGATTGGCTGCGCAGATGTGGGACAATGCGAAGGCAGACACGATTCGCGAATACGTAGAGGAGTTGCGAGGGAAGGCGGATATCGTGCCGGCGACTCCTGCCCCTGGGGGTGCGCCCGCGGTGCAGTAGTGATTATTCGCCGATAATTTTGGCGAGGACGCGTTTGCGGCGGCGCCCGTCGAACTCGCCGTAGAAGATTTGTTCCCAGGGGCCGAAGTCGAGCCGGCCTTGGGTGACAGCGACGACGACTTCGCGGCCCATGATTTGGCGTTTGAGGTGTGCGTCGGCGTTGTCTTCACCGGTGCGGTTGTGGTGGTAGGTTTCGGGCGAGGCGTCGAAGGGCGCGAGTGCTTCGAGCCATTTTTCGTAGTCGTGGTGGAGGCCGGGTTCGTTGTCGTTGATGAACACGCTCGCGGTGATGTGCATGGCGTTGACGAGGCAGAGGCCTTCCTGCACGCCGCTTTGGTCGACGAGGGATTCGACGTCGGGGGTGATATTGATGAAGCCGCGGCGGTCGGGGACGTGGAACGAGAGGTGTTTGGTGAGGTGCTTCATGCGTGGGACTGGGAGGCTCCGCCCGTTTCGAAGAAGTGTTCCATACGGCCGCGGAGGTCGGTGTAGAAGCTTTGGGCCATTTCTTCGAGCATTTGGGCGCGTTCGCTGTATTTCGCGGCGGGTCCCTGGGCTTCGAGGCGTTCCCGTTCCCGTTCCATGCGTTCTTCGAAGGCGTGTTCCATTTCGAGGAGGGCTTCGAGGAATTCTTTGGCGGCGCGCGATCGGTCGACCCCTTCGATGAGGGCTTTCTCGAGTGGTTTGTTTTGGGTGAGATGGAGGAGGCGTCCTTCGGCGAGGTCTTCCATGTATTTCTTGTAGGACTCGAGGTAGGCTTCGCGTTCGCGATCGAAGCGGACTTCTTCGCAATCGACGAGGGTATCGTAGGGGCCGGGTTTCGAGAAGAACTTCACGATGAGGGGAATGGTATCGATGAGCATGAAGAGGAGGGCGAGGACGAGGTAGGCGGTGAGGGCGAAGCGGCCGCCTTCATTTCCGACGTTGAAGAGTTTGTGGAGGGCGAGGGTTTGGGTGAGGAGGTCGCGGCGTGGTTCCGCGCGGATGGCGGCGATGCGTTCGGTTTCGTCGTTGGCGAGGGTGGCGATTTCTTCCTGTAGGCGTGCCATTTCTTCGAGGCGGGTATCGATTTGGGCGGAGATCGTGGCGCGGATGGCGTCTTGTTGTTGGACGAAGCCTTCGGCTTGATCTTTTTGGACTTGTTGTTTGAGGGCGGCGACGCGGGCGAACTCGGTTTTTTCGGCGTCGGAGAGTTCGGCGAGGGCGGTGAGGAACTCGTTGGTGACGTTTTCTTCAGTGGAGTGGATTGTGGCGGTGAGTTGTTCGGATTGCGCGGTGAGGCCGTCGACGACGCGGCCGAGGCGGGCGGCTTCGGTGCGGCGCCAGGCGAGTTGGTCGTCGCGGATGCTGCGTGCGCGCGGTCCGAGGCCGACGATGCCGCTGCGTTGGCCGTTGACTTCCCGTTCGAATTCCACCTGCCAGTGGTCGAGTTCGCCTTGGATTTTTTTGTATTCCGCGGATTGTTCGGCCATTTCCTTGGAGGTTTCGGAGAGGGTATCGCGATAGGCGGCGGTGGCTTCGGTGATTTGGCGCTGGAGTTCGGTTTGTTGTTCTTCGGTGAGGCCGGCGCCGGGGAGACGATCTTCGGCGAGGGTATTGGCATCGGCGACGAGGAATTGGGCGTCGAAGGTTTCGTTCCACTTGGTGCGTTGGACGGCGATATCGGCTTCCAGTTGGGTAATTTTTTCTTCGACGTCGCGTTTGTTATTTTCCGCGACCTTGCGGACCTGTTCGATTTCGGTTTCGCGTTCTTCTTCGACCACGGAGTGGATGGTGTCTTTGAAGAGGAGGAGGGTGAGGGGGTGGGAGATGGTGAGTCCCATGAGGACGGCGACGACGAAGCGGAGGCAGAACTGGGAGAATTTGCGGGTCCAGGATTGGAAGGAGCGGTAGGTGGCGAGGAGGGCGCGGTCGATCGTGAGGATGATGAAGGACCAGACGAGGGACACGGGGACGATGATATTCCAGTTATCGGTGATGGTGGAGAGGGCGTAGGCGCAGGCGATGAAGGCGAAGATGGTGGGGACGAGGACGGTCGCGCCGAAGGCGACGTATTTTCGTTGTTCCCAGGTGGGGCAGGATTCGAGGGATTCGGTGCCGGCGCCGGAGAGCCAGAAGAAGGCGTGTTTGATTTTGCGTGGTGTCGTCATGGTGATGGAGTGGCGATTTGGGTTGATGGTGATGGATTGATTGGTTGGTGGCGTGATGGCGCCGGGCCACTAAGGGAAACGGGGGTGGGCCCCGAAACATTTCGTAAGTCTTAGATATTAAACAATCCGAGATGATGGAAGGATTGTTTTGCCCTAAATTGGGCTGCCGTGCGGCCTGGGGAGCGGGAAGGGGCCGGGGATTAGTCGGCGATTTTGACTTTTTGGAGCGCGAGGTGTTCGAGCCAGGTATTGCCGTTGGCTTTGGCGGCCCGGATGCTGTCTTCCTTGTGTGAGGGTCCGCCGAAGCGGCGGGCGTAATGTTTGGCGAAGAGGGTTTTGTCCTCGGCGAAGGCGTAGAGGACATTGACTTCACTTTTTTGGTCTTTATCGACGTGGGTGACGAAGACGAGGCGTCCGGCGCCATCGGCGCCGGTCATGTTGATGACCGTCCCGCCGCGTTGGAAGGCGTATTCGCCGGTTTGTTCGGCGAGGGCGAGAGGTTCCTGGAATTGGTTGTGCCGGCGGAGGACCTCCATTTCCGTCCAGTTGTTGATGTCCTGGAGTTCGGGGACGTATGCCCAGATGGGGCCGACGACGTCTCGGGCTTGGTGGACGAGGTTCATTACGACGCCGTTGAAGATGAGGGAGGTGGGCATTCCCTGTTCGTTGGTTTCCGAGAGGTCGATTGGGGGTTCGGCGGGCGGTTGGGAGTCGGAATTGTTTTCTGTGGAATTATTGGAATGATTCTCGGGGACGCCGCGACTGCCGATGGTGGTGGTTTTGACGTCTGCGCGGGCGGTGCGGACGGCGGGGCGATCGCCTTGGTCGAAGGGTGCGAAGGCGAGTTGGGCGTTTTTGTTGTGGGGATCGGCGTGGACGGCTTGGCGGAGGAGCCAGGCGACGTCTTTGGTATCGGAGTCGAGGGACGCGCTGATTTGGCTGAGGAGGAAGAAGGCTTGGCCGCGTTGGACGGCGGAACCGGGGGGGTGATTGCGGGTGAGTTCGATGGTGTGTTGGAGGTGGTATTGGGCTTTGCGGATGAAGGGTCCGGCGGTTTTGACTTGGTGGGATTCGACGAGGGGTTGGGCGCGCCACCAGAGGGCCTGGCCGTATTCGAGGTGGAGTTGGGGGTTCATGGGTTGTTCCTCGAGGGCTTTTTCGATGACGGCGACTTTATCGGTGGGTGGGGGACCGATTTTCTGATTGAGGTCGTCGGCGGCGCTACCTGGGATGGGAAGGCCGAGGAGGAGGGTGAGGCCGATGAGAACTGGAAGGCTGGGCCGCAAGTCCATGGTCCTTAACTTTCGCAGATAATTAAGATTTGGTCAATAACGGAGGGGTGAGGGGGGAGTTGGATGGGCGGACGGGGGGTTCTGGCGCCCCTCCAGGGCGCATGGTGGTGTGCCATCGATCAATCCGGTGGTTGGGTACCACCGGCTACTTTCTTACGTCCCTCCGGGACTTGCAGGGATGGGGCATCGTGGGAGCGCCGGGCGGGAGCACCCGGCCTCCAAGCGGGCAGGGCTGGGCGGATAGTAAAACATTGGACGTCTATCATTTATGCGTCCGGTTTGAGGGGTGGCGGGGGGTGGAAAGGGTGGGGGATTCTGTAATGGCGTGGGAGGCGGCGACCGGGGTAGAGTCTGAGCTATGGAACAGGATGGGATATTCGGAATCTCCGTGGTGATCGTGTTTGTGATCATCGGATTGGTGGGCTTTGGGCTGTGGTTGTGGTCGCTGATTCATTGTGTGACGAACAAGCGGTTGAAGGACACGAATCGGATCATTGGGGTGGTCTTGATTGTGGTATTGGGGTTGCTGGGGAGCCTGATTTACTTGTTTTTGCCTCGGGAGGATGGCGTGGAAGGGGAATCGGGGCCATTGGTGGGGGGGTAGGGGGAGCTGCTGATTGGGGTGGCTTGTGAGGGGACGCCTTTGGCGTCCGGCGCGTCCGGAGTCCACGCCCTACCGTGTCGTGGGAGCGGGGATCGCCCTATATGGTGGGGGCGAACGGCTTTTTCGGGATTCCGGGGTTGCCAAAGGGCGGGAATGAGATACCTGTTTCGCTCGAAAAAACGAGACGAGACGGATGAGTGACCTAGCCAAATACAGGAATATCGGGATTTTCGCGCACGTGGACGCGGGTAAGACGACGACGACGGAGCGGATTCTTAAGCTGACGGGGAAGATTCACAAGATTGGGGAAGTGCATGATGGGGCCGCGACGACGGACTTCATGGACCAGGAGCAGGAGCGTGGGATTACGATTCAGTCCGCGGCGACGACGTGTTTCTGGAACGATCACCAGATGAACATCATTGATACTCCGGGGCACGTGGATTTCACGATTGAGGTGTATCGTTCGTTGAAGGTTTTGGACGGGGGTGTGGGGGTATTTTGTGGATCGGGCGGGGTGGAACCGCAGTCGGAAACGAACTGGCGGTATGCGAACGATTCGGAAGTGGCGCGGATTATTTTCGTGAACAAGCTGGACCGGATTGGCGCGGATTTTTACCGGGTGGTGCAGCAGATCAAGGATGTCCTGGGGGCGAAGCCCTTGGTGATGACTTTACCGATCGGGATTGAGGATGGATTTACGGGCGTGGTGGATTTGTTGACGCGTAAGGCTTGGATTTGGGACGACTCGGGTGATCCGGAGAAGTATGAGTTGCAGGATGTTCCTGCGGACATGGCGGACAAGGTGGAGGAGTATCGCAACGAGTTGGTGGAGACCGCGGTGGAGCAGGATGATGACGCCATGGAGCAGTATCTCGAGGGGAATGAGCCGGACTTGGATATCTTAAAGGCTTGTATCCGGAAGGGGACGATTGCCCTGGATTTCTTCCCGACGTATTGCGGGTCGGCTTTCAAGAACAAGGGTGTGCAGTTGGTGTTGGATGCGGTGGTGGACTATTTGCCGAGTCCGACGGAAGTGAAGCCGCAACCGGTGGTGGATTTGGAGGGGAACGAGACGGGTGAAGTGGCCAAGGTGGATGAGAGCGAGCCGTTCCGTTCGTTGGCATTCAAGATCATGGACGATCAATTTGGAGCGTTGACCTTTACGCGGGTGTATTCCGGGAAGCTCGACAAGGGGACGAACGTTTTGAACACCTTTACGGGCAAGGAAGAGCGGGTCGGTCGGATCGTCGAGATGCACGCGGACTCGCGCGAAGAATTGGATTCGGCGCGGGCGGGCGACATTGTTGCTTTGGTTGGATTGAAGAACGTGCAAACGGGGCACACGCTATGTGATCCGAAGCATCCCGGCACCTTGGAGCCGATGGTCTTTCCGGACCCGGTTATTTCTGTGGCGGTGGAAGCGGTGGACAAGGCGAACGCGGAGAAAATGGGTGTGGCCTTGGGCAAGATGGTGAAGGAGGACCCGTCGTTTCACGTGGAGACGGACCAGGAGAGTGGTGAGACCATTCTCAAGGGGATGGGCGAGTTACACCTGGACATCAAGGTGGACATCTTGAAGCGGACGCACGGGGTGGAAGTGAAAGTTGGCAAGCCGCAGGTGGCTTATCGTGAGACCGTCACGCAGGTTTTGGAGGATTCCTACACGCACAAGAAGCAATCGGGTGGTTCCGGTCAATATGCGAAGCTGGATTACACGATTGAGCCGTTGGAGCGTGGCTCCGGCTTTGAGTTTGAGTCCAAAGTGGTGGGCGGGAACGTGCCGCGGGAGTATTGGCCGGCGGTGGAGAAAGGGTTCAAGCTCTCGATGGACAAGGGTGTGTTGGCGGGATATCCGTGCATGGATTTCAAGGTAACTTTGAATGACGGCGGGTTCCACGCGGTGGACTCGTCGGCGATTGCTTTCGAAATTGCCGCGAAGGCGGCTTATCGGCAGTCGATGCCGAAGGCGGGGGCGCAATTGTTGGAGCCGATCATGAAGCTGGATGTTTTTACTCCGGAAGATCACGTCGGGGATGTGATTGGCGACTTGAATCGTCGTCGCGGAATGATTCAGAGCCAGGAAAAGACGCCCACGGGAATTCGTGTGAAGGCGGAAGCGCCCTTGAGCGACATGTTTGGGTATATCGGGGATTTGCGAACGATGACCTCGGGTCGGGGGCAGTTCTCGATGGAGTTTTCGCACTATGCGCCGTGTCCGAAGAACATCTCCGAGGAGATCATCGCGGAGGCGGAGAAGGCGAAGGCGGAGAAGGCGAAGTAGACCGATCGGGCTTGTAGTGAGGGCGCCGGCTGAGACTGTTTGGAAGTTCGGTCGGGGTAGTCCTCGCTTCGTCCTAGCGGACTCCGCTGCGGAGGCCCGTTGGGGACAACGGGCCGCACCTTTGCACAAGGGCGAACGGCCGTTGGACGGTGGCGCGGATAGTTTAAAGGGCGATGGATCCGATTAGTCAGGGGGCATTGGGGGCGGTAGCGGCGGCGAGTGTGGCCGGGCGGGAGGATGTGCGCAAGGCGACCTTGGTGGGATGGGTGGCGGGGATGTTGGCGGATGCGGATGTGTTTATCCGGTCGGAAGCGGATCCGTTGCTGACGATTGAATATCATCGGCACTTCACGCATTCCCTAATGTTTGTGCCGGTGGGGGCATTGGTGTGTGCGGCTTTCTTTTGGTTGGTGACGCGGCGATGGTGGAAGCCGTCGTTTGGCAGATTGTATCTGTTTTCGTTCTTGGGGTATGCGACGGCTGGTTTATTGGATGCGTGTACGAGTTATGGGACGCAATTGTGGTGGCCTTTCAGTGATGAGCGGGTGGCGTGGCATATCATCTCGATAGTTGATCCCTTGTTCACGGGGATGTTGTTGGTGTTGATCTTGGGCGGGCTGATTCGTCGACGGGCGGTGTGGATGCGGGCGGCGTTGGTGTTTGTGGTTTGTTATTTGGGATTTGGGGTGGTGCAGCGAGAGCGGACTGAGGGATTGCAGGTGAAGTTGGCTGCTGAGCGAGGGCATGAGGGGATTGGGCGGGCAACGGTGAAGCCGACGATCGGGAACTTGGTGTTGTGGCGGAGTATTTACGAGTATGAGGGAGAGTATTGGGTGGACGGTATTCGGACGGGAGTGTTGGGCGAGCCGGTGATTTACGAGGGGGTACGGGTGCCGGTGTTACGGGTGGAAGACTTGCAGGCGCGGGTGCCGGAGGGGAGCGTGTTGTGGGATGACCTGGAGCGTTTTGATCATTTTTCGGACGGCCACCTGGCGTGGCATCCGAATCACGAGGGGGTGTTGGGGGATTTGCGGTATGGGGCCTTGCCGCAGTCGGTGAAGCCGCTGTGGGGAATCCGGGTGGATTGGGACTCGGTGGACGAGCGTGTGCCGTTCGAGGGGTTTCGGGAGTTTGGGGAGGCGGAGCGGGGGGAATTTGGGCGGATGTTGCGGGGGGAGGAGCTCACGCGGAGTCGCGGAGCCACGGAGGGGGAATAGGCTTTGTCCGCAGATTACGCTGATTTACGCTGATTGAGATTCCGCAACGTTGGAGTTTGTGGGTTGTTGGCTACTTGGGGACGAAAGACAATTCGAAAATGGATGGCGGACAGGAAGATTCAAATCCAGTTGAAATAAGGGGCCTCTCCCCCGATCCCAATGGGAAACCTAATTATGGTACTCGCGCTGCATGGAAGGTTTATCTAGGTGCGTGCTTATTTTTGATTCCAAGCGTCACTATTTGGATTCTTCTTCGCGTATTTTTGTTTCCGAAGTTTTATCACGTTTGGTCTATGCTGGTGGATGTTAGGCCTCCGGCGATATTTGATGTGATCATTGGCGGAACCTATTTCTTGTTTCACTACAGCGGGATAATTACTTTGATTGTAATTTTGGTGGTCGTTCTTCTGGAAATGAATATTTCGGTGTGGCGGAGACACCGGCTCTTTTTTACCGCGGTCGTCGTCCTGACCCTAAATACCATTGTCCTTATTGGAGTGACTGTTGTGTCCGTTGGTGCGCTCGTTTATGTGCCGTTGTTTTTTGAACGGCAGTGAAGCTTCGTCTAGCGCCCCATTTGCTTGGCGTATGCAGCTACCGAGTCCACGCATTTTGCGATAGCATCTTGGTCCAAGTCCAAGTGGGTGACGAGGCGGGTGGGGGTGCCGGGGAAGATGAGGATGTTGTTTTCGGCGAGGTGAGCGGCGAGGGCGTCGGGGTCGGGGAAGCGAGCGAAGACCATGTTGGTGGCGGTGTAGTCGATGGTGACGTTGGGGATGGTGGCGAGGCCGTCGGCGAGGGTTTGGGCGAGGGTGTGGTCATCGGCGAGGCGGTCGACATGATTTTCGAGTGCGTAGATGCCGGCGGCGGCGAGTTGGCCGGACTGGCGGAGGCCACCGCCGACGACTTTGCGCCAGCGGCGGGCTTGGTTGATGAAATTTGTGGAGCCGACGAGGAGGGAGCCGACGGGGGCGCCGAGGCCCTTGGAGAGGCAAAAGGAGATGGAGTCGAAGGGGGCGGCGATCGCGGCGGGGGAATCGCCGGAGGCGACGGCGGCGTTGAAGAGGCGGGCGCCGTCGAGGTGGAGGTTGAGATTGTGTTTGTCGACGAAATCGCGGGCGGACTGGAGGTAGGACAGAGGGAGGACGCGGCCGTGGGAAGTATTTTCGAGGCAAAGGAGGCGGGTGCGGGCGTAGTGGAAGTCATCGGGTTTGATGAGGCCTTCGACTTTGTCGAGGTTGAGGGTGCCATCGGGTTCGATGGTGAGGGGTTGGGGTTGGATGCCACCGAGGGCGGCGCCACCTCCGCCTTCGTAGAGGTAGGTGTGGGCGGACTGGCCGACGATGTATTCGTCGCCGCGGGCACAGTGGGTGAGGAGGGCGATGAGGTTGGTTTGGGTACCACTGGGGGCGAAGAGGGCGGCTTCTTTTCCGAGGGTGCGGGCGGCGAGGGCTTCGAGTTTTTGGGTGGTGGGATCGTCGTTGAAGACGTCATCGCCGACTTCGGCTTCGGCCATGGCTTGGCGCATGGTGGTGCCGGGGCGGGCGACGGTATCGGAGCGGAGGTCGATGGGGTGTGACATGGGTGAGGGGAAAGGAACCACGAATTGACATGAAGGGACACGAATAATTTGAGGCTCGGAAATTCTTTGGTATTCAGCGGAAACAAGGGAGGATCGGATAGTGGAGAATTATCGGGACAACCCGAGCGAAGCGGAGAAGCGGCAGGATTTGACGCGGGGGCGTAGGCGAAAGTATCGAGTCTTGTTTTGGGTGGGGTTGGTAGGGCTCCTCATCGACGTGGTGCTGATTGTGTTGTTGTGTCTGGGTGTGATTCCGACAGTCGGGGTGACTACGATTCTCGTGGTGGGATATATTTTGGTTTCGACCGGGCCGTTTGTTGTGATGCTGTTAGTGGGGCAAGGGAAAGGCCAGGATCATCGGCCGACGATTGGGCAGATGCTTGGGGGAGGGGGGAGGCGCTAAGGGACGAACAACGGTCCGACGAAGAGAAGGTCATTTCTGGCGCCCCTCCAGGGCGCGAGGGATTTTAGTCGCTAGAAATCCGGTGGTTTCGCGTTGCTACACCACCGGCTACGTTCTTTGGTCCCTCCGGGACCAGTGGGGAGATCAGGGGGGCTAGGACGACCGGGGGGATTTTTCTTTCGCGAGGGTGCCGGCGGCGGCGATGCCGCCGAGGGCGCCGAAGAGGTGGCCGACCCAGCTGACTTGTTTTCCGGCGGAGGGGAGGAGGCCGTTGAGGAGGCCTTGGAAGACGAGGAGGATGACGATGCCGAGGATGATGGCGCGCCATGATTTTTCGTAGAAACCGCGCACGACGAGGAAGGCGAAGTAACCGTAGACGATGCAGGAGGCGCCGGCGTGGAGACCGGGGGTGCCGAAGATGAGGATGCCGACGCCGGTGGTGATGATGGAGAAGATGGTAACGATGAAGAGGGCGCGGAAGCCGAGGAGGAGGACGATGCTGCCGAGGAGGAGGAGGCCGATGGCGTTGCCGATGAGGTGGGACCATCCGTCGTGGATGAAGGGCGCGAAGAACATGTGATACCAGTGTTCGAAGTCGCCCCGTTGGAGGCCGAAGCGGAAGAGGTTGTTATTGAAGAAGAGGCGATCGGCGGCTTCGATGATGAAGAGGATGACGATGGCGCCGAGGAGGGCGCGGAAGGCTTCCCAGTAGGTGAGGCGTTGGCTTTTCCAGAGGGCTTTGGCGGTGGTGGGCATGGGGTGGTGTGATCAGCCCAAGGCGGCGATGAATTCGGCTTCGAGGCGTTCGATTTCGTCGGAGATTTGGCTCCACTCGGTGTAGGCATTTTCGAGGGTGGAGGCGCTTTCTTTGTATTCGGCGGCGGTGGTGGCGATGCGGTCTTTGTCTTTGAAGAATTCGGGGTCGTTGAGGAGGGCTTCGATTTCTTTGCGGCGGGCTTCGATTTCGGCGATACGGGCTTCGACTTCTTCGAGCTTGGTGTTGAGGGGTTTGAGTTTTTCGGATTTTTGCTGTCGGAGTTGGCCTTCGCGTTTGCGTTGTTCTTTTCGGGAGACGCCGGAGGGGGCTGTCGTGGCGGACGACTTCGATGGGGCGGCTGTTGTGGCGGGGGATTGGAAGCGGGCTTCTTCGGCTTCGTCGCGGGCTTTTTTTTCGAGGTAATCGGAGAGGTTACCGAGGTAGAGCTTGGGGGGGAGGCCGCCCGGGCGGAATTCGAGGACTTTGTTCGTGATGGGGTCGAGGAAGCCGCGGTTGTGGGAAACGATGGCGTAGGTGCCGTCGAAATTTTTCAGCGCGTCCTGGAGGACGTTCTGGGATTTCATGTCGAGGTGATTGGTGGGCTCGTCGAGGATGAGGAAATTGGAGGGTTGGAGGAGCATGCGGGCCAGGGCGAGGCGTGAGCGTTCGCCGCCGGAGAGGACGGACACGGATTTGAACACGTCATCGCCGCGGAAGAGAAAGCAGCCGAGGAGGGTGCGGAGATTGAGTTCGATTCCTCTGGGGGCGGCTTCTTCGACGGTTTGGAGGACCGTCATGGAGGGATCGAGTTCGTCGGCGTGGTTTTGGGCGAAGTATGAAGTGGCGACCCCGTGGCCGGGTTTGATGGAGCCGCTGGTGGGGGGTTCCACGCCGGCAAGCATTCTGGAGAAGGTGGATTTTCCGGCGCCATTGACGCCGACGATTGCGATGCGATCGCCCCGGCTGACGGTGAACTCGAAGTTCTTAATGACGGTGAGGTCGCCGTAGGATTTGGTGATGTCGTTGACGGCGGCGACGACGAGGCCGCTGCGTTTTGGGGATGGGAAGCGAAAAGAGATGTTGGCATCGTCGGAGGGGCCGAGCTCGATGCGTTCGATTTTTTCGAGTTGTTTGAGGCGGCTTTGGGCCTGGGACGCGCGGCGGGCCTTGGCGCGGAAGCGATTGATGTATTGCTCGGCTTGTTGGATTTCTTTTTGTTGGTTTTTGTACTCGCGTTCGAGTTGTTCGCGGCGAGCGACGCTTTCGCGGAGGAAGAAGGAGTAGTTGCCGGCGTATTCTTCGACGCGGCCAGCGTGGAAGGCGAAGGTGCGGGTGATGAGCGCGTCGAGGAAGGCGCTATCGTGTGAGATGAGGACGATGGCGCCGTTGTATTCGCGGAGGTAATTTTCGAGCCAGAGTTGGGAATCGAGGTCGAGGTGGTTCGTGGGTTCGTCGAGGAGGAGGACGGAGGGTTCCTTGAGGAGGAGTTTGGCGAGAGCGATGCGCATTTGCCAACCGCCGGAGAATTCGTCGGTGAGTTTATCGAAATCGTCGTGGTGGAAGCCGAGTCCGGTGAGGACTGTTTCGATGCGGGGTTTCATCCCGCCGAGATCGTGGTGTTCGAGTCGGAGTTGGAGTTCGCCGTAGACTTCGAGGGCTTCGGCGTATTCGGGGGAGCCGGTGTCGTGGGCACCGAGGGCTTCTCCGGCCTCGTCGAGGGCTTCCTGGAGTTTGATGACATCGTCGAAGGCGGATTCGGCTTCGGCGAAGAGGGAGCGGCCTTTGGCGTGGATGCCTTCTTGGGGCAGGTATCCGACGGTGAGGTATTTGGCTTGGTTGATACGACCTTCGTCGGGGGAGGAGAGGCCGGCGATGATTTTGAGGAGGGTGGATTTTCCGGCGCCATTGGGGCCGACGAAGGAGACGCGGTCCTTGGGGCTGAGGACGAAGGAGAGGTTTTTGAAGAGGGAGCGGCCGGCGAATTGGATGGCGGCGTTTTCGACGGCGAGCATCTGGGCAATTAGAAATTAACAATTAACAATTAATAATTCTGGAGGCAAGTGGAGGGGGAGAGCCTTGGGGGCGGCGGGGCGATCAGTCGTCTCCGGCGGGCACGTTATCCTCGTGGTGATCGTGTTGATGACCGGGAAGCGTTTTGGCTTTGTCGGCGTAGCGATCGAAGCGGTTTGACAAGATGAGGAGGGTTGGCGCCCAGAGGCCAACAAAGATACCGAAGCGTTCCGCGTAAGCGCGTTGGTCGGGATCGCCATCGCCTTTGAGGAACCACCAGATTCCGATGGAGAGGAAAATGGAAATGATTCCGAACTGGAAACAAATGGTGCTGAGCAGCCTGCAGGTTCGAGGGTTCATGGGTTGAGGATAGGGGAAAGAGGGGTTTCGTTCCAAGAAAGCATTTCTGGTGTGAAAAGTTTGGAAAGGCGGTTGCAGGATGGGGGGGATCGAGTAGGGTGGCCGTCCATTTTGCCGATACCTGATTCAAAGAAGATCGTTCCCGGTCAGCGGTGGGTGAGTGATACCGAGCCTGAACTCGGGCTGGGGATCGTATTGAAATCGGAGTATGGGCGGGCGGAGTTATTTTTTCCGGCGGCGAATGAGCATCGGCAATATGCGATGGAATCGGCGCCATTGAGGCGGGTGCGGTTTCGGGAGGGCGACCATATTCAGACGCATGACGGGGAGGATTTCGTGGTGACGGGCGTGATGCAGGACGCGGGGTTGCTTTCGTATGAGACGGAGAAGCGGGAGGTGGCGGAGGCGGAGCTTTCGGATTTGATCAGTTTCAGCAAGCCGGAGGATCGGTTGATGGGGGGGCAGGTGGATGATTTGCGGACCTTTGAGTTGCGGGTGGAGGCATTGCATCGGCAGGCGGAGATTCGGAAGTCGCCGGTGCGGGGTTTTGTGGGTGGGCGGGTGGATTTGATTCCGCACCAGATGGTGATTGCGAACGAAGTGGCGTCGCGATTGGCGCCGCGGGTATTATTGGCGGACGAGGTGGGATTGGGGAAGACGATCGAGGCGTGTTTGATCTTGCATCGGCTGCATTTGACGGGGAGAGCGGAGCGGGTGTTGATCCTCGTGCCGGAGCCGTTGATTCACCAGTGGTTTGTGGAATTGCTGCGGCGGTTCAATTTGTTGTTCAGCCTGTTTGACGAGGAGCGATGTGCCTCGATTGAGGCGAACGACCCGGACGCGAATCCGTTCTTGGACAGTCAGCTGGTGTTGTGTGGGATCGAGTTTTTGACGGGCGATGCGGATCGGGCGGCGCAGGTGTTGGAAGCGGGTTGGGATTTGTTGGTGGTGGACGAGGCGCATCACCTGGAGTGGAGTCCGGAGGGGGCAAGCGAGTCGTATGAACTGGTGGAAGCATTGGCGGCGCAGTGTGCGGGTTTGTTGTTGTTAACAGCGACGCCGCAGCAGCTGGGGCGATCGGGGCATTTTGCGCGGTTGCGATTGTTGGATCCGGACCGGTATGCGGACTTGGACGAGTTTCTGGAAGAGGCGGAACATTACGAGGAAGTGGCGGATGCGGTAGACCGGCTGCAGCGGGGGAAAGCGATGAACGCGGCGGACGAGAAGCTGTTTGCTTCGAAGTCGGCGCGGATAAGGAAGCAGAGCGAGGCCTTGGCGAAGGGGGATGAAGGCGCGCGGGGGGCGTTGGTGTCGGAGTTGGTGGATGAGTTTGGGACAGGTCGGGTGATGTTCCGGAACACGCGGGCGGACATGACGGGGTTTCCGGTGCGGGAGGCGAAATTGGCGGAGTTGACGGTGGGAGAGGGGGAGGAGGAGTTGGCGGTGAAGGTGAAGTGGTTGACGGGGCTATTGAAGGAATTGGGGGAGGAGAAAGTGTTGTTGATTTGCCGGACGCGGGAGATGGCGGAGGAATTATCGGAGGCGTTGCTGTCGGAGATGAATGTGAACTGCGCGTTGTTTCACGAGGAATTGACCTTGGTGCAGCGGGACCGGAACGCGGCGTATTTTTCGGAGGCGGATGGCGCGCGGATTTTGATTTGTTCGGAGATTGGGAGTGAGGGGCGGAATTTTCAATTTGCACATCACCTGGTGTTGTTTGATTTGCCGGACGATCCGGAAGTTTTGGAGCAGCGGATCGGGCGGTTGGACCGGATCGGGCAGACGGCGACGATTCGGGTTCATGTGCCGTATGTGTCTGGGACGGAATCGGAGGTATTGGCGACTTGGTATCACGAGGGATTGGGGGCATTTGAGAAGAGTTTGCATGGGGCGGCTTTGATTGTGAGTGAAGTGGGGGAGGAATTGGGGGTATTGCGGGAGGAGTTTGATGCGGGGAAGCTGGCGAAACTGGTGACGGCGACGAAGGAGTGTCACGAGCGGGTGTCGGAGAAGTTGAAGCGAGGGCACGATCGATTGTTGCAATTGAATTCATCGCGCCCGGAAGTGGCGCGCGAGATGTTGCGGCGGATTCGAATTGCGGATGAGGATCATGATTTTGAGGACTTCATGCTGCGGTTGATTGATCACTTTGGGATGGACGTGGAGGATTTGGAGGATCGGGCGTATTACCTGCAGCGGGGGAATTTGATTACGGATGCGTTGCCGGCGCTGCCGGACGAGGGGCTATCGGTGACTTTTGACCGGGCGCGGGCCTTGAGTCGTGAAGACTTGGGATTCATGACCTGGGATCACCCGATGGTGCGCGGGGCGATCGATACTTTGCTGGGTGCGGAGTGGGGGAACACGGCGTTCGGGGTATGGGAAGCGGGGGAGGCGAAGGACACGATTTTGATGGAAGTGTATGTGGTGGCGGAGTGTGTGGCGCCGGCGGCATTACATGCGGACCGTTTTTTGCCGGCGACGCCGATTCGAATTGTGGTGGATCATGGGGGTGGGGATCGCAGCGAGGACGAGGAGTTGGCGGAGGCAAAATTGTTTCAGGGGGAATGGGGGCCGGTATTGAACAAACCGGCGGTGAAGCAGAAGTTGATTCCGCGGATGTTGCGGGCGGTGAACAAGGTGGCGAATGAGCGGTTGAAGGGGATCGTGGCGGAAGCGGCGAAGGCGATGGAGGGGCAATTGCAGGGGGAGATTGATCGGTTGGTGGATTTGAAGGAGATCAATGATCATGTGGGGCCGGAGGAGATTGCGGCATTGGAGGCGCAGAAGGCGGCCTTGGGGGAGGCGATTGCGGGGGCGCGGGTGCGGGTGGATGCGGTGCGGATGATTTGGAAGGTGAGGGGGTGAGCGGGGGAAGTTGCGCAGTGGCGCAGTTACGCCGGGAAGAAGGTGGGGATTCGTTGTTCAGTAATTGTTAATCGGGGATAGAGTGGAAGCGTTATGAGTGATGGAGACGTGAGGATTGAGGTGGTGGATGTGGTGGTGGGGGTGG
>JBCCIR010000097.1:0-20206 GCA_039028175.1 Verrucomicrobiota bacterium
CCCCCCGACTGCCCATACTTGCGTGGGCAGGAACCTGCCACGGGTCTTAAACGCGCACAAAGACCATCCACCAACAACGGCAGAGACACGAGCCCGAGCCTCGTATCCACGGGGAGCCTGAGTTGACTCACCCTTGGCCGGATGAATCACCGCGCCCGCCACTCCGCCGTCCTTCACCAGCAAATTCGAACCCCGCCCCACCACCCGAACCGGAATCGCATGCTCCCGACAAAAACCCACCACCGCCGTAAAATCATCCACCGTCGTCGGCTCAATCCAAAATTCCGCCGGCCCACCCACCCGCAACGTCGTGTGATTACGCATCGCCTCATACAATCGCACCGCCCCATCATCCGCCCTCATCACCGCACGCATCGCTTCCAATACCGCGTAATCCTGCGCAATCCGCGTGCCCGCCTCGTGCACATTTCCCGCTCCCAGGGTCAACAGCAAATCCCCCGGTCGCAAAAAGTTCCCCGCTTCCAAGTGCACGGTGTCCACGTCCGGATAAAACATCGCCTTCGGCCCGCCCGCTTCCCGGACCGCATCCACGATCGTCGCGCCCGTGATACCCGGAATCGGCTTCTCACTCGCCGGGTAAATGTCCGTCACAAACAACGCGTCCACCCCCGCAAACGCCTCCCCAAATTCATCCCGCAATAGCTTCGTCCGTGTATACCGATGCGGCTGAAAAATACACACCAACCGCTCCGGACGCCGCGCCCGCGCCGTCGCTATCGTCGCCGCAATCTCCGTTGGATGATGCCCGTAATCATCCACGATCGTCAGCGCCCTTCCCTCATACTTGATCTCAAATCGCCGCTTCGCCCCCCGAAAGGTCCCCATCGCATGCGCGATCGCCTCAAACCCCACCCCCAATTCCCGCGCCAATCCCGTCGCCGCCAAAGCATTCAATACATTGTGCCGCCCCGGAATCCCCAATTTCATCCGCCCCAACTTCTCCCCCCGCTCATACACATCAAACTCCGTCCCCGCCCCGTCCTCCTCCACCGCATCCCCACGATACTCGCAGGACTCACCCAGGCCATATGAAACCACCCCCTCGCGATCGCCACACAAAGCCGCCGCCCCCGCATCGTCTCCACAATAAAAAATCCGCCCCCGCGTCTGATCCGCAAACCGCTCAAACACCCGGCGAATCGCCGCCTCGTCCTCATAAAAATCCAGGTGCTCCGGCTCAATATTCAAAATGATCGCGTGCTCCGGATGATAATTCACCAAGGTCCCGTCACTCTCGTCCCCCTCCGCCACCAAATACTCCGCCTCCGCATTCCAATGCGCATTCGTCCCCAATACCGGTATCTCCGCCCCCACGTAATGCGATGCCGGAACCTTCCCCTGCCGCAACACATGCGCCAATAACGCCGAGGTCGTGGTCTTCCCGTGCGTCCCCGCCACCACGATCCCCTTCTTCGCATTCAAAATCGCCGCCAACGCATCCGCCCGCAACGCCAGCGGAATTCCCAGTCGCACCGCCTCGTCATAGGCCACGTTCCCGGCTTTCACCGCCGACGAATGAATCACCAACTCCGCATCACGCACCGCCTCCGCCGTGTGCGGACACGTAAAATCCAATCCCACTCGCTGCATCCGCGTCGTCTCCACTGTCGTCGAACGATCCGACCCGCTTACCCGATGCCCCAACCCCATAAACAACGACGCAATCCCACTCATCCCCGAGCCCGCCACCCCGATCAAATGCACGCGAAAACTCCGCTCACCCGCTCCCGCCTTCCGAAGCAATTCGCCCACCTCATCCGCCATCGCTTTCCCCTTCCCCTCCCTTCTCGATCTCGTCCGCAATCCGTTCCGCCGCATCCCGCACCGCCAACTCGCCCGCCTTGTCCGCCATCCCCTTCAATTCCTCATCGTCACGCAATAAATCCCGCGCCATCTCACCCAGCTCCGCCCCCTCCAAGTTACTCTCCCGCGCCATCACCGCCGCATTCACCCTCGTGAATATCTCCGCATTCTTCGTCTGATGATCCTCCGCCGCATACGGATAAGGAATCAGGATCGACGGCAGACCAAAAAATGCCAACTCCGCCAGCGTCGAAGCGCCCGATCGTGCCACCGCCAAATCAGCCAACGAATACGCATAATGCATCTCATGCAAAAACGGAACCACATGCGAACGCACCTCGCTCTTCTCATACGCCGCGTTCACTTCGTCAAAATCCAACGACCCCGCCACATGCAATATCTGCGTCGAATCCAAATCAAGCAGCTCCAACGATCGGCACACCGCCCGATTCACCCCACGCGCGCCTTGGCTTCCTCCCATCACCACGATCGTCTTCCTTCCTTCCTCAAAACCAAATGCCTCCAACGCCTTCCCCCGGTCCACCGGCTCCTGGAACGCCGGCCGAATCGGCGTCCCCACACAACGCGAATCCTTCCCCGGAAAAAACGCCCGGCACTCTTCAAACCCCGTCAAAACAACATCACAAAAACGGGCCGTCAATCGATTCGCCTTCCCCGGAATCGCATTCGAATCATGAATCAAGGTCCGGCACCCCGCGCCCTTCCCCGCGTATATCGGCGGCAACGAGGTAAACCCCCCCATGCCCAAAACCGTGTCCGCCCCAAAATCCTTCACGATCCCCCGACTCTTCCGGCACGCCTTCCAAGTCGAAATCATGAACTTCAACGTGCGCAACGATAACAATTTCCCCATCCCCATCGTGTCCATCGTGCGGTATTCCAGATCCTGGTGCCCCTCACTCACCACCGCATCAATCCCCTTCTCCGATATCAACAACAACACCTCGTGCCCGCGCTTCTTTAAAACCTCGCCCACCGATATCCCCGGGAACAAATGTCCCCCCGTTCCCCCGCAGGCGATCAACACCCGCTTCTTTGCGCTCGTTTCACTCAAGGTTCCCTGTCCTCTCAACCACCCGGTCTCTTCTTGGCCGAATCAAAGCCGGGGCGTCACCTTGTTCCGCATAATCCGCGGAAAATTCTCGTGCTCCCGGTGATTCCCCTGCCGGTAAATGTTGAGCAAGATACCGATCCCCAACAAACACGCAACCAGGTTCGATCCCCCATAGCTCACGAACGGCAGGGGCAATCCCGTGTTCGGTAATACCGCCGTCGTCACCCCAATATTCAACAAACCCTGGAACGCAATCAAACACACGATCCCAATCCCCAATAACATCCCGAACCGGTCCGGCGCATGCAACGCGATCGACATCCCACACACCACCACCAATACAAACGCCAACACCACCGCCAAGGTGAAACCCAATCCCAACTCCTCGCCCACCATCGGAAAAATAAAGTCCGTGTGCGCGAACGGCAGATACAACATCTTGAACAAACCGTTCCCCAATCCCATCCCCTCGATCCCACCCGATCCAAAGGCCAAGACCGACCGGTATTGCTGCATCCCCACCCCCTGCTGGTACTTCTCCAAATCCGTCAGCGCAATAATCCGGTCCCACCGGTTGGGAATCATCCGAATCATAAAACCCAATGCCGTCGCCGCAGCCAGCCCGCTCCCGATCAAATACCAAATCCGGCTCCCCGCCACAAACATCATCGTGAACGCCGCCGCACCAATAACCAAGGTCGTGCCCATGTCCACCTCGAACAAGATCAAGACCGCCAGTAACCCGACAACCAATCCCGGAAAAACAAAGCCACGAAAGAACTTCTTCTCCTCATGCGCATACCGCGCAAACCACCAAGCCAATACCATCATCGCCGCCAACTTCGCAAACTCCGACGGCTGAATCTGCGTGATCCCTAGATCAATCCACCGCGTCTCCCCGTTGCGCTCGACCCCCACGCCTGGGACGAAACACAAGACCAACAACACAATCGCCACCCCATACCACACCCACGTCGTCCGCTGCCACACCCGGTAATCGATCATCGCCATCACGACACAACCCACCACCCCAAGAACGATCCACATCACCTGGCGCTTGACCTCGTAATACAAATCGTCAGCCCGCGCATCCGCGCCAAAGACGCTGGTGCTGCACAACATGATGACCCCAAGCGCCACGAGCAAACATACCGTGACCGCAAGTATGTAAGCGCTTCGGTTCGTCATCCGTACAACAAATCAGCGTCCTCGCCGGTGCTTCCGTATCCAGGCTCCCGCCCGACTACTGACCCGGCACCTTGATCTGCTGGCCAATCTTCAAGAATCGCGGATCCTCGATCCCGTTCGCCTTCATCAGCTCCTGGTAACTGATTCCGAACTTCCGCGCGATCCCATAGGGCGTGTCCCCCTTCTGCACGACATAACTGCTGCCGCTCGAGGAAGCCACCGGGACCGGAGGCGTCGGATCCGCCGGCGGCTCAGGCACGGGTTCCGCCCGCGCTACCGCGCTAGCCGCCGCTTCCGGCGCAGGCGCAGGTGTCGGCGCAGGTGTCACCACCGGAGCCGCCGTTTCCGCCGCCGCTTCCGGCGCATCCACCGGCTCAGCCGCCGGCGCCTCCGCACTCGCAAGCCCTGGATCCACGGGCTGATTCAACAACCGCTTGATCTCCTCAGGAGCCGGCCCGTCAATCTTCCGGTTCGGCACCAACAAGACCTGCCCCGTATACAAGTTGTTCCCTCGGTCCAGGTTGTTCACCTCTTCCATCTCCGAAACACTCACCCCGAGATTCCGCGCAATCGCCAGGAGATTGTCCCCCGATCGCACCCGGTAATGCTTCATCCCCACGCGCGAACGATCCGTCACCTTCACATCCACCCCGCTCTTCGTGTTCACGTCAGACTCCCGATCCGTGAACGGCGCAATCCGCGCCTCCACCGATCCGTCTGCCGTCGCCTCATCCGCACTCTGCCCTTGGCCGATCATCTTGAAGGCGAGAATTCCGCCCACCGCGACGATGTGGAGCACCAGCACTATCCCGAATACCCGGGCCAATTTCACGTTCGGCACTTCCGTGTGCCAATCGTGCTCCTGTGTTACATGGGCCGAAACCTTCTGCGGCTTCGCCCATAACGTGTTTAGCAGCGTCTTCGTGCTGCGCTTTTTGCTCGTTCCTGGTTCTTTCTTCATCTTACTTCTTGGTCACTACAGTTTGGTTAAAACACCTTTGAAACATTCACCGCGTTCCTCATAGCCGCTGAACATGTCAAACGACGAAGTCCCCGGTGAAAATAATATCGACTGACCCGGCGCCGCCGCCGCCGTGGCCATCCTGACCGCCGCCTCCATCCCCTCCGCCGCTTCACACGACACGCTCCCCGACCACTCCCGCACGATCTCATCCCGAATCTCCCCAATCGCCACCACCGCCGTCGCCCGCCCCGCCACCGTGTCCGCAATCTCCCCGAACGGAAGCCCCTTGTCCTTGCCTCCAACAATCAACACCACCGGCTCCCCTTGCGACAACAAAGACTGCTCCAAGGCATGCAGATTGGTCGCCTTCGAATCATTGATATACTCCCGCCCCCCAATCGTCGCCGCCAGCTCACACCGGTGCGGCGGAGGAGTATACGCCCGCACCGCCTCGCTCATCGCGTCCCAGGACAAATCACGCAGCCTCCCCACCGCTAGAGCCGCCATCAAGTTCTCAGCGTTGTGGGTCCCCCGCAATCGCGTCGCCCCAAAATCACAAACCGCCTCCCCCCCATACACAATCCGCCCATCCTCAAAAACAAAGTCCGCCCCCGTCGTAAACGCACTGAATGTTATCGTGCGCGCCTTCAAATCGCCCAACCCGTCCCGGTAATTCACCACCGCCGAATCCTCCTCCGTCTGGTTCTCAAAAATCCGTAACTTCGCCTCTCGGTATTCCTCCACTCCCGCATAGCGATCCAAGTGATCCGGCGCAAAATTCAACCACACACTGACGCTCGGCCGGAAATCCACAATCCCCTCCAGCTGAAACGAACTCACCTCCAACGTCACCACATCATAACTCTCTCCGGACAACACGACGTCCGAATACGCCAACCCATAATTCCCCGCCGCCACCGTCCGCTGCCCGCAACCATTCAAGACCTCCGCCACCAACTCCGTCGTCGTCGTCTTGCCGTTCGTCCCCGTAATCGCAACCACCGGACAATCCATGTGCCGGTCCGCAAATTCAATCTCTCCAATCACACCGACCCCCGCCCCCAAAAATACCCCCGCCAATGCCGACCGATGATCCACCCCCGGACTGATCACCGCGAGATCACACCCGCCCGCCTCCGCCAAGGCCGCTTCCCCCACCATCATCCCAATCCCCTCGCCCTCCAACATCGCCGCCGTCTCCGCCAACGCCGACCCTTCCCCCGTGTCACGCACACACACCTCCGCTCCCTCACGCCGCGCCAGGCGCGCCGCCGCAATCCCGCTCTTCCCGGCCCCAAGGACCGCAATCTGTTGCCCTCGATACCTCATCTCAACTTCAACGTCGCTAGCCCGGCCAGCGCACACATAATCGACAAAATCCAAAACCGAACGATCACCTTGCTCTCCGGCCATCCCTTTAATTCAAAGTGATGATGAATCGGCGCCATCGCGAAAATACGCTTCTTTCGCACCTTGAAACTCGCCACCTGCAAGATCACCGACAACGCTTCCATCACGAACACCCCGCCAATCACCACCAACAACAATTCCTGCCGCGTGCAGATCGCCACCGTTCCCAACATTCCCCCGATCGCCAACGACCCCGTATCTCCCATGAACACCTTCGCGGGATGACAATTAAACCAAAGAAACCCAAGCCCCGCCCCCACCAATGCCATCATGAAGATCGCCGCTTCACCCACGCCTTCGTTGTGCGGAAGGAACAGATAATTCTCCGCCCAGTCCTGGCGCCCCGTGATATACGCAAAGATCGCATAGGTCACCCCCGTCGTGATCGTGCACCCCGTCGCCAGCCCGTCCAACCCATCCGTCAAGTTCACCGCATTCGAACAACCCACGATCACAATCGCAAAGAATGGCAACGCAAACCATCCCATGTCCTCAATCAACGGCTTCTTCAAAAACGGCACATGCAAACTCCGCACGTGCTCGGATGTCTCCGGTCCCAATATTAACATCAACCCCGCTGCCGCCGCCACGCCCACCTGCCCAAATAACTTCACCCGCGCGCTGACCCCTTCGGAGCTGCGCTTCTTCACCTTCAAATAATCATCCAGGAAACCCAGCGCCCCCAATGACACGGTCACAAACAACAACACCTGGATGAACGGGTTCGTCGGAACCGCAAATAACAAGGTGCAAAGCACCACCGCTCCCAATAACAACACCCCGCCCATGGTCGGCGTCCCCCCCGTCCCCCCATGCAAATCGGACAACTTGTGCACGTCGTCCGCCGTCCGAATCGGCTGCCCCGCCTTCAACGAAATCAATTTCCGGATCACGTAATTGCCGAATACCACGCAAACGACGAACGCCACCATCCCCGCCGCGCCCGCCCGAAACGTCTGATACTTGAAAACATTGAGCGCCTGAAATTGCTCGCTGAGTAGATGCAGATAATATGTCATTTCGCGAACAGTCCTTCCAAAACAGTTTCCATCCCCGCCGAACGGCTCCCCTTCAACAACACCACATCCCCGGACGACACCAATTCACGCAGTGCCGCCACCGCTTCAGCATGCGTCCCAAAATGCGCCGCTTCCACGCCGTCACCGGCCCCCTCTTTAATCAAATTCGCATCCTCCCCCACCGTCACCAATCGCTCAATCCCCAATGCCGCCACCGTCTCTCCCACACCCCGATGCTCCGTCTCCGCCGCATCCCCCAATTCCGCCATCCGCCCTAATACAGCAATTCTCTTCCCCTCGACGGTCTCCCCCGCCAACGTCTCCAACGCCGCCCTCATGGAATCCGGATTCGCATTGTAACTGTCATCCAAGTAAACCACCCCGTCCCGCTCCTTCCGCTCCAAGCGCCCGCCCGTCAGCTTCGCCTCGCGCAATCCCGCCGCCACTTCCTCGCCGCTCATCCCTAGTTCCATCCCCACCGCCGCCGCCAACAACGCATTCCCCACCATGTGCCGCCCCGGCACCGGAACAAACGCTTCCGCCTCACTCCCGCCCGCTTCCAAAACGAAGGCACTCCCCCCCGACTCAGGCTGCACGCCGCGCCCTGAGACTTCCCCCGCATCAATCCCCGCCCGCACCACCCGCGCCGCGGTCCGCTCCGCAATCGCGTCCGTGTAATCATCCCCCGCATTCAAAATCACACACCCGCCCTCCGGCACCGTCTCCGCCAACATCCCCTTCTCCAAGGCAATCGCATCCCGGCTCCCCATATACTCGATGTGCGCCGTCCCCACATTCGTGATCACCCCCACGTCCGGCCCCGCCAGTTCCGCCAACACCTCGATCTCCCCGGGGTGATTCATCCCAATCTCCCAAACCCCGCACTCATCCGACGCCTCCGTCCGCAAAATCGTCAACGGCAGACCAATGTGATTGTTCAAATTCCCACGCGTCGCGTTCACCCGATACCGCTGACGCAAAACCGCATCGATCATGTCCTTCGTCGATGTCTTCCCACTGCTCCCCGTGATCACCACCACCTTCAAATCCAACGCCCGGCGATACCGCTTCGCCAATTGCTGCAACCCCTTCAAGGTGTCCCCCACGTGAATAATCCCACACTCGATCGCCTCACTCGCCGCCGGCAGTTCGCTCACCATCACCACCGCACATCCCTTGCTTGCCGCCTCCTCCAAATACTCGTGCCCGTTGAAGTTCTCTCCTTTCAACGCCACAAACACATCCCCCTCGCCGATCGTCCGGGTATCCGTCGAAACCCCCGTCGCTTCCTGCGATGGAACCCCCTGCAGGAGGCTCCCCCCGCAATACTCCGCAACTTCACTTAACTTCAAAGACTTCATTTCGTTCCCACGCGCGCTCATCTCTCTGCCACCGATCGCGCAATCTTTACGTCATCAAAGGGATGCTTCTCCTTCCCCACTTCCTGGTATGTCTCGTGCCCCTTGCCCGCCACCAACACAATGTCCCGCGGCCCCGCCAACTCGATCGCCTCCTCAATCGCAGCCCGCCGATCCTCAATCACCGCATGCGTCCCCCGCGACATCCCCGCAACAATATCCTCAATGATTTTCCCCGGCGCTTCCGTCCGCGGATTGTCGGACGTCACCACCGCCAAATCACTCAGTCGCTCCACCGCCTGACCCATCAACGGCCGCTTCGCCCGGTCCCGGTCCCCGCCACACCCGAACACGGTGATAATCCGCCGCGGCCCCAAATCCTGTAGCGTTCGCAGGGCATTCTCCAATGCATCCGGGGTGTGCGCGTAATCCACGAATATCTTATACGGCTTGCGATCCACCACACTCTCCAGCCGCCCCGGCACCTGCGGCGCCTCCGCCAGGTTCGCCACCGACTCCCGCAAATTGATTCCCAACGCCGACCCGCCCGCCAACGCAGCTAATGCATTATACACATTGTGCCGCCCCACATGCGGCAGCCGCACCAGGAATGACCGCCCTTTCGCCTCCAACTTGAAGGTCGTCCCGTGCACATCCGACCGTGGGTCCGACGCGCGGAAATCCGCGCCCATCCCCATCCCAAAGGACACCGCTTCCACTCGCCCCTCGAAGTCCTTCAACAAACGCCGCCCATACGGATCATCAAAGTTCACCACCATCGCCCCTTTCTTCTTCCCGCCCCCGCCCGCCGCCACCTGCTCGAACAAAAGCCGCTTCGCCTCAAAATACGACTCCATGTCCCCGTGATAATCCAAATGATCCTGACTCAGGTTCGTGAACAACGCCGCATCAAACTCAATCCCCCGCACCCGGTCCTGCACCAATCCATGCGAAGACACTTCCATCACCGCCCCGCGACATCCCCCATCACGCATCTCCGCCATCAATTCCTGGTTGTCCGAAGCCTCCGGCGTAGTCCGGTCCGCCTCGCGTCGCGCCACCCCCGTGTCGTAATACACCGTCCCCAACAACCCGCACCGCCCCCAGGTCGCCTGCAGTAAATACTGCAGCAAAAACGCCGTCGTCGTCTTCCCGTTCGTCCCCGTAATCCCCGCCACCGTCAGGTCCGCCGACGGATCACCCCAGAAAACCTTCGCCCCGTCCGCCAAGGCCGATCGCGAATTCTCCACCTGCACCCAGGTCACATCTTCCAAACCCTCGGCCGGCGCCGCTTCCTCCGCCACCACCGCCCGAGCACCGCCCTCGATCGCCCCCGGCACAAACCGATGCCCGTCCGCCTCTTCACCCCGCAAGGCAAAGAACACCGACCCTTCCCGCACCCGGCGCGAATCATATTGCAACGCCGTCACCTCCACATCCGTGGAACCGCTGACGTTTCGGGCCTTCAACTGGGAAACCAGCATGTCCAATTGCATCAATACCTGTCTGATTCTTTTTCTACAGTCAGTGGAAACCTAACGTTCATCCCGCTTCGCCAATATCTCCGAGTAATCAGGCTCCAAATCCAAATACGCCGCAGCCTCGCCCGCGATCCGTGAAAAAATCGGCGCCGCCACCGTCCCCCCATAACGCGCCACACTCGAATGCGTCTGCGGATCGTCCACCACAATGATCCCCAATATCTCCGGATCGTCCGCCGGCAGAAATCCCATGAACGACACCACATACCGCCCCGCCAAGTACCCCCGCCCGTCCGGATTCACCTTCCGCGCCGTCCCCGTCTTGCCACCCACGTCATACCCGTCCACCGCCGCCGCCGATCCCGTCACCGTCCCCGTAATGCCCTCCCCGTCCACCACCGTCCGAAACATCTTCCGCATCTCCCGCGCCGCCCGCTCACTCATTACCCGCCGCACCACCTCCGGCTTGTTCTCCGAAATCGTCCGCCCCTTGCTGTCCACCACCGATTCCACCAAGTAAGGCCTCATCAACTCCCCCCCGTTCGCCACCGCTCCCAACGCGTTCGCCATCTGGAGAGGCGTCACCGAAACCGCATACCCAATCGAGTTCCGCGAAAACGACGTCAGGTTCCAACTGTCCAAGGGATGCACAATCCCAATCGCCTCGCCCGTCAACTCAACCCCCGTTTGCTTCCCAAACCCAAACGCGGTCATGTATTCAAAGAAAGACTTCCGCCCCAACTGCGCCGCAATCTTGTAACTCCCAATGTTGCTCGACTTCGCAAACACGCCCTCCACCGTCAAATCCCCATAGGGATGGTGATCGCCCAAGGTCAATGCTCCCTCTTGGTATTTCCCATAGTGACAGTTGATCGGCGTCCGCCGCGATACCAAGCCCTTGTCCAACGCCCCCGCAAAGGCCACCAGCTTGAAGGTCGATCCCGGCTCATAGGTATCCGTCACCGCCAGGTTCCGCCGGTTCCCCTCCCGCGTCTCCAGATCAAAATGCGGCCGGCTCGCCATCGCCCGCACCGCGCTTGTCTTCGGATCAATGAACACCGCGCAAATCTTCTCCGGCCGATACTCATACCAAGCCTCGTCCAACGCCGCTTCCACGATGTTCTGCATCCCCATGTCGATCGTCAGCCGCACATCGTGCCCACTCAAGGGCTCCACGGTCTCACCCCGATGCGCCACGATCTCCTTCCCGCTCGGCCCCCGCGTGATCTCCCGATAACCGTCCTCCCCCGCCAGCATCGCATCCATCCGCTTCTCCACCCCCTCCTGCGCTTCCCCTTCGTGATTCACAAACCCTAACACATGCGTCAGCGTCCGCGGACTCGGGTAATACCGCCGCGAACCCGGTCGAAAATAAATTCCCCCCAATCGCTCCGCCGTCAGTAGCTCCTTGAGCTCACGATACTTGTCCTCCTCCACGTTCTTCTGCAACAACACGTCCACCCGATCCGTCTCGTCGATCAGCTGCCGCAGTTCCCAACCATGATACCCCAAGGGCCGCGCCATCACCCGGACCAGGCGCGCCACGTATCGATCCGCGATCTCCTCACGGTCATACTTCCGCGCCACTTCCCGCATCGAAATTCCCTCCGCCTTCGCCACCCCGCGACGCGCAATGTCGTAATTCGCCAAGTGATGCCGGTCCGCCACCACGGTGTAAACCCGCTGCGAACTCGCCAACAATTCCCCATGACGATCCACCACCGATCCCCGGCTCGAATACAACGGCACCCGCCGCTGCTGCGCCTGCTTCGCGATGTCGAGATACTCCTCATGCATCACGACATGCAGATAAATCAGCCGGATCGAAAGCCCGCTGAATCCCACCACCAGCAGAATACAAATCGCCAGGACTCGGGTCTGTATGCCTAATTTCAAATGCTTATCGAATGATTAAAAGAGAGAATGTGCGCCCCACGTCTCAGTCCCCAGGTAACGCCGAACTGATTTCCACCGGCGCCACCGGTCGCAAGACCGGCCCCATCGTCGCCCGCTCCACCGCGGATGGCCGGCCGTCAATGTGTTCGACGACACTCGAATCAATTCGCTTCAAATCACTCCCCATCGCGTGAAGAATCCGGTGAATCGCCGATCGATCCATCGTCCGCGCAATCCGCAAATCCAGGGTCTCTATCTCCGTCCGCAAACGCGCCGTCTCGTCCTCCAACTCCTTCTTCCGGTCGCTCTTCGCCACATACTGGTTCTTCATGTAGACGTACGACAACGCCATCACCACCAACACCGTCACCACCAACAGCCAGCGCATCAGCCCCGGCACCCGCAAACTGTTTCGATATCTGTTCTTTCGCCTACCCATGGGCAATCCTCTCCGCCACCCGCATGCGCGCACTGCGCGCGCGCGGATTGCGCTTCACTTCTTCCTCGGAAGGCCGCAAGGCCTTCTTCAATACGTAATCAAAGTGATAATCCGGATTCGGCTTCGGCGCGGGCCACTCCGGCCGATCCAATTCACGCCGCGTGTGATGCTGCAAAAAACGCTTCACAATCCGATCCTCCAACGAGTGAAAAGAAATCACCACCAGCCGCCCCCCCGGCTTCAACCACTCGATGGCGCTGTCCAATAACACCTCCAACGAATGCATCTCGTCGTTCACCGCAATCCGTAAAGCCTGGAACACACGCGTCGCCGGATGCGTCTTCTTCCCACGGCGCGGACTCGCCTTCTCAATGATCGCCGCCAACTGATCCGTCCGCGTGATCTCTTCGTCCATGCGCGCCCGCACGATCGCTTTCGCAATCCGCGCCGCCGCCGGCTCCTCGCCGTAAGTCTTGAACAAATAGGTCAGCTCCTCCTCGTCGCTGTGATTCACCAAATAGCCCGCCGTCAATTCCAACCCCGGATCCATCCGCATGTCCAATGGCCCCGGCTTCATGAAGGAAAACCCCCGCTCCCCATTCTCCAACTGCCGCGAAGAAACCCCCAGGTCCACCAGTATCCCGTCCAATTTCCCCAAACCCGTCGTCGTCAAAATATCCGGGAAATCAGAAAAATTCGCCTGAATCAACGCACAGCAGTCCGTGTGCCCTTCCAAACGCCGCCGCGCATACGCCAGCGCATCCGGATCCTGATCCAATCCCAATACCTCCGCCCCCGCTTCCAACAAACGCTCACTGTGCCCGCCGCCACCCACCGTCCCGTCAAGGAATCGCTTGCCCCGCGTCGGCTGCAGGTAATGCACCACTTCGTCCAACAACACCGATTCATGATAGCGCGTCTCGACCTCCTGACCACGATGCGGCGCTCCCGGCGACCCGTGACGATCACCCTCAGAAAACCGCGCCTCCAATCCCGGAAAAAACGGCCCTAACAATGGATTCAATGCGTCCGGCCAACCCGCCAGCTGCGGCCACAATAGACCGCCCCGGCCCGTCAGGCCACTCCCTCGCATCCCCTGTTTGTTTTCCCAGCGATAGTTTCCCATAAATCGATTCGCCCCTCGGCTACAGACCCAGATCGTGTGCCCCCTGTATGAATGCTTCCTTCTCCTGATCGCACATCTCCTCCCACACTTCCGGCGACGCCACTTCGATCCGCCGCCCCGTCCCCGCCATTACCACCTCGCCTTTTAACCCTAACGATTCACAAAGCTCCGGCGGCAAAACAATCCGCCCCTGCTTCCCGATCGGACACGGCCGCGCACTCGCAAACAGTTGCCGCGTGAACGAACGCTTCTGCGTCGCCGACAAGTCTTCCAATGCCTCTATATCCGCCGTCATCCGCTCCATCTCCTCCGCCGATACCAATAACGCCACCGCCTTGCGCGGGTCCGCGATGGCATAAAACTCCTCCAACGCCTCGTCACGCCAGCGAGAAGGAATCGTGACGCGATTCTTCTCGTCCAAGGCATGCCGGACAGTGCCCGCAAAAATTCGAACTGAAGGTGCTCTCGAGGCCATATAAAATCGGGATTTTCCCCCATTTTAATCCATTTTGCCCCATTCTGACCCACTTCAATTTTTAGGTCAATTCTATTTTGCCCTCTTTTTTAATCGAATTTATGGAAATTATACACTTCGCGTCCCCCTACAAAACCCACTTTTCCCCATTCCCTCAAGCCTTCCCACCCATTTCCACCCACCCCACCCCCCAAATAACCACCCCCTGCCGTCAGATTACGAAAATTACGAAAATCTTGAAATTCAGAGCGTTCAGCCCTCCCCACGCACCCGCGCCGACCGCCCATGCCCATCCAACCCCTCCACTTCCGTAAACTTCTCAATCACCGGAATCGCCTTCCCCATACTCTCCGCATCATACCGCACCACACTCGTCCGCCGCTGAAACTGATCCACCGTCAAACCACCAAAACTCTTCCCCGCTCCCCCCGTCGGCAATTCATGGCTCGGCCCGGCCACAAAATCCCCCGCCGCCACCGGCGAATAATTCCCCAAAAATACCGCCCCCGCTGTGTGAATCATCCCCATGATCTCACGCTCCCGCTCCTCACTCCCGCAAATCAAACTCAAGTGCTCCGGCGCAAACGCATCCACCAACTTCGCTCCCTCTTCCAAACTCGATACCAATATCAACTGAACGCCCGATTCCAAAACCGTCCGCACCGGACCCTCGCGCGTCAACGACTTCGCCTGCTCTTCCACTTCCCCCTTAACCTCTCCCAACAAATCCTCTGAATCCGTCAAAAAACCCACCACGCTGTCTCCCCCGTGTTCCGCCTGCGCCAACATATCCGCCGCGATCCAAGCAGCCTTCCCTGATTCGTCCGACAACGTCAAAATCTCGCTCGGCCCCGGCAACAAATCCACCGCCACTGCTCCGAACACCTGCCGCTTCGCTTCCACGACGTAAGAATTCCCCGGCCCAAACACTTTCACCACCGGTGCAATCGTCTCCGTCCCCAGGGCCATCGCCGCAATCGCCTGCGATCCCCCCACCTTGTATACCTCCGTCGCCCCCGCCTCCCGCAACGCAAACAACAAAACCGGATTCACTTCCCCCGCCGCGTTCGACGGCGTGCACACCACAATCTCCGGCACCGACACCGCCGCCGCCAAAACCACGGTCATGTTCGCCGACGACACCAACGGCGCAGTCCCCCCCGGCACATAAATCCCCACCCGCTGAAACGGCCGAAACACCTCTCCCACCATCGCCCCATGCGAATTCGTCCCCGTCCAGTCCCGCCGCATGCTCTTCTCCGCAAAATCCCGCACGTTGTCCCGCGACTCCGCCAACGCCGCCCGCATCGCCTCATCCACCTGCCCCGCCGCCGCCTCAAATTCCGCCTCGCTCACCCTCATCGCCCCTGCCTCGCCGAAGTCTACCCCATCAAATTTTTTCGCCAACTCCATCAACGCCACATCCCCACGCGCCTTCACATCCGCCACCACCCCCGCCACCACCTCACGCACGTCCGCCAACGGCTCCGCCCGGCGATCAAACGCCGCGATCCGCTCCGCATAGTCCGCTTCCCGATAGTCGATGATCTGCATCGGCCTCAAGCAACGTCAATCCACACCGATTTCAAGTATTTCTCCCCCGTATACTCCGGCGGCATGCCCGTCACTTCCAAGCCTTCACACTCGCGACCACCCAGTTCAACTCCCTCCCGAATCATCACCTCGAATGCCACCTCGCCAATCGATCGGCAATTCGTACAGCACAAAAGCCACCCGCCCGGACGCACCAACTCCACCGCTCCCGCCACCAAATCATCAAACTGCTTCTCCACCCGAAACACCTTCCCCTTCTCCCCGCGCGAGAACGTCGGCGGATCAAGAATGACCCCGCCAAACTCCTCCCCCCGCTTCGACAACCGCCCCATCCAATCAAACACATCCCCATAAATGAAATCCCGCTCCTCCACCGCCAATCCATTCAACTCATAGTTCCGCTTTCCCCACTCCAAATACCGCTTCGACAAATCAATATTCACCGTCCCTGCCCCCGCCGAGGCCGCCACCACCCCAAACGCACAGGTATACGCAAAGGCATTCAACACCCGCTGCCCCTCACCACTCCGCTCCGCCACCCGCGCCCGATTCAGCCGCTGATCCAAGAAAATCCCCTGCGAATACCCCGCCCCAAAATCAATCGCATACCGCACCCCCGATTCCCGCACCTCAAATTCCCGTTCCCGCTCCCCCCAAACCCACTCCGGCCCCTCGCGCCCCTCCTGCTCCAATCGCTTCCACCAAATCGACCGACACTCCAAACCCTCCCCTTCCCGAAACAACGCCGGCAATTCCCGATCCCGCGTCGACACCAACCAACGCCCCGCAAAATCATCCACAAAGACCCCCTCCACCCCATCGCCCACCCCGTCAAAAAGACGGAACGCATCCGTTTCCTCCCCAATCATCCCCGCCCGCCGCTCCCTTGCCTTTTCCATTGAATCCTGCATCAATTCACCGACTGTGATAGCCCGCGAACGCACCACTTTCAACCAATGCCCGAACTAAAAGAAACGCTCTCCGCCGCCGTCGCCTCAGGCGACCTCCTCCAATCCAGCGCCGACAACATCCTCGAACTGCTCGAAGGCAGCTCCAACCCCGTCGCCCTCGAAAGCGTCACCGAACTCGCCGAGTCGGACGCCTGGTCCGAACTCAACGACCGCTTCTTCCGCAAACTCGCCTTCGGCACCGGTGGCCTCCGCAGCCGCACCATCGGAAGAATCGTCACCGCCGCCGAAAACGGTACCCCGCTCGAAAATGGCCGCCCGGAACACCCCTGCACCGGGACCAACGCCATGAACTACTACAATCTCTCGCGGGCCACCCAAGGCATCGTCCAATACCTCCGCGAATGGATGAACCAAAAAGGCGTAACCAAACGCCCCGCCATGGTCTTCGCCCACGACTCCCGCCACTTCGCCCGCGAATTCGTAACGTTCTGCGCCAAGGTCGCCACGGAGAACGGCTGCGATGTCTACCTCTTCAACGACGCCCGCTCCACCCCCGAACTTTCCTTCGCCGTCCGCCACCTCAACGCCGACGCCGGCGCCGTCCTCACCGCCAGCCACAACCCTCCCCACGATAACGGTTACAAAGTCTACTTCGACGACGGTGCCCAAATCGTCGAACCTCACGCCAGCTCGATCATCACCAAGGTCAACGCCATCCAGGGCGACCAATACGAAGCCCTGCCCGAGAACGAACAGGGTTCCATCACCGAGATCGGCACGGAGATCGACGATGCCTACATGAAAACTCTCGAGTCACTCCTCCTCGATCCCGAACTCGTCGCCAAAGAAAACTCCCTCAAGATCGTCTACACCAACCTCCACGGAACCGGTGGCAAAATTGTCCCCGCCATGCTCGAACGCCTCAAGTTCCAGTGCCTCACCGTTCCCGAACAGGACGAACCCGACGGCCGATTTCCCACCGTCGATTCCCCGAACCCCGAGAACGCCCCCGCTCTCAAAATGGCCATCGATCTCGCGGAAAAAGAAAATGCCGACATCGTCATCGGCACCGATCCCGATTGCGACCGTATGGGGGTCGCCGTCCGCGACGAAAACGGCGGCATGTCCCTCCTCACCGGAAACATGATCGGCTCCCTCATCGGATACTACCGCATCAAAACCTTTTTCGAACAAGGCATCCTCAACGACGACAACAAATCCAACGCCGTCTTCATCAAAACCTTCGTCACCACCGAACTCCAACGCCAGATCGCCGAAAGCTTCGGCATCAATTGCGTCGACACCCTCACCGGCTTCAAATACATCGGTGCCAAACTCGCCAAATACGAAAACCAACTCCCCGCTGATATCCGCGAAGTCTACCGCACCCTCTCCCCCGAGGAATGCCGCTCCCACCTCTTGGAACATTCCCGCTTCTTCGTCTTTGGTGGCGAAGAAAGCTACGGATACCTCGGGAGCGACGTCGTCCGCGATAAAGACGGCAACGGCGCCGTCGTCATGTTCGCGGAACTCGCCGCCTACGCCAAATCGCGCGGCCTCGCGCTCACCCAGCTCCTCGACGAAGTCTATCGCGACTTCGGATACTTCAAAGAATCCCTCCACTCCGTCGTCATGGAAGGCGCCGAAGGCGCCGCCAATATCCAAAAACTCGCCGATTCCTACAGCCAAAACCCGCCCACCGAAGTCGACGGCTCCGCCGTATCGCAAATGCGCGACTTCGCGAAAAATGACTACACCGACGAAGAAGGCGACGCCATCCCCAAGGAAAAAATGCTCTTCGTAAACCTCGAAGATGGCCGCGCCTTCGCCGTTCGCCCCTCCGGCACCGAACCGAAGATCAAATATTACCTCTACGGCCGGAAACTCCCCGCCGACGACGCCTCCTTCTCCGAGGAAGAACTCGCTGCCGCCATTTCCGAAACCGCCACTTCCCTCGAATCACTTTGGAAATGGATCGAGTCCGACATCGACGCCCGCCTCGCCTGATCACTCTTTGAAAACCCCCTCCTCTTCGCCCACTTTGGAGGGTCGCGCTCCCGCGCGACCGCGCACGTCCAATCACAAAACTGTCGCCAATCAACCAGTCCAACCCTCTCAATACCGCCTCCGACGGAGGACAG
Source organism: Verrucomicrobiota bacterium (assembly GCA_039028175.1). Taxonomy (GTDB): domain Bacteria; phylum Verrucomicrobiota; class Verrucomicrobiia; order Verrucomicrobiales; family DEV007; genus JBCDBW01. The sequence continues at coordinate 18,862 of JBCCIR010000097.1, forward strand.
ATTGCCAATCCGTCCACTAAGCACCATCGCCCCACCAAATCGCGCCCTCCTGCCACAACTCCGTCCCTTCCCAGAATCTCCACCCCATGACCCGCAGCCACCATCTCTGGCCCTACCTCGCCGCCCTCGCCAGCGGTCTCCTCCTCTCACTCTGCTACCCCAATTTCAATGTCTCCTGGCTCGCCTGGGTCTGGATGACCCCCCTCCTCTTCGCTCTCTGGTTCAGCCGCCTCAACAAGTGGCCCGGTCACCCCTGGAAACGCGCCCGCTTCGGCTTCTTCCTCGGATACATCGCCGGGCTCGCCTTCTTCCAGGTCAACCTCTCCTGGCTCCACGCCGTCTCCTCCGGGGGCGCCATCCTCCTCCCCTTCTACCTCGCCCTCTACTTCGCCCTCTGGGGCGCCTTCGCCGCCACCGCCGGACGCCCTCGCGATCACGAACTCGCTCCCCCCGCTCCCGCCTCCGAAGAATCCCCCAAACCCATCACACCAACCCTCTTCACAAACATCTTCGCCACTTCCCTCCAAGCCATCAAATACGCCACGCTCAACGCCGCCGCCTGGACCGGCCTCGAATGGCTTCGCGGCGTCGCTTTCACCGGCTTCGGTTGGAACGGCCTCGGCGTCGCCCTCCACAACAACCTCTTTCTCATCCAAATCACCGATATCGTCGGCGTCACCGGACTCGCCTTCCTCCTCATGTTCTGCGGCTGCATCGCCGTCACCACCCTCCGACGCCTCTTCCTCGAGCTCGGCCGACAACGCACGCGCCCCCACCTCGACTTCGTCGCCGCCATCGCCCTCGTCCTCCTCGTCTTCGCATACGGCCTCAAACGCGCCTGGCGCGCCGACTACGGAGACTCCATCAACCTCCGCGTCGTCCTCGTCCAACCCAATATCAACATCAACGACAAATGGGACGGCTCCAAAACCCAGGAATTCTACCGCCTCTTCGACGACCTCACCTCAATCTACGCCGAGACCGGCGACTACGACCTCATCATCTGGCCCGAAACTGCCCTCCAAGCAGAATTTCTCCATCCCAGCTCACAGGGATACCTTAACTTCATTCTCAGCAAAGGTGATTTCCACCTCATCCTCGGCGTCGAAGAAGGAAGCCCCCACGAGGGCGCCTTCTACAACTCCATGGCTCTCGTCCGCAACAACACGCGCAACTACCAAACATACAAAAAAATCCACCTCGTCCCTTTCGGCGAATACCTCCCCCTCCGAGAAGAATTTCCGCCCTTCGAATGGGTCGCCGGCCGGGAAGTCCCCGCCGACTTCACCGCCGGCAGCACTCTCGAACCCCTCACCCTCACCGATCCCCCTGTCCAAATTATCCC
>JBCCIR010000098.1:0-19857 GCA_039028175.1 Verrucomicrobiota bacterium
AACCTTTTCTCACCCCCCCAACTCCATCTCCGTTTCCTCCAAACAAACAGCGAAGCGCCAGCAAGCCCGAAATCATCATCCCTCAGTTCACGGAGTCTACCCGCCGGGGCGGGTTCCCTCCTGCGTGCCGAGCCGAAGCCTCGCGCGTAGGCGGGTTCAAACCCGCCTCCCCCGCCTCCCACTTCATCATTGGCTATTCTCCCCCAATCCCTTACGCTCCCTCATCTCCCTCCCGCCCCAAATGGATCCCGTCCCTACAAGGCAAACGCTCCTCATCAAAATCCGCGACCACGAAGACAACTCCGCCTGGTGCGAGTTCGCCGACCTCTACACCCCCCTCATCAAAAACTTCGCCCTCTCGCGCGGCCTCGGACCCGAGGACGCCGCCGACGTGACCCAAGACACTCTCAAAGCCGTCGCCAAAGCCATCGAGAACTTCGAATACGATCCCGATAAAGGCACTTTCCGCTCCTGGCTCTACACCGTCACCCGCTCAAAACTCAACAACCACTTCGCCAAAAATCTCAAACACCCCCCCGCCACCGGCTCCACCGCCGTCCACCAAATCATCGAGGATATCCCCGACCCCTCCTCCGACGACGAACGCCAACGCGAATACTGGGAGCTTGAATACAAACGCCACATGTTCGATTGGGCCGCCTCCAAGACCCGCCACGAATTTGAATCAAACACCTGGGACGCCTTCTGGAAAACCGCCGTCGAACAACTCTCCCCCGCCGAAGCCGCCGAACAACTCAACCTCTCCCCCGGCGCCGTCACCGTCGCCAAACACCGCGTCATCAAACGCCTCCGCGATAAAATCCAATCCGTCACCGGAGACATCGACCTCCCCACCCACGTGGCTTGAGAGGCAAAAACTTCATGCTCCAATTTCCAAATAACTTTCAAAACCCAAATCCCAATTACCAAAATCGACCAGCCTCCCTCATTGGAAATTGAATTTTTGATACTGAGATTTATTTGGAAATTGGAACATGAGATTCCCCAGTCCATAAATGCCTCCCTCTCCACCATCCGACTCCCAACTCCGCGCCCTCCTCGACGGCGCCCTCCCCCCGGATGAAGAACAACACCTGGCCGACCTCGTCGCCGCGTCCCCCGAACTCGAAGCCCGCCTCGCCCAACTCTCCGGCGCCACTGAATTCGACCGTGATTTCTCCCCCGGCCCCGATCCCACAAATCCCGCAAACCCCACGTTGTCAACCACTTCCAGTCCTTCCAAAGCCCCCCAAACCGCCCTTCTCTCCCTCCTCCAGCCCTCCGACGACCCCCACTCCAAAGGCCGCCTCGACAACTACGAAGTCGAAGAAGTCATCGCCACCGGAGGCATGGCCATTGTCTACAAAGCACGCGACACCGAACTCAATCGCACCGTCGCCATCAAACTCCTCTCCCCCGTCCTCGCCGGTAACCCCGACGCTCGCGAACGCTTCCTCCGCGAAGCGAAATCCGCCGCCGCCCTCGACCATCCTAACATTGTTCCGATCTTCAACGTCGAACCCAACCACGAGCCGCCCTACCTCGTCATGCGATACATCGACGGTCAATCCCTCCAGGATCACCTCGACGAAAAACCCAGCCAACCCCTCCCCCTCGACGAAGTCCTCATCATCGCCCAGTCCATCGCCTCAGCCCTAAACCACGCCCACGGCGAAAACTGCGCCGAAGGCGCCTCTGGGTCGAGCGTCACGCTCGTCCACCGCGACATCAAACCCTCCAACATCCTCCTCGAACACCCCCCGAACCCCCCGGCGGCCACACGAGCATCCAGCATCGAGCATCTAGTATCGAGCATCTATCTGACGGATTTCGGCCTCGCCCGCCCCGCCGACCAATCCGCCTCCCTCGCCCTCACCCAAACCGGCCACTTCATCGGCACCCCCCAATACATGTCGCCCGAACAAGCCGCCGGCAAAAACCACAGCCTCGACCACCGCTCCGATCTCTTCTCCTTCGGCGCCGTCCTCTACACCATCGCCACCGGCCAAGCCCCCTTCCAAGGCGATTCCTTCTCCGCCCTCGCCCACGAAATCACCGAAACCGCCCCCACCCCACCCCGCCAACTCAACCCGAAACTCCCCTCCTGGCTCGCGAACCTCATCACCCGCCTCCTCGCCAAACGCCCCGCCGATCGCCCCCAGTCCGCCGCCGAAATCCTCGATATCATCAACCAAAAAACCAACCTCGGCACCCTCGCCCTCTCCCGCCTCGTCGGCCAACGCACCCGCCTCAAGAAACGCCTCACCAAAGTCGCCCTCGCTACCCTAACCGTTGCCCTCACGATCACCGCCACCGCCCTCGTCGCCGATCTCCTCGACAAAACCGCCCCCTTCAACAACGCCCTCGCCACCCTCACCGGCCGCCCCTTCTACATCGCCGGAGACCTCGCCGTTTACCCCGACCTCCAATCCGCCGCCAACAACGCCCAACCAAACGATCACATCGTCCTCCACCGCAACGGAATCATCCCCCTCAGCCAACCCGTCACCCTCCCCGACAACACCCCCCTCACCCTCCGCGCCCCCACCAGCACCCTGCCCATCCTCAAAGTCATCTACGACGGCGCCAAACCCGCCATCACCACCACCTCCCCCCTCACCCTCGAAAACCTCGCCATCGGCGGCGACCCGCAAAAGATTCCCCCTCCCATCATCCAAATCACCAAAGCCGATCTCTCCATCGCCAATTGCCTCATCGTGCGGAACATCGGCGCCACCGTCCCCGACCGTCATCCCACGAACATGGCCACCGGCCTCATCCGCTGCATCGAATGCCCCTCCCTCACCGTCACCGACAGCAGCCTCATCGGGTTTGATATCGCCGCCTTCCAATTCAAATCATCCGCCGCCCCCGAACCAGACACCATTACCTTCTCCAACGTTTTTTCCTACGGAGCCCACGCCCTCTCCCTCTTCGGCCCCCCATCCTCAAATGTCCTCATCTCCATTGAAAACTCCTCCCTCTCCGGTGCCCGCCCCTTCGCCTTCCCTTCTCCCGGATCAACGCCCTCGCTCACGATCAATTCCAACCACACGCGCTTCGGAAACGTTCGGCTCTTCAGCGCCCCCAACTGGACCCCGGACCAAATCAAGAAACACCTCTCCTGGTCTGGCCAATACAATCACTACGCCGTGCTCCACGGCTTCTTCAGCCGCATACGAAATCCGCTCAACGATACCTCCGACGTCGATCGCCTCTTCGAAAACTGGCGCCAGTTCACCGGTAGCCCCGAAACCAACTCAACCATGACCACCAAAATAATCGGCATCGGTCCCAAATTCGTAGCAAGCGCCCGCGCCTTGGATCCCGAAGCCCTCCGAGCCGCCCTCGCCAACGAAAGACTCGATCACTACCAATTCCTCGATCTCCCCCACCTCGGACCCCGCTAAGTCTTCGACAAAAAGCTCTTTCCAAAGACTCACCTTTTCTGTAACTAATTCTGCCCTCTCGCGGTATCCCCTTTGCCATGGACCGCCCACGTCACCGCCTCCGGTTTCTCCTCGCCGCCCTCACCACCGCGGGGCTCTTCACCCTGTTCACCCAACCTCCCACCACCCACGCCGCCACCGGCGGCCCCGACAACTACGGATACACCTGGGACGACGCGATTGGCTTCCAGTGGATCGATATCACCACGACCGGACAACTCGTCATCTCCGGCGGATCCGCCACCAGCTCCAATGACGCCGTCGACGGCATCGGCGCTCCCGTGACCCTCGGCTTCCCCTTCACCCTCTACGGCCAAACCGTCACCCAACTCGTCCCCACCACCGAAGGATACCTCTCCACCGACCCCGCCGAAGCCGGCCTCGATGAAGACAACGACTGCCCCCTCCCCACCCTCCCCAGCAAAGGCACCGGCAAGCGCATCTACGCCTACCACGCCAATCTTAATTTCGTCCAAGCCCAGTCCAACGTTTACTACCAATACTTCGACAAAAGCCCCCACTCCCACTACTCCGGCGGCGTCTCCATCTTCACCTGGGACAACGCCGCCATCGGCACCTCCCCCATCTTCGTCATCGATGTCCAAGCCCTCCTCTTCGACAACGGCGATATCATCATCAATTACGACACCGGCGGCTTGCCCTTCACCAACAACGCCACCATCGGCCTCCAAGACACCCTCGCCGCCAACGGCCTCGCCGCCCGCTGCAACCCTGCCGGCGGCATCACCGGCCAGGACGCCATCCTCTTCACCCCGCCCATCACGGTCGTCACCAGCACCGCGCCCGGCGCCATACAAACCGCCATCAATACCACCCCCGCCGGCGGCCGCATCACTTTCGGCGCCTTCCAAGTCGAACACGATTACAGCGCCACCATTAACATCAACAAACCCCTCAATATCACCGGCCCCCTCACACCCACTCCCCCAACCGGCTCCGTCCAACAAACCTTCGACTCCAAACAAATCGAATGGGATATCTCCGACACTGTCGTCTTCGATCACACTCGCTTCACCGAAGTCGACGACACCCCGATCACCCTCCAAAACGGCGCCGTCCTGAAACTAAACTCATCGGAAATCTTCGGCGCCGGAGATCACGGCATTACCGCCGACGATAACACCCGCATCGATCTCCTTTTCTCCCGCATCGAATGCCCACAGCCCGGCAGCTCCCACCTCCTCGACCTGCGCGACGATTCCACCCTCAACATCAATTGCTCCATCCTCACCGATTCCCGCACCGATGCCATTTTCATGAACGCCTCCGGGGCCGCCCCCGCCACCCCCAACGTCACCATCCGCACGTCCTGCATCGTCAATAACCGCGGCTCCGCCCTCGTCGCCCGTTCCATCAACGCTCTCTTCGAAAACACCACCCTCTCCAACAATCAGCAAACCGCGATCGAACTCGACAATTCCACCCTCGCCACGTCCTTCTGCACGATCGTCGAAAACCACGGCGGCATCGAACTCGATAACTCGGGCGGCACAATGAATCACACCATCCTCGCCGAAAATTTCGATCCCGCCGTCGGCGCCACGGACAACCTCTCCCTCACCGCCGGCGCCACCGCCACCTCCCTCGGCTATAACCTCACCGACGACGCCACGTCCTCGGTCTTCGTCAACACCGGCGACCTCGTCAATACCGACCCCCTCCTCACCCCGCTCACGATCTTCGGCCCCAACGCGTCGTTCCCCATGTTCTGCCACCTCCCCCTCGCGAACAGCCCCGTGATCGAAGCCGGTGCCTTCGGCGTCGGTAATACCCCCGCCACCGATCAACGCCTCCTCCCACGATTCGGCAACGGCGATAACTCCGGCATCGCTCTTCTCGATATCGGCGCCATCGAGCACGGTACCTTCGCCATCGTCACGACCAACATCGACGAAAATAACGGCACCGGCGCCGGCTTCGGCGCCTCCCTCCGCGAAGTCGGCGCCATCGCGACCGGAAACCAAGTCATCCGCTTCGATAACTCCCTCAACGGCACCACGATCGATCTGTCCCTCGGCGGCCAAATTACCGCGATCGGCGCCGCGGTCTTCGTCGATGCCTCCACCCTCGCCAACGGAATCACGATCTCCGGAAACAATTCCTACTCCGCCTCGTCTCTCTTCGGCGCCCCCGCCGCCCACGGCCTCACCTTCACCGGCGCGGAAAACTCCGCCATAAACAACACCTTCAGCGGACGCAACGCGGCCTACACCGATTGCCACTTTATCAGTAACGACGTCTCCGTCGGCAACGGCGCCCCCATCTACGACACCTGGGGCGGCGCGATCAAAAACGCCGGCACGCTCCTCGTCAACCAATGCACCTTCACCGGCAATCGCGCCCAGTTCTCCATCCCCGGCGACGGCGGCGCCATCGCCAATATCGGCATCAATAGCCTCCCCGCCACCCTCATCGCCATCGAATGCCACTTCGAAAGCAACCAGGCCGGTCGCCTCGGCGGTGCCATCTCATCCAACGTGGCCGGGAGCGCCCCCAATCGCTGCTACATCGATCGCTGCACCTTCGCCAATAACAGCGCCTCCAGCGGCGGCGCGGTCTACCTCAGCACCCAGGGATTCTGCGACGACACGATCTCCCGCTCCACCTTCCACGATAACCAAGCCTCCGATGTCCTCTCCGGCGGCGGCGCCCTCATCGCGCAAGGCTCGGTCCTCGTCGGCGGAGTCGGCGGCACTCTCGTGAACACGGGCGGGGTCGATATCTCCTACTCCACCTTCCACCGCAACTTCGCCAATAACGTCAGCGGCGACGGCGGCGCCCTCCGCCTCTCCGGCGGCCCCCACTCCATCGACCATTGCACGATCACCCAAAACCAATGCGAGGAAGGCGGCGCCATTTCCCTCCTCGCAAACGCGGTCCTCACGATCCAGAACACGATCGTTGATAACAATTACGGCACCTTCAACGGCATCCTCACCCCTCAGGAACTCGCCATCGAACCCGGCTCCACGTTCACGTCCCTCGGCCGAAATCTCTCGGGCTCCATCGTCCCCGAATTCACCCACGCCACCGACATCAACGGCGCCATCCCCCTCCTCGGTCCCCTCCTCCCCAACGGCGGCCCGACGCCCTCACGCCGCCCCCTCGCCACCAGCCCCGCCATCGACGCCGGCTCAAGCACCGGCTGTCCCACCGACCAACGCGGCATCGCCGGGAAAACCGGATCCGCCACCGACATCGGCGCCGTCGAGGTCGCCCCCGCCCTCGTGGTCAATACCATCGCCGACGAATTCAACACACCCTCCGGCTCCAATCTCTCCCTCCGCGAAGCCATCCGCGATGTCCCCGACGGCGGACGCATCGTGTTCGACGAAAACGCGCTCGCCGGCTTCACCACAATCGATCTCTCCAACGCCGCCCTCGGCCAAGGCACGCAACTCACGATCTCAAAAAACCTCACGATCGACGCCACCACTCTGTCGAAAGGAATCACCATCGACGGCCCGGGCGCCGCCCGCTGCCTCAATATCACCAACGGCGATCACACGGTCGTCCTCCACGGCATCTCCTTCACCGGCGGCAACGCTTCCCTCCGCGGCGGCGCCATCCGCAAAGGCGCCGGCTCCAATCTCACGATGACCGAAGGCGCGATCCACAACAACTTCGCCACACAGGACGGCGGCGGCATCCGCGCCGAAGCAGGAAACCTCACCCTCCAAAACGTGACGCTCTCCACCAACGATACCGACGCCACCGGCGGCGCGATCTCCGCCACCACCGACGCCGTGATCGATCTCAGCCACTGCACGGTCGTCGACAACAAATCCGCTTCCGGCGCCGCCGGCATCGATCTCGATAGCAACTCAGATCTCACGATCAAATACACGGTCCTCGGCCAAAACCTCCTCGATCCCTCCACGATTCTCGCCAACTACACCGCCGAAGCCGGCGCCACGACAACGTCCCTCGGGAAAAACATCACCGACGACGCCGGCCAACCCTGGTTCGTCGGCAACGATCTCGCCGCTAATCTCCTCATCTCCAGCTTCGGCGACCTCGGCGGCCTCGCCAAAGTCCACCCGCCCCTCGCCCTCAGCCCCATCGTCAACGCCGGCAACCCAAACGCCATCATCGGCACCCGCATCGACGCCCGCGGCCAACCACGCATCTACGGCGGCTCCCTCGATATCGGCGCCATGGAAATGGGCGACGACGGCGTCGACTCCGATAACGACGGCATCACCGACGAATGGGAGGTGTTCTACGGCCTCAACGAAAACGATCCCAACGACGCCAACCTCGACCTCGACGGTGACGGACAAACCGCCCTCCAGGAACACCTCGCCCACACGATTCCGAATTCCAACAAATCCGCCCTCACCTCCCGCGCGCTCGCCTCCACCTTCAACCCCGGCACCGGCGCCCTCACTTCCCTCCAACTCGATTGGGATTCCGTTCCCGGCGTCACCTACAACATCTGGCACTCGACCGACGCCGGCCTCTCCGACCCCTGGGAAATCGAAGCCACTGTCCCCGCGAAGTTCAACGGCACCATCACCGACACCACCCTCAACGACCCCACCATCCTCTCCAACCGCAACGGCTTCTTCGAAATCCGCCCCGCGCCATAACCAAAATGGAGGCGCGGGCACGCGACGGCGCTGCCTTTTCCTGGTCCCTCAGGCGCCCGCCTAAAAAATCCCCAAATTTCCTGTAATCCCCTCCCCACCCGGCGGGTATCCCCTTGGCGATGCCCACTTCCCGACTCTCCTGCCGGCACTTCTTCTCTTGCGTAACTTCTTTCATTTTCCTGCACTTAGAACTTCCAGCGCATCATCTCTCGTTCCTCTCTCCTTCCCACACCACACGAAACCAGAGATGAATAATACCGCGCCCTTCGCCATTCCGCCATTCCACCTAACCTTGACCCTCGTCGTGTTGTTCGCATGGACGAGCCTCTCCCCGATACCCGCCCACGCCCTCACCGGCGGCCCCGATTCCTACGGCTATACCTTCACCGATTCCACCGAACCCGGCGGGCCCGCCTTCCAGTGGATCAGTATCACCACCACCGGCCAAGCCGTCATCACCCAAGGCGACGATGCTTCCTCCGGCGATATCACCAACGGAATCGGCGCCGCCGTCTCCCTCGGCTTCCCCTTCACCCTCTACGGCACCACCGTTTCCCAACTCGTTCCCACCACCAACGGATACATCTCCACTGACCCCCTCGAAAAAGGCCAGGACGCCACCAACGACTGCCCCCTCCCCGCCACCCCCAGCCAAGGCGGCGGCGCTCGCTTCTACGTCCTCCACGACGACCTCACCCTCACCGGCGGCGGCGACGTCTACTACCAATACTTCCACAAATCCCCTCACCCCCACGCCGAGTGCGGTGTCTCCGTATTCACCTGGGACCAAGTGATCGAAAAAAACAGCACCAGCAAAGTCTCCTTCCAAGCCCTCCTCTTCGACAACGGCGACATCATCTACCAATACAACAGCAACCCCGCCGGTTCGACCGACGGCCTCACCATCGGCATCCAACGCAGCAACGCCGCCACCGCGCTCACCCACACCTGCAGCCTCAGTAACCAAAACACCCCCGCCTCCGGCCTCGCCATCCTCTTCTCCCCCCCCACCATCACCGTCACCACGAACGCCGACGAACTCGATACCCCCGCCACCAACGGCTCCGGCCTCGTCTCCCTACGCGAAGCCCTCCGCGATATCCCCGCCGGCGGCCAAGTCCTCTTCGACGCCTCCCTCTCCGGCATGACCCTCGAACTCGATACCGGCCACACCGACACGACCCTCGACATCGATACCGCCGCCAGCATCGACGCCTCCAGCCTCACCGACCCCTTCGAGATCGACGGCAACTTCGCCAGCACGATCATGGAAATCGACGGCGTCCCCGTTACCCTCCAGCACCTCGTCATCCGCGAAGGCGCCACCACCTCCGCCGCCGAAGCCGGAGGCATCACGATCATCAACTCGGGCGCCCTAAAAGCCTGCCATACCGATTTCTTTTGCAACGGCCCCGCCCCAGGCACCACCACCGGCTTCGGCGCCATCTACACCACGAGCGGCCGCGTCGCCGTCCACCACTGCCGCTTCCGCTCCAACACCGCCAACAACGGAGGCGCCATTCGCCTCTCCGGAACGAACGCCGGCCCCCTCGAAATCCTCCACTCCGAATTCGCCTGCAATCGCGCCATCCTCAACCCCTCGAACGCGTTCGGCATCGGCGGCGCCGTCGAAGCCACGATCGGCACTTCCACCCTCATCGAAAATTCAAGCTTCTTCGACAACACTTCCATCAATGGCGGCGGCGCTCTCCGCGTCTTCCCCAGTTCCGGAGGAGCCCTCGCCGTCCGCCAGTCCACCTTCTCCAACAATCGCTCAGAGAACAGCACCGGAGGCGCTATCAATATCAGTCGAGCCCTCGTGAGCGCCGACTTCTCACATTGCACGATCGTCGAAAACCGAGGCGCAAACGGCGGGCCCGCCGGAATTGCCCCCGTCGGCTCCGGTGGCATCGCCATGACCATGGACCATTGCGTCGCCGCCAATAATCGACGCCACGACGGCACCACCGACAACATCGCCACCGGCGGCGCCTTCACTTCCCTCGGATACAACCTCGTCGACGACTCGGAACCGCTCCTCAACGCCACCGGCGATATCCAAAACACCGACCCCAAACTCGGCCCCCTCGGCCCCTACGGCGGAAACTTCACGATGACCCACCTCCCCCTCGCCGATAGCCCCCTCATCGACGCCGGCAACCCCGCCATCGCCACCCCCCCCGCCACCGACCAACGCAAACTCCCACGCATCGCCGACGGAAATAATATCGGCCCCACCACGATCGACATCGGCGCCGTCGAAGCCGGCCCCTTCATCCTCGTCAACACCGTCACCGACGAAAATAACAATCCCGCCACCGCCGGCTCCGGCAATATCTCCCTCCGCGAAGCCTTCCGCGATGCCACTTCCGGCCAACACATCCGCTTCGACCCTTCCCTCTCCGGCATGGAGTTCGAACTCTTCCCCTCCGGACAAGGGGACCTCGCAAACCTCATGAACGCAACTTCCATCCACGTCGATGCCTCCAACCTCGCCATCCGCCCCTCCGTCGATTCCGCCATCGACAGTATCATCAACCTGTTGACGTCCGCCACCACCACCACTCTCAGCCTCCACAACCTTCATCTCTTCAGTGGCATCGACTCTTTTGGCGGGGTCGTCCGCACACGCGGACCTGTTACCTTCAATACCTGTCGCTTTTCCGGAAATCGCGCCACCGGCTCCAGCGGGGGGGGCGTGATCTGGTCCCGAGGCTCACACAATACCTTCCACTGCTCCGAATTCATCGACAACTCATCGAACCTCGGCGACGGCTCCGTCGCAAAGTTCGTCGATCCCACCTACCTCCGCATCACCGACTCCTGGTTCCACCGAAACGGAACCAACAACTCAAAGATCGGCACGATCATTGCCAATGGCTCCGTAATCGTCGATCGATCCACCTTCTCGGAAAACTCCGAAGCCGGCTCAGGGGGCGGCGCCATCAATCGACAAGGCGATGGCTGCCTCATCGTCCGTTCCTCCACCTTCTCCGGAAATTCCTTCAGAATTTCCGGCTCCGCCATCTACACCTCCGGACTCGCTTGCCCCGCCGAGGTCACCCACTCCACGTTTATCGGCAATCGCAGCGCAAACACCGCCGTCGAACCCGCCATCTTCAACATAAGCCTCAACTCCCCCATCACCCTCCGCTTCAATCTCTTCGCCAAAAACTTCGCCAATACCAAACTCATCCACCTCGACCCCGATGCCAGCGCCTTCGTCTCCGAAGGATATAACCTCGCCGATAGTAACGAACTCCCCCTCGATCACCCCGCCGACCTCAACATCCTGAATCCCGGTCTCGCCCACACGGATCTCCGCATCGGGCCCCTCGCATGGAACGGCGGAAAAGTCCCCACCCATCACCCCCTCGTCGATAGCCCCGCCATCGATGGCGATTTCCAAACACCCGCTACCTTCCCCTTCGCCCCACGCCTCGACACCCGCGGCCTCGATCGCTCCCAAAAAGGCGACCTCTTCTCCGCCCTCGACCGCATCGACCCCGGCGCCGTCGAAGTCATCCCTCCCATCCTCGTCACCACCAGCATCGACGAAAATACCGCCAACGCCACCACCTCCCTCCGCGAAGCCATCATCGCCGCACCCGACCCCGGCCGCATCATCTTCAATACCCCCCTCGCCGGCAACTTCATCGACCTCGACGCCACCGCGAGCGGCCAAAACACCCAAATGGTCGTCACCAAAACCCTCCTGATCGACGCCACCAATCTCACCGGCCCCACCAGCACCGACGAGGGCGGCATCACCCTCGCCGGCCCCTCCGCCAGCCGCATCATGACGCTCGGCGGCACCGATAAAGCCTACTCCTTCCACGGCCTGTCCTTCACCGATGGAAAGGTCTCCGGCGGCGCCATCTCCGCCACCGGCGTCTGCCTCACCATCACCCACGCCGCCCTCCACAATAACAACACCAACGGCGGCGGCGGCGCCCTCAATCTTAACAACGTCAACGCCCTCTTCGAAAACGTCACTTTCGCGGAAAACGCCGCCATCGGCGGAGGCATTTCGGGCGGCGCCATCATCGCCTCCAACGGCACCCACCTCGATTTCCGCCACTGCACCCTCTTCGAAAACGAAGCCACCGCCGCCGGCGCCGGTATCGCCCTTTTCGGTAGCACCACCACCGCAGAATTCTACGCCACCATCATCGGCGAAAACCGCCGCACCAATAACAACCTCGCCAATATCTTCCTCTCCGGCGCCCCTCCCGTCGCCACCAACGGATACAACCTCACCGACGACCCCGCCACCTACTTCACCGACGGCACCGATATCGTCTCCACCAACCCCGCTCTCAATTCTCTCCCCGGCGGAGTCAGCTTCCCCGGGGGCCTCGCCCGTACCTGCCCGCCCGCCGTCGGCTCCCTCGCCGTCGACAACGGTCCCGCCGCCTACACCCTTCCCCCATGCACCGACGCCCGCGGCTTCCCCCGCATCGCTTGCGGCAACCTCGACATCGGCGCTTACGAACTCGGCGCCGGCCTCGGCAATGACTTCTTCGATAACGACGGCCTCGATAACTACTGGGAGTCCTTCTACGGAATCTCCATCATCGGCAATCAAGCCAACGAAGACCCCGATAACGACGGCCTCACCAACCTCGAAGAGTTCCTCTTCCAGTCTAAACCAAACGACGCCAACTCCGCCTTCCGCGTCACCCGCCTCACCAAAAACGAGCCCGCCAATTTCGCCGCCATCAATTGGAACGCCGCCGCCGGCCAAACATACGACATCTACCACAGCGACGACCTCAACCAATCAGACCCCTGGTCCAAGATCGGCACCGTCACCCCCTACACCGCCTCCGGCTCCTTCTCCACCAAAGACCCCGCCATCCTCAACGCCCGCAACGCCTTCTTCGAAATCCGCCTCGCCCCATGATCATTCACCGCTTGAACTAGCTCCCTAAGTTTCATACACCTACCCCCTCTCTAACATCATCTCCCGTTCTCGCACCCTTTCCCCATCCACCCAAGAGAACAACCATGATCGCCACACGTCCCCTGATCCCTGCCCTCCGCCTAACACTATCTCTAACGCTCACCGCCGCCGCCGGCCTCCTCAGCCCCGGCACCGCCCCGGCCCTCACCGGCTCCGAATCCAATTACGGTTACTCCTTCACCGACTCCACCGAATCCGGCGGCCCCACATACCAGTGGATCAATATCACCGCCACCGGCCAAGCCGTCGTCACCGACGGTGACGACACCTCTACCTTCGATCCCATCGTCGGCAACAACGGCCCCGTCGAACTCGGCTTCCCCTTCACCTTCTGGGGCACCACCCACTCCTCCCTCACCGCCGCCGCCAACGGCTTTCTCTCCACCGTCGACGACAAAGGCGACGACGCCACCCACGATTGCCCCCTCCCCGCCACCCCCAGCGAAGGCGGCGGCGCCCGCTTCTACCTCCTCCACGACGACCTCACCCTCGTCGGCGCAGGCGACCTCTACTACCAATACTTCCATAAAAGCCCCCACCCCCACGCCGAATGCGGTGTCTCCATCTTCTCCTGGGATCAAGTCGTCGAGAAAAGCAGCGGCAACAAAATCGACATTCAGGCTCTCCTCTTCGACAACGGCGACATCATCTACCAATACGGGATCAACACCGGCACGAACTCCTCGAACGGATACACCATCGGCATCCAAAACGCCGCCGCCACTTTCCACCTCACCTACAGCTGCTCCAACTCGGGCGCCAACGTCCCCGTCAACCTCGCCGTCCTCTTCACCCCGCCCTCCATCACCGTCACCACCGACGCCGATGAACTCGATAGCCCCGCCGGAGCAAACATCTCCCTCCGCGAAGCCCTCCGCGAAATCCCTCCCGGCGGCCAAATCTTCTTCGACGCCTCCCTCTCCGGCGATGAACTCGACCTCTCCTCCGGCCACGCCGATATCGCCCTCGAAATCGACGCCCCCGTCTGCATCGACGCCTCCAGCCTCGCCGAGCCCTTCACCATCAACGCCGATCGCGCCGATACCGTCATCGAGATCGACGGCGCCGCCGTCACTCTCAACCACCTCGTCATCCGCGAAGGCGCCTCCTTCGACGCCTCCCCTCAAGGTGCCGGCATCGACCTCACCGCCAACAGCGCCCTCAAAGCCTGCCACACCGATTTCCTCTCCAACGGCCCCGCCCCCGGCGAAACCCTCTCCGAAGGCGCCATCTCCGCCACCACCAGCCAGGTCGCCCTCCTCCACTGCCGCCTCCGCTCCAATACCGCCAACGTCGGCGGCGCTATCTACTCCCGCGGCGCCAATAACGGCCCCCTCCACATCTTCCACTCCGAGTTCGCCTGCAATCGCGCCATCAAAGACCTTTCCAGCTCCCTCGGAGACGCCGGCGCGATCCATTACACCGGCACCAAAGAATTCGTGATCGAAAATTCCAGCGTCTTCGACAACGAAGCGGAACGCAACTACGGCGCCATACAAGTCGCCGCTGCCGCTTCAGTGTCCATCACACAATCCACCCTCTCCCACAACCGCTCCGCTGTCGCCGGAGGCGCCCTCACACTCTCCAGCGCCCCCTACGCCGCCACCATCAGCCACTGCACCTTCGCCAACAACGAAATCGGCAACAACGCCGGCGGCGCCGCCATCGGCGCCGGCGCCCCCTCCGCCGGCTTCACCATCACCCTCCACCACAACGTCTTCGCCAACAACCAGGGCGGCGACGGCTCCATCGACAACATCTCCGGCCTCGCCGCCACAATCACTTCCAACGGATACAACCTCAGCGATATCACCGAATCCGTCCTCAACCAAGGCTCCGACATCAACAACACCGACCCCAAACTCGGCCCCCTCGGTCCCTACGGCGGCGACTTCACCATGACCCACCTCCCCCTCGCCGATAGCCCCCTCATCGACGCCGGGCAACCCGCCATCACCAACCCTCCCGCCACCGACCAACGCAAACTCCCCCGCATCGCCAACGGCGATAACTCCGGAGGAAGCGTCATCGACATCGGCGCCGTCGAAGCCGGCCCCTTCTTCCTCGTCACCACCGCCACGGACGAAAACAACTCCCCGGTCGGAGCAAACGTTTCCCTTCGCGAAGCCGTTCGCGACGCCAGCAGCGGCCAACACATCCGCTTCGACCCCTCCCTCTCCGGCGCCAATTTCGACCTCTCCGGCACCGGCCTCGGCGATCTCGTCAACTCCAACGGAGCCACCTCCATCCATATCGACGCCTCCAACCTCGCCGAACGTCCCGTCCTCGACGGCGATCTCGCGGACAACCTCTTCGATATGTCCAATGGCGAAACCCTCAGCCTTCATCACCTCATTCTCATCGATGGCGTCGCTGACTCGGGAGGAGCCGTCCTTAGCACCGGCCCGGTCACCACCAACGATTGCCGGTTCTCCGGCAATCGCACCAACGGACCCACCGGCGGCGGCGCCATCCGCGCGAGCGGCTCCCATCACGCCTTCCATTGCTCCGAATTCGACAACAACGAAAGCCGCGGCTCGAGCTCACAGGGCTCGGCCATTCGCGTCCAGTCTCCCGCCTACATGCGCCTCTCAGATTGCTGGGTCCACGACAACAAGCATGCCCTGAACGCTTTCAGCACCGGTCGAGACGTGATCACCGTGTCCGGCTCGCTCATCGTAAACCGCTCCACCTTCTCCAATAACATAAGAGGAAGAGGTAACGTCCTGAACAGGAGTGGCGACGGGTGCCTCGTCGTCAGGTCCTCCACATTCTCCGGCAACAAATCGCGGAACGGGGGGGCGGCGCTCGGCACGAGCGGTATCCCCTTCCCGTCCGAAGTCGCTCACTGCACCTTCATCGCCAACACCAGCGAGGGAGGCGTGATCAACGATTCCACCGCAATCCATACCTCGTCCGGCACCTATCCCATGACCTTGCAGTTCAACGTCTTCGCCAAAAATTTCAAACAAACCAGCGGCACAGACCCCGTCAACGACCCGCTCCGGGACAATCCCTTATTGTACAACTCCCAGGGATACAACCTCGCCGACATCAGCCCCGCTGCCCTCGATCACCCCTCCGACCTCAACGTCCTTTCCTCCGCCTTCGACGGCGCCGACCTCCGCTTCGGACCCCTCACCTGGAACGGCGGCAAAGTCCCCACCCATCACCCCCTCGCCAACAGCCCCGCCATCGACGGCGCAGGGGTCAACCCCGCCTCCTTCACCCTCGCCCCCAATACCGACGCCCGCGGCGTCGAACGCTCGCAGGACGGCGATCTCAATACCATCAACGCCATCGACTGCGGCGCCGTCGAAGCCGTGAAACCCATCCTCGTCGATACCGACGACGACGAAAATAACGGCGTCGGCAGCGGCGCCGGAACCTCCCTCCGCGAAGCCATCGCTTCCACCGGCGACTTCGGCCGCATCCTCTTCGCCCCCGGCCTTGCCGGTGATATCATCGACCTCGATACCGCCGGCGGCGGCCAGGACATTACCCTCTTCGTCACCCGGGACCTCATCATCGACGCCACCAACCTCTTCGGCGCGACCAACCTCGACGAAGGCGGCATCACCATCGCCGGGCCCTCTTCCACCCGTATCATGAGCAACAACGTCGCCGGCAACACTCTTGCCCTCCATGGCGTCTCCTTCACCGATGGCAAAGGATCGGGTGGGGGGGCCCTCTCCGCCACCGGCTCATGCCTCACCATCACCCACGCCGCCCTCTACGAAAACAACACCACCACAGGCGGGGGCGCCCTCCTCCTCAACAACGCCAACGTCCTCCTTGAAAACGTCACCCTGGTCCAAAACTCCGCCCTCGGCGGCGGCGCAAACGGGGGCGCCATCCAAGCCACCAACGGCTCCGACCTCACCATCCGCCACTGCACCATCATCGAAAACGAAGCCACCAGCCAGGGCGCCGGCCTCTCCATCTTCGACAGCGACACCACCGTCCGCTTCTACGCCACCGCCCTCGCCGACAACGCCCTCACCAATACCAATCTCGCCAATCTCTTCCTCTTCAGCTCCCCCACCATCGAAAGCCTCGGATACAACATCTCCGAAGAACCCGCCACCATCTTCAACGATCCCACCGACATCCCCCTCACCAATCCCAACCTCTATTCCCTTCCCCCCTCACCCCTCTTCCCCGGTGGTCTCGCCATCACCTGCCCCCCCATGCCCGGCTCCCTCGCCGTCAACAACGGCCCGCCCCCCAACGAATTCGATTACCCCTGCACCGATGCCCGCGGCTTCCCCCGCAGCGCCTGCGGAAACATCGACATCGGCGCATACGAACTCGGCGCCGGTCTCGGTAACGACGACATCGACGGCGATGGCATGGACTTCTTCTGGGAAGACTTCTACGGACTCTCCGCCACTTCCAAAGACGCCAACCTCGACCTCGACGGCGACGGCATGACCAACCTCCAGGAGTTCCTCTACGGTTACAAACCAAACGACCCCGGCTCCGTCCTCCGCACCACCCAACTCAGTCGCCCCCAGTTCGCTCAATTCATCAACGTCTACTGGATCGCCTCCCCCGGCAAAACCTACGACATCTACCACAGCGACGATCTCAATCTGACCGACCCTTGGTCCAAAATCGGCACCGTCACCCCATACGGTCCCCTCGGCCAGTTCTCCGTCACCGGCTCCACCATCCTCAACGCCCGCAACGCCTTCTTCGAAATCCGCCCCGCCCCCTGACCCCAACCTTCTCTTACTCCAAATCTTGCGGCAAAGCCGCAAGCAAGCAAAAGAGCGCTGAAGGCGCGAACTCATACTAGCCTGGGGCAACGCCCTAGGCATGGGCAGACGTCCGATCTTCCCCGTCCCGCACGTTCGCCCTAACCTTCTAACAAATATCTTGCCGCCTGCTCCACATCCTTGTCCCCACGCCCACTCAAATTACAAATAATCACCTCGTCCCCCCCCATCCCCGGCGCCACCTTCTTCACCTCCGCCAAGGCATGCGAACTCTCCAAGGCCGGAATAATCCCCTCCACCTTCGACAACTCCTGGAACGCATCCAAAGCCTCCTCATCCGTCGCAAAGGTGTAATCCACCCGCCCCGAATCCTGCAAATACGCATGCTCCGGCCCCACCGCCGCGTAATCCAAACCAGCTGACACCGAATGGGTTAACTCGATCTGTCCGTCGTCATCCGCCAACAACCACGTCTTCGTCCCCTGCAACACTCCCAGCTTCCCCCCCTGGAACCGCGCCGCATGCTCCCCCAGCTTGATCCCGTGCCCGCCAGCTTCCACCCCCACCATCTTCACGCCCTCGTCCCCCAGGAACGGATGAAACAATCCCATCGCATTGCTCCCCCCGCCGACACAGGCCACCAATAACTCCGGCAACTTCTCCTCCCGCTCCATCACCTGCTTCCGCGCTTCCAATCCGATCACCCGATGAAAATCGCGCACCATCATCGGATACGGATGCCCCCCTAACGCACTTCCCAAAATGTAATGCGTCGTTCGCGGGTTCGTCACCCAATCCCGGATCGCCTCATTCACCGCTTCCTTCAAAGTCGCCTGCCCCGCCGTCACCGCTCGCACATCCGCCCCTAGTAAACGCATGCGAACGACGTTCAAATGCTGCCGCTCCATGTCCACTTCCCCCATGTAAATCACGCACTCCATCCCAAACCGCGCCGCCACCGTCGCCGTCGCCACCCCGTGCTGTCCCGCTCCCGTCTCCGCGATAATCCGCGTCTTCCCCAAACGCCGTGCCAGCAAAATCTGCCCCAGGGCATTGTTGATCTTGTGCGCGCCCGTGTGCAGCAAGTCCTCCCGCTTCAAATACACCCGCGCCCCACCCAACTTGTCCGTCCAACGCTCCGCAAAATACAAAGGCGTCGGCCGCCCCACATACTCCCGCAATAAACCCTCCAACTCCGACTGAAAAATCGGATCCGCCTTCGCCTTCTCATACTCCACCGCCAATTCCTCGTGCGCCGTCATCAAGGTCTCCGGCACAAACATCCCCCCGAAGGTCCCAAAATGACCCCGCTCATCCGGCATCGTGTCTGTCTGCCCGTCACTCATTGCTCGGCCAAAGCCTACATTAGCTTGCGCCTAACGCCAACTCGGTCTCTTCCCTCCGCAAAATCCGCTCCACCGCCTTACGATACGGCGCCGCCATCGCCACCGACTCCACCTCCTCCAAGCCCACCCAGGCTTCCCCTTCCCCCAGCCCCTCCTCCTCGCTCCCCGCATACACCCGCAAGGTCACCCGATGATGCGTGATCGAATACTTCATCTCCAACAAACAGGCCAGCCCCGCCACTTCCTCCTCCCCTCGTTCCGGCAAGCGCCATAATCCCTGCCGCCGCCGCCCCGCCTCCTCCCGCACCAGCAATACTTCCCGCCCCCCGCCTTCCCCCTCCCGCACTACCCACACCACGGGCTCATCCACCTTCACGGTCTTCCGGCGTGCCACTTTCACCGGCAACTCCCCCGGCTCCCCATCCTTCCCCAAACAACTCCCCGACACCGGACACTCCCCGCACGACGGCCCCTTCACCGTGCAAATCCGCTGCCCCAATTCCATCAACGCCGAGTTGTAAATCCGCGCCCCGCCCGACTCCGGCAACAAGGCCTCCGCCCACTCCCACAGCTGCTTCCGCCCCGCCGGCCCATCCACCGCCTCCCGGTAATCAAACACCCGCGCCAACACCCGCGCCACGTTCCCATCCACAATCGCTTCCCGCGCGTCATACGCAAAACTCGCCACCGCCCCCGCCGTATAGCGCCCCACCCCCGGCAGCTTCTCTATCTCCCCCGACCCCCGCGGAAATTCCCCCCCAT
>JBCCIR010000099.1:0-19778 GCA_039028175.1 Verrucomicrobiota bacterium
AACTCCTCGACTACCTCGCCCAACAACTCATCGAAAACGGATGGCGCCTCAAACCACTCCACAAACAAATCGTCCTCTCTGCTGCCTACCGCCAAAGCAGCGACCCAAACCCCGCCATGACGAAGATCGATCCCGGTAACAACTACCTCTGGCGCTTCAATCCCCGCCGCCTCGAAGCCGAACACATCCGCGATAGCCTCCTCGCCCTCAGTGGCGCCCTCGACGAAAAAATGTTCGGCCCCGGCTCCCTCGACCCCGGAAACACCCGTCGCAGCGTTTACCTCACCATCAAGCGAAGCGAGCTCATCCCCATGATGCAGGTCTTCGACTCCCCCGAACCGCTCGTCAGCCAGGCCAGCCGCCCCAGCACCACCATCGCTCCCCAGGCCCTCGTCTTCATGAACAACCCCCACGTCCGCCAATGGCTCGACACCCTCGCCGCAAATCTCCTCAAACAAAACAAAGACTCTCTCGAAAAATCACTCACCCAGGCCTATCGCGCCACCCTCAATCGCGCGCCCACCAAACAAGAACAAAAAGATTCCCTCGCCTTCCTCAAATCCCAAGCCGCCGACTACAAAAAATCCCAACAGAAAAATCCCGATGAACTCGCCCTCGGCGACCTCTGCCAGGTCCTCGTCTCCCTTAACGAATTCATCTACGTCAACTGACCTACCAATACACCCGCCATGGACCTCTACAATAGACGCGCTTGGTTGAAGAAAGCCGGAAACGGCCTCGGCATGCTCGGCCTCACCACCCTTCTCAAAGACGAAGGCCTCCTCGCCGCCCCATCCCCATCCGCCGACGCCAATCCCCTCCTCCCAAAACAATCGCACTTCCCCGCCCGCGCCAAATCCGTCATCTGGCTCTTCATCAACGGCGGCCCATCCCACGTCGATACCTGGGAATACAAACCCGCCCTCGCCAAATACGACGGGAAGGAACTCGAAGGCTTCGATAAAGAAACCGGCTTCTTCGCCAATGCCGTCGGCCCCCTCATGAAATCCCCCTTCGAGTTTACCCCCCGCGGCCAATGCGGAAAAATGGTATCCTCCCTCTTTCCCAACCTCGGCGAACACGTCGATAAAATGGCCTTCATCCACTCCGGCCATACCGAGTCAAACAATCACAGCCCCGCCCTCTTTATGATGAACAGCGGTCTCCCTCGCATGGGCTTCCCCTGCACCGGGTCCTGGGTCACCTACGGCCTCGGTTCCGAAAGCCGCAATCTCCCCGCCTTCGTCGTCATGTCCGATCCTCTCGATCGCGGCCTCCCCAAAGGCAGTGCCGCCAACTGGGGCGCCGGCTTCCTCCCCAGCGTCTACCAAGGCACCTGGTTCAAACCAAAGGGCGACCCCATCGAGAATCTCCACCCGCCTGCCCATATGAAACCCGCCCAGCAACGTCGCCAGCTGGACTTCCTCAAACACCTCAACGAAAAACACCTCGCCGCTCATTCCAGCCCCGCCTCCGACCTCAACGCCAGGATCGAAAGCTTCGAGCTGGCCTATCGCATGCAATCCAGCGCCCCGGAAGCCCTCGACCTCGATTCCGAACCCCAACACATCAAGAACCTTTACGGCATCGACCACGAAAACTGCGATCACTTCGCCCGCCAATGCCTCACCGCCCGCCGCATGATCGAACGCGGCGTCCGCTTCGTCCAAATCTACTCCGGCGGCATGGAAAACCAACGCTCCTGGGACGGCCACAAAGACATCTTCGGCAATCACACCCAGTTCGCCGGCGAAACCGATATCCCCATCGCCGGACTCCTCACCGACCTCGAACAACGCGGCCTCCTCGACGATACCCTCGTCATCTGGGGCGGTGAATTCGGTCGCCTCCCCCTCTCACAAAAAGCCGAGAAGCCAGGCCGCGATCACAATCCCCACGCCTTCACCACCTGGATGGCCGGCGGCGGCGTCAAAGGCGGGGTCTCATACGGTGAGTCCGACGAAATCGGTCACAAAGCCGCCGTCGATCCCGTTCACGTAAACGACCTCCATGCCACCATCCTCCACCTCCTCGGTCTCGATCACAAAAAACTCACCTACAAATACAACGGCCGCCGCTTCCGCCTCACCGACGTCGGAGGTGAAGTCCTCCACCCCATCATCGCCTGACCGCTTCTTACTTTAAGCGGAGGATATTGCAGATCCGCTCCAAATCCTCGTCGCCGTAATACTCGATCTCGATCTTCCCCTTCTTCGGCCCATGCTGAAGCCGCACTTTCGTCGCGAGATGCTTCTGCAATCGCCCCTCCAAGTCCCGCACCGCCCGGTCCACCGCCGCGCCCGTCCGCTTCTTCGCCACCTTGTCCGGACTCGGTGCCAACTTCTCGGACACCAATCGCTCCGTCTGCCGCACGGTAAGCGTCTTCTTCACAACCATCTCCGCCACGAGCTTCTGCTCCTCCTTCGATTTCAACCCCAAGATCGCCTTCGCATGCCCCGTCGATATCTGACCATGCGCCAGCAAGTCCTGCACCGCCTTGGCCAAATCCAACAACCGCATCGAGTTCGCCACCGTCGCCCGATTCTTCCCCACCCGCTTCGCAATGTCCTCCTGCCGCAATTTGAACTCCTTCGCCAATCGCACATACGCCAGCGCCTCCTCAATCGGATCCAAATCCTCGCGCTGCAGATTCTCAATCAGCGACAGCTCCAATACATCCCGGTCGCTCGCTTCCCGCACGATCACCGGCACCTCGTCCAATCCCAAATTCGTCGCCGCCCGCCATCGCCGCTCCCCCGCAATTAACTCCAGCTTCCGACTCACCTTCCGCACAATCAAAGGCTGAATCACCCCGTGCTCACGAATCGACTCCACCAACTCATTCAACTGCTCCTCACGAAAATGCTGCCGCGGTTGAAACGGACTCGCCACAATCTCCGATAACGCGACCATCCGAATAGTCTCCCCACTCGCCGGGTCCGCCGAAGCCAACGCCGCCGCCTCCTTCGAACCCGTCGCGTCGTCTTCCTGCTTCTTAATCAGAGCCCCCAGCCCTTTTCCCAGCGCCTGTTTTGCCATAGGTCTCCCACCCTACGGAAAAGCCACACCCCTTGGCAACCCAGAGAAGCCAACAATCCCCTTTTATCCCACCCTCGACGGGAGAAATACTACTCGACGATCCGAATGTTCCCCTGCTGCTGGCCCGCCTCCAAAGCCGCCCGCTCCATCGCCGCATGCTGCTCGTCCGTGCAGGACGAATCAATCGGTGCATCCGGCGTCACTTCACTCCGCTCCAACAAACTGTTCTCAATCATCCACGCCTCCACTTCTTCCCCGCTCACATCCGCCAACATCGTGCCGTTCACTTCCACGCAAGGCGACAACGGCTGACCACTCCGCTGCTCCATCTCCCAACGAAACGCCGGGTTCTGAATGATGTCCTTCTCCTCAAACTCCAAATCATACTTCCGCATGATCGCCCGCACGCCCTCACTCCAACCACAATGCGTCTTCAAATAACAAACAATCTTCGGCTTCTCTTCGGTGCTCATCGCTTCAGTTCCTTCGTTTAATTAACTCGGCAATCTCTCAACAACATAGCCAAACCCAACCCGCTGGCAACCCAAGCCGGTCGGTCCAACCCGCCGCAATCACTACTCCTTGGACTCTTCTTCCTCGGCCCCCGCTTCAGAAGCCTCCTCCGCCGCAGGCGCAGCCGCTTCTTCACCGCCGCCGGCTTCACCAGGACGCCATTCTTCCGATGCCAAATTGAAGGCCTGCTCCAAGCCCACCAAGTCCGCACTCGGACGCAACGCCTCGAAGGCCTTGGTCTCGCGCTCCAACTCTTCCTCGGAGTAATCCGCCGCCTTGATCGACAAGCCAATCCGGCGCTCCAAACGATCCACCTTGATCACCCGGGCTTCCACTTCCTCGCCCACCTTCAGGATGTCCTTCACCCGATCCACATGCTCCTCGCTCAACTGCGAAATATGCACCAAACCGTCGATGTCGTCCTCAAGCTGCACAAAGGCGCCAAAGCTCGCGATCTTCGCAACCGTGCCCTTGACCTTGTCGCCCACCTTGAAGCGATCGTCGATCAACTCCCACGGATCCGTCTCCAGCTGCTTGATGCCAAGACTGATGCGCTGATTCGTCTTGTCGATGTCGATCACCACCGCTTCCAAATCTTCGCCCTTCTTCAAAACTTCGCTCGGATGATTGATCTTCCGAGTCCAACTCAAGTCGGATACGTGAATCATCCCGTCGATGCCGTCTTCCAGTTCCACGAACGCACCATACGCCGTCAAATTGCGCACCGTGCCCTTGATGTTCGCTCCCACCGGATAACGCGACTCGATCTCGTCCCACGGATTCGGCTCCAATTGACGCACGCCGAGAGAAATCTTCTGCTCGTCCTTGTTGATCGCCAACACCACCGCTTCCACTTCCTGATCCACTTCCAAAACATCCGACGGACGCGTGATCCGCTTCGTCCAGGACAACTCGGAAACGTGAATCAACCCTTCCACACCCTCGTCGATCAAAACAAAGGCCCCGTAAGGCACCAACTTCGTGACCTTGCCCTTCACTTGCTGACCCACCGGGAAACGATCGTCGATGTTCTCCCAAGGGTTGGCCTGCAACTGCTTCAACCCCAAAGATACACGCTCCTTCTCCTGGTTTACGTCCAGTATCTGGACCTCGATCTTCTGCCCAATCACCAAGACCTCGCTCGGGTGATTGATCCGGCCCCAGCTCATGTCCGTGATGTGCAGCAAGCCGTCCATCCCATTCAAATCCACGAAAGCACCGAAATCCGTGAGGTTCTTCACGATCCCCTCCACCTTGTCCCCGATCGTGACCGTCTCCAGGAAACGCTGACGCTGCTCCGCACGCTCCGCCTCAATCACTTCGCGGCGACTCAAGACAATGTTCTTCCGGTCGTCGTTGACCTTGACGATCTTAAATTCGTAAACGTTCCCCACGTACTCGTTGAGGTCTTTCGGAGGAATGATGTCGATCTGCGAACCGGGCAAAAACGCTTCCACACCCACGTTCACCATCAATCCACCCTTCACCACGGACTTCACCTTGCCCTTCACCAGGCCACCGTCATGAAACACCTTGACGATCTTGTCCCAGTTCTGCTTGTGCGCCGCCTTCTCCTTCGACAACACCACCATCCCCTCGTCGTTCTCAAGGCGCTCCAATAAAACCTCGATTTTGTCCCCCACCGCGATCTCTTCGTCCTCAAATTCCGAGGCGGGAATCGCTCCCTCTGATTTGTATCCAATGTCGACGAGAACAATCTGCGGTTTGATCTCGAGAATCGTTCCAATGACGATGGAGTTCTCTTTAAAACTCCGGAAACTGTCGTCGATAAGTTTTTCCAGCTCCGTCAGAGCGGGTGCTTCCGTTGCGGTGGTCATGATGATGTGGTTAAAGGTTGGTTGTTAGGTTGATTCGGCCGTCCGATCGTGTCTCCTCTTTCCATCTCGCAAACACGGGAGACGCCTGCCGCCTGCGAGGAGCGCTAATCTAGGGGCTCCCGCCCCCCGCGCAAGGATTAATTCCCCACCCCAATAACCCCGCTTCCCCCTTGAAAGTGTTCAAAAGAACACTATACTCAAGCCATGCTCCCCCCAAAAGGTCGAGGCGCTTCCTCACACCCCGCCAACCGCTTCGAACAACTCCACGTCGAACCCGATCCCGACGCCGCCGAAGACCGCCGCCGCGCCCATCCCGACGAACCTCCCACCCCACACCTCAACACCCTCACCTTCCGCGATGACTCCCAATCCGTCATCTCCACCAACAACAGCCCCGACCTCGCCCTCGAAGCCAGCCTCAACCCCTACCGCGGCTGCGAACACGGCTGCGCCTACTGCTACGCCCGCCCTTACCACGAATACCTCGGCTTCAACGCCGGCCTCGACTTCGAATCCCGCATCATGGTCAAAGAAAACGCCCCCGAACTCCTCACCCGCGAACTCAATCGCCCCTCCTGGAAACCCAAACCCCTCGTCTGCAGCGGTGTCACCGATCCCTACCAACCCGTCGAACGAAAACTCAAAATCACCCGCCGCTGCCTCGAAGTCCTCGCCGCCTTCCGCAATCCCGTCGCCATCATTACCAAAAACCACCTCGTCACCCGAGATATCGATCTCCTCGGCCCCCTCGCGCAAGATCACCAAGCGGCCGCCGTCTTCATCTCCATCCCCTCGCTCGATCCCCATCTTTCCGCCAACCTCGAACCCCGCGCCTCGTCCCCCAAGGCCCGCCTCAGAGCCCTCCAGACCCTCGCAGACGCCGGCATCCCCGTCGGCGTATCCCTCGCCCCGCGCATCCCCGGCCTGAACGACCACGAAACGCCCGCCATCCTCAAGGCTGCCGCCGAACACGGCGCCAAAACCGCCTTCTACACCCTCGTCCGCCTCCCCCACGGCGTGAAAAATATCTTCGCCAATTGGCTCAACCAACATCGCCCCGGCGAAACCAACAAAATCCTCGACCGCATCCGCGAAACCCGCGACGGCAAACTCAACGATTCCAATTTCAAATCCCGCATGCGCGGCAAAGGCCCCATCGCCCAGGATATCGCCACTCTCTTCAAAATCAGCGCCAAACGTTACGGGCTCGACCAATCTCTCCCCCCGCTCTCAACCGCTTCCTTCCACCGCCAAGACCCCCAACAACCCGAACTCTTCCCAAACCTCTGAAAATACTACCCCGCAAGGACTCGAACCTTGAATAGCTGAACCAAAATCAGCTGTGTTACCAATTACACCACGGGGTAATCGCGCCCCTAATTAATTCCACTCCGCCCAACTTGCAAGCCGATACCGCCCCGAGACCCCGCTCACCCCTTCTTCTTCAACAAACTCCCCCCACTCATCGCCTCCGGCTGCTCCACCCCCATCATCTCCAATAACGTCGGCGCAATATCCGCCAATATCCCGTCCTTCAACTCATACCCCTCCGCGTCACCAGCCACATACCACAAATGCACCAGGTTCGTCGTGTGCGCCGTGTGCGGCGACCCGTCCTCGTTGATCATAAATTCACAATTCCCGTGATCCGCCGAGATCAGCAACTTCCCTCCCAATCGCAAGGTCTCATCCACCACCGCCTTCACCCCCGTATCAATCCGCTCCACCGCCTGGATCGCCGCATCAACCACCCCAGTGTGCCCCACCATGTCCGGGTTCGCGAAATTCAAAATCACCAAGTCAAAGTCCTTCAAGCGCTTCACCGTTTCCGCCGTCACCTCCTCCGCGCTCATCTCCGGCTGCAAATCATAAGTCGCCACTTTCGGCGAAGGCACAATCACCCGCTCCTCCTTCGCAAACGGCTTCTCGACACCCCCGTTGAAAAAATAGGTCACGTGCGGATACTTCTCCGTCTCCGCAATTCGCAATTGCTTTTTGCCCGCCCGAGAAACCACTTCACCCAAAACATCCACCAACTCCTCCGGCGGAAATAACATCGGGCACCCGTACGTCTCGTCATACTCCGTCAAGGTCACGTAATGCACCCGCGGCCAGGTCCCGCGGTCAAATCCGTCAAAATCCTCCTCCAAAAACGCGCGCGATAACTGCCGTGCCCGGTCCGCCCGGAAATTGAAAAAGATCACGACGTCCTCATCCCGAATACGCATCGAGTCATACTCGGAAAAAACCATCGGCAACAAAAACTCGTCCGTCTTGTCATCCTCATACTTCTCCGCCACCGCGTCCGAAGGCAGCACTCCCATCCGCTCGCCTTGCCCATGCACAATCGCATCCCACGCCAACTTCGTGCGGTCCCACCGCTGGTCACGATCCATCGCATAATACCGTCCCACCACCGTCACGATACGCGCCCCATACGGACTCAAACGATCCTCGCACTCGGAAATCGATTTCGCCCCGCTCGTCGGCGACGTATCACGCCCATCCGTAATCGCATGCACAAAAATGTCCTGGCACCCCGCCTCGTGCGCCGCGCCCGCCAATGCAATCAAATGATCCTGGTGACTGTGCACCCCGCCGTCCGATACCAGTCCGATAAAATGCAAACGCCGCCCCTCCTTCGCCTTCGCAAACGCTTCTTGCAAAACCTCATTCGCCCGCAATTCACCCGCTTCGATCGCCCGATTGATGCGCGTCAAATCTTGGTAAACGATCCGCCCCGCCCCCAAATTCAAATGCCCCACCTCGGAATTGCCCATCTGTCCCGCCGGTAATCCCACATCCTCCCCGCTCGCACTCAATCGGCTCAAAGGATACTTCTCAAACAACTCGTCGTGAAACGGCGTGTCCGCCAACAAGGCCGCATTCCCGTCCTTCTTCGCCGTCGCTTCCCCGCCGGGGTTGTCCCCCCAACCGTCCCGAATAATAAAAACCACCGGTTTACCCATGACGCGAAAGCAATCAGGCAACTTCACGCCCTTTGCAAGTCACAAGCACCAAAAAATCCGACCACCCACCACCTCTCCAAACCCCCGTCACTCCACCCTTCCCTCCTCAAGCCACCCCGCTAACCCTTCACCCGCCAAGACTTCCTCCACCGGACCCTCCCCCACCACCCGGCCATCATCCAACAAAACCAATCGACTCCCCATCTTTGCCCCCACACGCAAATCCCGCGTCGCATACACCATCCCAATCCCCGTCTTCATCCGCAGCTTCTCAATCAACAACATGATCTCCCCCTGCGCACAGGCATCCAGTCGCCGCGTCGGATCATCCGCCAACAACAATCGCGGAAACGTGCAGAACGCCATCGCCACCCCCAATCGCACCCGCGACAACGCATCCAACACCCGCGCAGGCAATCGCAGCCGCGCCTCCGGCTCCGCTATCCCCGCCTGATACAGCCAATACATGCTCTCCTCACGCCAATCCCGCACCTCCGGCCGATGCTGCCGCATCATCGCCGCCATCTGCTCCCCCACCGTCACCGACGGATGAAGCACGACATCCGGATCACCCGGCAAATACGATATCTGCCCGCCCCGCACCCGGCGCAATCGGCCCCGCCGGCAACGCAATAAATTATGCTCGTATCCCCGAAGATGCACTTGTCCCGAATACCGCGTTCCCGAAGCCATCCGCGTCATCCCGTCCAACAACGCCGTCTTCCCGCTCCCGGCATGACCCACCACCGACACCGACTCCCCGTCCTCCACACGCAACGTCACCTCGTCCAAAATCATACGTCGCCCCCGGCCCCAGGCCGACAACTCGTTCACTTCTAACAAAACATCTTCTTTCACCATTCCTTCTCCATCAAAACCATCGCCAATCCGTCGTCAATATCCGCGTGGACTGGCGCAGCCGGTATCCCACCGCGTCCGCCAACAATCGCGTCAAAAAACACAACACCATCAACACCAGCCCCGGATAAAACATCAACCACGGCGCATCCACCACATACGGTCGCACCTCGCCCATCAACGTTCCCAAGGTCCACAAACCCTCGCCACCCCCACCGCTCCCACTCACAAAACTAAACGCCGACTCCACCAACAGGAGCGCCGGAAGCGCCGCCAATGATCCCGCCAATGCCACCAGGGCCGCCCGCGACAATAATAACTCCGGCCACAATTGCGAACGCGGTACCCCGCTCGCCACCGCCGCCCGGTAATACAACTGATCCTCCACCTGCAACAACGCATCCCCCACCATCAACCCAATAAACAAGGTCCCCACCGCCCCCATCGCCAACATCACCCCCCAAGGACCACCCCCAAAAAAGACCCCCAACGCCGCCACCATCAAAAACCCCGGTATCCCGACCAACAACGCCGATTTCAGCCCTGCCAAGGCCCGCACCGGTCGCGGCAATTGCATGATCAAAATCCCCACCCCCCCTCCCGCAAAAAAAATCACTAACCACCCCGTCAATGCCACTAACAAAGAACCGAGCGCCCCCACCGTCACCCGTGCCAACCAGTCCGTCCCCACCCCGTCCGTTCCCCAGGCATACCCACCCCCTCGCTCCGGAGGACCAAAAGCATGATCGGGAGCAGATTCCACCGCTCGCACGAACAATCCCTCCCGGCCCAGCCAAAACGCCGCCGCCCCAAGAATCAACAAAACCAATACCACCGCACCCAACCCCCGCCAATGCGCCCCGACAAAACACCATAACCAACCCCGCCAGCGCCGCCACCGCGCCGCCCACTTCCCGTCCGTGAAATCCTCACCCGCCGTCATGCCTTCACCCCCCTCGTCCGGCTACCGATCGCATCAAGCAGTTCAATGATAAAGCGCAGACCCACCGTCACCAATCCCGCCACCAATGCCACCAATAACACACCCGGACCATCTCCCGCATAAATCGCCGCCCCCGCATACGATCCCAATCCCGGAAAATACCACGCCCACTCCACCGCCACCGAGATTCCCACCACCACCGGAAGCATCTCCCCAGCCAAACTCCCCGGCGTCATCCCGGAGGCCGGTACCGCATACTCCCCCACCCGCCGCGCATAACCAATCCCACGCGACTTCAATACCTCCATCGAGGCATCATTGCTCGCATCCTTAAGCCGTCGCCGAATCCGCCCTGCCGCCAAACCCGCGCCCGTCAATCCCACCACCCCCGCCGGCACAAGCAATTGCCAAAGCCCGGGAATTCTCCCCGATTCTCCCACACGTTCCAATACCGGAAACTCTAACATGTTCCCGAAGTAATGAACGCTCATCGCCGCCAGCCAAAACGCCGGTACCGCCACCACCCCGGCCACCAACACAGAAACCGACCCACCTAGCCAACCCCATCGCCGCTCGCCCCACCAACGCCCCAGCGGTATCCCCAATCCCACACACAAAACCAACGCCACTCCATACAGCGCCAAAGACGCCGGCAACCGCTCCCAAATCGCCCCCACCGCTCCACCATCCCAACCCGCCCAAAAACCACCCCCGCCTTCCCGCCACATCATCAGCCCCTTCAACACAAAACAAATCAAGACAACCCCAGCCGTCATCGCCGCCGCTCGCGCCCATACCTCCGCTATTCGCTTCGCTATCATCTCAACGCACCTCCCCTCGCTCCCCTGCATCCTTGATCCACCAAGCTACCGATTCATCCACCCCCGCCTCGCCTTCTCCCAATAGCCGCTTCACCCGCCGCCCCTCGCCCGCCGCCCGCGAAATCCCCATCTCGCCCCGCCGCAAAACCCGGTTCGCCGGCCGCCCATACAAGACCGCGAATACCTGCTCCTCCTCCAATGAGTCCAACACCGCCTCCGATGCCGCCAACCGCTCCTCATCACTCCTCGCTCGTCCCACCGCTTCCCACGCCTCATGCAGCCCGCCCTCCTCGCGAGAATAATCCTGCATCGCGCGACCTAACAGTTGTCCTAAATCTGATGCCCGAAAATCCGCCCAGTCCGACGACGGACGATGCGTAAATACCACCCCGTGAAACTCGGACCGAAACAAATCCCCCGCCGCCATCTCCTCCTCATCCACCACTTCAACCTCCAAACGAACCCCCAAGTCCCGCAAGGATTCCCGCACAAAAGCCGTCGCCTCAAAATCTCCCTCGTCCAAAACCGCCACCCGCAAAACCAAGTCTCCCCCGTCCTCATCCTCTATCGCCCCTTCCCCCTCTCCCCCGCGTCGCCAGCCCGCTTCCTCCAAACCCGCCCGCGCCGCCTCCAAATCAAAACCCATCCCCCCACCTTCCCCTTCCGCATATTCACTCTGCGGATGAAATATCCCCCTAAAGGCGACCCCGCGACCCCCCACCGCCGACGCCAAGGCCTCTCCGTCAATCGCCTGCCCGATCGCACGGCGCACCGCCACCGCGTCGCTCGGCGCCAAGGCCGTGTTCCAAAACAACACCGCTTCTTCCGCAGGTCGCGTCGGATAAATCTCAAAGCGTTCGTCGCGCTCCAGCAATTCTCCCTCCGGATACTCTAACAAATAACTGTCCACCTCCCCCCGGATCATCCGCAACCGCCGCTCGACCCCGTCCGGCATCACGTCAAACCTCAGCCGTTCCGTCTCCGGCGCCCCCAAGTAATACTCCTCGTTCCGAGTCAGCGTCACCCCGTCCTCGCCCCAGGCCTCCAATCGAAACGGACCCGTCCCCACCGGCGCACGACCGAAACCCTCTCCCCACGTTTCCGCCCCCTTCCCCGCTAACAAATGTCCCGGCAAAATCGGCAAGTTCGCCCACGCCTCCAGAAACAACGCATTCAAATCACGGTAAACCACCCGCACACGCACATCGTCCAACGCCTCCACCCCCAAAACAGTCGCAAAGGCCCGCCGCACTTCACGATTCCACGGCTGCTCCCGCGACCACCCAAAGGAAAAAAGCACGTCCGCCGCCGTCACCGGTACCCCGTCATGCCAAAACACCCCCTCCCGCAACGTAAACACCAACTCCGGTTCCACCAGGTAAGGCACTTCCTCCTCCAGACGAAAACTCGCTCCCAAGGTCGGATTCGCTTCATAATAATTTCGAAACTCCCGCAGGAAGTCATCCGCGTCTCCCACCAACGCCAATTCATACGTCGGCTCATCCCCAAACCACTCCCGCCTCACCTGCGACGCCTCCACCGCCCCCCGAATAAAATCACGGTAAGAGGCGACCGCATTCTGAAACACCCGCACCCGCAATAACTTCACCGGAGCCAAGGTCTCCTCATCAAATAACCCATAAACCCGCTCCGGAGCGGCTACCTCATGCCCGCGAAAACGCACCCGCACCTCGTCCCGCTCCCGCATCACGTCCGCCACCCCCCACTCTAACCACGAACTTTTGCGCTCCCGCAACAAGGCCTCCCCCGCCTCGGCCCCCGCTACCGATCCAAAATAATAATGCGCCGTCTGCGAGGGCTCCCAGGACTTCGCCAAGGCCGGTTGCAACCGAAACGCTTCGTCCCGCTCCAACAAGGCATTGAAAAACAAATCCTCCATCGTCTCCGCCGCCCAATCCCCGCCCGCAAACGGATTGACCGGATCCGGCCCTTCCCGGACCGCAAACACAATCTCCAACTGATCCTCCACCCGCCCCCGGTCCCGCACCTCCAAATACGCCCACCCATACCCCGCCACCAACAACACCGGAACCACGCAAAGCACCACCCGTCGCAAATAAATCACGCCCAAAACTGCGGGATATCCCTCCCCTTTGCAAGTGCCCCGAGGTCACCGATCAAAGCTCAATTGCATCCAAAACAATCGCTGCCCTAAAACCGAAGGTGCGGCTCGGCGTCCCCGTCGAGCCTCCGCAGCGAAGCCCACCGGGCGAAGCGAGGACAGTCGGCTTCCAAGATCAATTATTCCTCCCTCCCCTCCCCAAACAATCCTTACCAAACTGTCATGAATAATCCCCGCCCCCCATCCGTTCAACCAGCACACCATCCTCTTTTGGATACCCTAAAAGAGGTTTACTTTCTAATCGACTGAATCACAATTCCCCAACCCGATTTCCACCCATCACCAAACCATCCGACTCATGACCCGTCCCTTCCAAAGATCACTTTTCGCGTGCCTCACTTCCCTCGCCCTCACCCCGCTCGGCCTCGCGCAAGACGACACCCAACCCCTCGAACAAGTCGACGACTTCCAGGAAATCGCCGCCAAGTTCAATAATACCCTCACCCTCCCCGAGTTCCCGCAGTCCGACGGCGATATCAATTCCGCCACCGACGATATCATCGCCCTCGCCACCCGCACCGGTGACGAAGTTGCCGGCGTGAAAGCCGAAGACGCCACCTTCGAAAACACCCTCGGCAAACTCGATCGCCTCTACCACATCATCGAGAACCGACTCTCTCCCGTGGTAATCGTCGAAAACACATCGACCGACCCCGCCCTCCGAAAAGCCGCCACCGAGGCCATCAAGAAATTCGAAGAATTCAGCGTGGGCTTCTCATACCGCGACGACATCTATCAGGCCGTCAAAGGTTACGCTGACACCAACCCCGAACTCGAGGGCGAACAAAAGAAACTCCTCGAGGAAACCTTGCGCGATTACCGCCGCAAAGGTTTCGATCTCTCGCCGGAAAAACGCAAACACGTCGAGGAACTCCAGAAGGAACTCAGCAAACTCAGCACCGATTTCTCCGTCAATATCCGCGAATACAAAGCACCCGTTACCTTCACCGCGGAAGAACTCGCCGGCCTCCCCGAATCCTTCCTCGCTGACGATGAACTCAAAACCGGCGAAGACGAATACACCCTCAACGCCAACGTCACCTACCACTACATGAAGGTCATCGAACTCGCCGAATCCGAAGAAGCGCGCAAACGCATGATGACCGCCCGTAGCAAACTCGCCATGGAGGCCAATATCCCCCTCCTCGCCAAAATCGTCACCCTCCGCGACGAAATCGCCCACGAACTCGGATACAAAACCTGGGCCGATTACCGCACCGAAACCCGCATGGCCAAGAATGAAGCCACCGTCCGCTCCTTCCTCGATGAACTCAAAGTCGGCCTCACCCCCAAGTGGGAAGAGGAACTCGATATCTTCCAGAAAATGAAAGCCGAAGACACCGGCGACCCCGATGCCGTTGTCAACGCCTGGGACCTCTACTACTACCGCGAAAAATATCGCAAAAACGAATTCGATATCGATAGCGAAGCCCTTCGCGTCTACTTCCCTTACCAGGAATGCCTCGACGGCATGTTCGGCATCTACCAGGAAGTCTTCGGAATCAAAATCCAACAAGTCGACAACCCCGATCCCTGGGCCGAAGGCGTGACCCTCTGGGTCGTGTCCGATGATGAATCCGGCGAACCCCTTGGACTCTTCTTCCTCGATATGTTCCCGCGGGATGGCAAATACAACCACTTCGCCCAGTTCACAATCATCAAGGCCGGCCAAATCCCGGATGGCGACTACCAACGCCCCACCGTCGCACTCATCTGCAATTTCCCCCCACCCAGCAACGACGCCCCCTCACTCCTTTCCCCCGACGAAGTCGAAACGCTCTTCCACGAGTTCGGCCACGTCCTCCATTCCATCCTCACCCGCGCCAACTACGCATCTTTCTCCGGCACGAGCGTCCCACGCGATTTCGTGGAAGCACCCTCCCAAATGCTCGAATACTGGGTGCGCGACAAAGCGGTCCTCGACCTCTTCGCCGCCGACTACCGCGATCAATCCAAGAAAATCCCACAAAAAGTCCTCGATAACATGGAGGCCGCCCGCCTCGCCACGATCGCTTCCCACTACCGCCGCCAAATCGGGTACGCCAATACCGACCTCGCCCTCCACGGTGCCAAGGAAGCCGATTTCGAAGTCGCCGCCGCCACAAACGCCGCCATGGCCGACGCCTTCCTCCCCCCCCCCGATGACACGGCCTACGTCGCCGGCTTCGGCCACATGATGGGATACGACGCCGGTTACTACGGGTACGCCTGGGCCGATACCATCGCCGCCGACCTCGCCTCCGTCTTCGAAGCCTCGGAAGACAAATACCTCGACAAGGAAATCGGCCGCAAACTCCGAAAGGAAATTTACGAACCCGGCGATTCGCGAGACGTGGAGGAATCCGTCGAAACGTTCCTCGGCCGCCCCCGCTCTCTCGACGCCTTCCTCAAAAACCTCGGCATCGAATCACAGAATTAATGTCCCCCGCCGTCTTCAGTCGAACGCCCGCGCTCGCGGCGATCCTAGCGGTCGGCGCACTCGCCCTCCTGCCTGCCTGTGACCGGCCGGATCGCGTCGACCAGGCCACCAAGGACAAAATCCTCCTCCTCGGAAATGGCGCCGAACCCAAGGCCCTCGACCCTCACCTCACCAGCTCCGTCGGCGACTCCAATATCGCCCGCGCCCTCTTCGAAGGCCTCGTCACCTACCACCCCTCCGACGACTCCAAACACGAACCCGGCGTCGCCAAAAGCTGGGAGCCCAACGAAGACTACACCGAGTGGACCTTCCACCTCCGCGAAGATGCCAAGTGGTCCAACGGCGATCCCGTCACCGCCCACGATTTCGTCTACGCCTACAACCGCATCCTCCACCCCGAGATGGGCTCCCCCTACGCGTCCATGCTCTACATCCTTGAGAATGCCAAGGAATTCAACATGGAGGAGATCGACGACTTTTCCGAAGTCGGCGTCAAAGCCGTCGACGATCACACCCTCAAGCTCTCGCTCAACGCGATGATCCCCTACCTCCCAGATGTCGTCAAACACACCACCTGGTATCCGGTTCACAAGGATACAATCGAAAAGTTCGGCACGATGACCGACCAGTTCACCCTCTGGCAACGCCCAGGGAACCACGTCGGCAATGGCGCTTTCAAACTCGACGACTGGCGTATCAATGCCTTCGTAAAAGTCAGCCGCAATCCCCACTACTGGGACGCCGAAAACGTAAAACTCAACGGTATCAACTTCTACCCCATCGACAATCTCTACGCCGAAGAACGCGCCTTCCGTGATGGCCTCATCCACTACACTTACGTCCTCGTCAATAGCCTCGTTCCCCACTACCGGGACTCAGAATCCGAATTCTTCCAGTCCGATCCCTACCTCGGTTCCTATTTCTTTCGCTGCAACACCACCCGCGAACCCCTCGACAACAAATACTTCCGCCGCGCCCTCGCCTTCGCCATAGATCGGGAGAAAATCGTCGAATACGTCACCCAAGGCGGACAAATCCCCTCATACGGCTTCACTTGCCCCGTCAAAGGAGGCTACGATCCCCCCCACGAAATCTCCTTCGATCCTGAACGCGCCCGCGAATATCTCAAGAAAGCTGGATACGACAGCGGCGCTGAGGTACCGCCCTTCTCCGTCATTATCAATACCTCCGAAGACCACAAAGCCATCGCCGTCGCCATTCAAGACATGTGGAAAACCAACCTCGGCCTCGAAAACATCACCATCAACAACCAGGAGTGGAAAGTCTTCCAGCAAACCCTCAAAGACCTCAAATATGATGTCGCGCGTTCCGGATGGATCGGCGATTTCATCGATCCTACCACCTTCCTCGATATCATGCGTTCCGACGACACCAATAACGAAACTGGTTGGAAGAACAAAGATTTTGATCGCCTCCTCCACGAGGCAAAGAACACGGCCGATCTGAAACTCCGCGATCAGAAACTCCACGAAGCCGAGCAAATTCTCCTCGATGACATGCCAATAATTCCCATCTATTGGTACACTCGAGTATTCCTCCTCCACCCCGATGTGAAAAACTGGAACCCACTCCTCCTCGACAACCACAATTACAAACACATCGACCTCGTCCCCGCAGAGTCCAGCTCCTAGTTCCCACCATTTCGTGAAAGTTAACACTGAATAATTCCCGCCTCCATTTCCCTCTCCCTGGGGAGAGGGGAGGCCACATCCACAGGGCCAACACCAACTCCAAGCATCCAGCATCCAGTAAATGTCCACTCTCCGCTATATCCTCTCCCGCCTCGGACAATCCCTCTTCGCCCTCTTCTGCATCGTCACCATCACCTTCTTCCTCGTTCGCCTCGCGCCCGGTGGCCCCTTCCTCGACGAAAAAGCCATCCCCGAGCATCTCGTCGCCAAGATGAACGCCTACTACGGCCTCGATAAACCGCTTATCGTCCAATACTTCAAATACATGGGCAACTTCATCCAGGGAGACCTCGGCCCCTCCCTCGGCAACAAAGGATTCACCGTCAATGAAGTCATCGCCCAAAGCTGGCCCGTCTCCGCCACCATCGGCCTCTCCGGCCTCTTCATCGCTCTCCTCCTCGGCATCCCCCTCGGCGTCTACTCCGCCGCCCACCGCAATACACGCACAGATTATACCCTCATGTCCGGTGCCATGATTGGCATCTGCCTCCCCACCTTCGTCATCGGCCCCCTTCTTGGCTTGTTCTTCGGCCTCAAACTCGACTGGTTCGACGTCGCCGGATGGGCAAATTCCAATGCCTGGATGCTCGCCGCTCTCACCCTCGGCCTCTACTACGCCGCCTACATCGCCCGCCTCACCCGCGGCAGCATGCTCGATATGCTCAACCAGGACTTCGTGCGCACCGCCAAAGCCAAAGGCGTCTCCGAGAACGTCATTCTCTTCAAACACGCCTTCCGTGGCGGCATCACCCCCGTCGTCGCCTACCTCGGACCCGCCCTCTCCGCCCTCATCGGCGGCTCCTTCGTCGTCGAAAGCATCTTCGCCCTCCCCGGCCTCGGCCAACACTTCATCAAGGCCGCTACCAACCGCGACTACACCCTCATCCTCGGAACCGTGTCCGTCTTCGCCATCCTCATTTTGACAATGAATTTTATCGTCGACCTCGCCCAAACCTGGCTCGACCCACGCAGACGCCTCAAAACATGACTACCACCAGCGCCAGCTTCGATACTCAAATCGCCATCGAACGAGGTTCTTCTCTCGGACGCGATGCCTGGCATCGCCTCCAAAAGAATAGACTGGCAATGTTCAGCCTCTGGTTCTTCGTCTTCATGGTCGTCATCTGCTTCCTCGGCCCCTTCCTTCCCATAATCTCCGATCCCAACAAAACTTACCCCGAGCTCAAATCGCTCACCGCCTTTTCATCCGCAACCGCAAACGACGGCTCCACACATTTCTATCTGCTCGGGAGCGACAATCTCGGACGTGATATATTTTCCCGCATCCTATATGGCGGTCGCGTCTCACTCTTGGTCGGCTTCCTCGCCACCGCCGTTTCCCTCAGTATTGGCGTTGTCTACGGCGCCGTCGCCGGTTTCGCCGGCGGTCGCACGGATGCCATCATGATGCGCTTCGTAGATATTCTCTACGCCCTCCCCTTCATGATCATCGTGATTGTTCTCACTGCAGTGCTAAGCGATTGGGCCTTCTTTAAAAACCACCAGCTGATCTTTCTCTTCGCCGCCATCGGCGCCGTCGAATGGCTCACCATGTCTCGCATCGTTCGCGGCCAGGTCCTCTCCCTCAAACGACAAGAATTCGTCGATGCCGCCCGCAGCCTCGGTCTCAAAAACGGCCCCATCATCTTCCGCCACCTCATCCCCAACACCGTCGGCCCCGTCATCGTCTACACCACCCTAACCGTCCCCGCCGTCATGCGCCTCGAAGCCATTCTCTCTTTCCTCGGCCTCGGCGTTCAACCCCCCGACGCCTCCTGGGGCTCCCTCATCAAGGAAGGTGCCGATCGCATGGTCAGCGACCCCTCCCTCCTCATCTACCCCTCCCTCTTCTTCGCTGCCACCCTCTTCTGCCTCAACTTCCTCGGCGACGGCCTCCGCGACGCCCTCGATCCGAAAACGTCAAAAGACTAAAGATCAACCTTCGGCACCGAACGGACACTCAAGTCCTCGACCTCGAAGTAATCCCACTTCGGAAACGTCCCCATTCCCGCTACAATGCTCGACGGAAACATCTCAATCCGGTTGTTCATGTCCCGGACGTTCGCATTAAAAAAACGCCGCGCCGCCTGAATCCGATCCTCCGTGTTCACCAGCTCCTCCTGCAACTGCAAAAAATTCCGGTCCGCCTTTAACTCGGGATACCCCTCCGCCAACGCAAACAACTTCCCTACCCCTCGCACCAGCTCCGTCTCGTCACGCCCCTGCGCCGCCACACTCTCGTGCGGCGCCTCCGCTCGGTTCCGCGCCTCCACCACCGCCGTAAACACCGACTCCTCATGCTTCGCATACGCCTTCACCGTCTCTACCAGGTTCGGAATCAAATTGTGCCGTCGCTTTAGCTCCGTATCGATATCCGACCACGATTCCTTGCAGTGATTCCGCAGCCGGACCAGTCCATTATACGTCCCTATCACCCACAGGAGGGGCACAAATAAAATAACGACAACTATTAGCAACTCAGGCATGGCAGGATTTTGGAAAAGGCCGGGAGTCAGCGCGCAG
>JBCCIR010000100.1:0-19453 GCA_039028175.1 Verrucomicrobiota bacterium
CCGCCAGGTCCGCATCCACCCCCTCAAAAAACGCCCGCACTTTCCCAAAAACTTCCTCCGGCGTTGTCGTCTCAATCCGCTCCCGCTCCAATATCTCCCCCTCCCCACGCCCCACTCCACAAACCATCTTCGTCCCCCCCGATTCCACCAATCCATAAATCGCCCCACCATTCGCACTGTTTTCACTCATCGCCCCAAACCCTGCCCACTTTCCCAACTCAAATCAACGCCCCAGTGAATCTCCGCTCAAATCTAAGACATCCCCCTTCCACCAATGCGAAGCGAGGTAGCGCGCCCTCGCCGAGGGCGCATTCCCAAGATGTTCCACCTTTCAAATCGGTACAGCGACTTGTCCCCAAAGTGCCGCCATGGCGAAGCCAACCGACCATCAGTATGAATAGAGAAGCGAAGTTCCCGTTCCCCGTCTCACCCATCCCGCCCATCACCCGCCTAAAAAATATCAAGTCCCCTCAAAACCAAATACCCCGCCTTGGATTCGAACCAAGAACCTGCGGATTAAGAGTCCGTTGCTCTACCATTGAGCTAGCGAGGCTTCTCCAAAAAAGAGAGCCACCATTTTTGCACGAAAGCACCGGGAGTCAACGGGGTTTTAACCCACTCCCAAGCCCCCAGAACATCCCGCTGGCAAGACGCCATCCCCGGTTTACCTTGTCATTCAACCATTCCCCACAAGCCCGCTGACAGACCATCCCTCTCCCACCCCGTTAAACCACCGACACCATCCCCCATGCCCGCTCGCCCCAATATCCGCACCGTCCTCACCGTGACCGCCCTCGCCGCGGCCACCCTACAACTCACACCCGCCGCCGCCCCGCCACCCGGCCACTCCAACCACGGCGAAGCCTTCAACGAAGGTCCCCGCCAAAGCGCCCGCCTCATCGACGGCGTCGACCAAATCATCTCCTTCCCCGTCACCACCTCTCACCCGAAAGCCCAGCGCTTCATCAACCAAGGCATCTGCCAACTCCACGGCTTCTGGTACTTCGAAGCCGAACGCTCCTTCCGCCAGGCCGCCATGCTCGATCCCGATTGCGCCATGGCCTACTGGGGCATGGCCTTGGCGAACCTCCGCAATACCGAACGCGCCAAGGGCTTCCTTAAGAAAGCCGTCGACCTCAAAGAGAACGTCACCGAAAGGGAAAAACTCTGGATCACCGTTCTCGAAAACCAGTTCCCCGATAAAGAAGAGGACAAACGCTCAAGAGAACAAAAAGCCCGCGAACTCATCCGCGATATCGAAGCAGTCAGCATCGCCCACCCGAACGACATCGAAGCCAAAGCCTTCCTCGCCTGGGCCATGTGGGCGAAGAAAAGCGACGTCCCCATCAGCAGCTATCAAGCCGTCAACGCCCTCCTCGACCAAGTCTTCGCCATCCAACCCCTTCACCCCGCACATCACTACCGCATCCACCTCTGGGACCAAAAGAAACCCGACCAAGCACTCGAGTCCGCCGCCATGACCGGCCAATCCGCTCCCGGCATCGCCCACCTCTGGCATATGCCCGGTCATATCTACTCAAAACTCAAACACCTCGACGATGCCGTGTG
This sequence comes from Verrucomicrobiota bacterium, assembly GCA_039028175.1. Lineage (GTDB taxonomy): Bacteria > Verrucomicrobiota > Verrucomicrobiia > Verrucomicrobiales > DEV007 > JBCDBW01. The sequence goes on from JBCCIR010000100.1 coordinate 1,570, forward strand.
GCATCAGGAAGCCTCATCCCGGGTCGATCATCGCCACATGAATCGATACCTCATTCTCCCCTATCAAATCCACAACTACGCCCACAACGAAGAATGGCTCGTCCGTAGCTACAACGAAGTCGGCCGCGTCGCCGACGGCATCGCGCTCGCCAAAAGTCTCATCAACATCCCCCGCCACCCCAAAGCCAACGCCCTCGACAAGTCAGGCTCCTGCGCCAGTTACGGCCGCACCCGCCTCATCGATCTCCTCACCACCTGGGAACTCTGGGACAAACTCGTCCACCACAGCAAAACAGCCTGGCTCGAACCGACCGTCCAGGAAGGACACCAAATCAAACGCCACCACGCCCTCGCACTCGCCCACTACCACCGCAACGAACCCAACAAACTCGCCGCCCAAGTCGAAGCCCTCGAAACACTCAAAAAGAAAGCCGAAGAAAAAAAGAAGAAGCCCGAACCGAAAGAGGAGGACTCCAAAGAATCACCCGCAAACAAACCCGACTCCGTCGAAGATACCGAAAACCCGAAACCGAAACCAAAACCCAAGAACCCTCGCCCGTCCCCGCTCCTCAAAGCGCTCGCCGAAGCCAAAGCCCTCCAAAAAGTTCTCGCCAATGACCCCGACGCCGGTGACTCCCTAAAAGCCGCCGCATCCAAAATTCCACCCCAAAGACTCGCCACCTACTGGCTCGACCTCGACGACACCGAGGCCGCGAACGCCCTCATGGAAAAATTACCCCAGACCATCAACGGCGACCTCCTCCGCGCCGAACTCGAACTCCTCGCAGAGAAAACCCAAGACTCACGCCGAACCTTCGAGAGACTCCGCAAATCAGCCGCTCACATCGACGACGATCTCCCCGCTACCGAACGCCTCCTCTCCCTCGCCGAGTTCTTCGATCTCAAAGACAAATGGCGCCAGCCCGCGCCCCCTTCCGAGGCCGCTGCCTCCCGGCCCGATCAGTCCGCCTTCGGCCCACTCCGCTGGATCCCCCCAACCGCTCCCGCATGGCAAGGCCTCACCCTCGACGGCAGTCGCCTCACAAGCGAAACCTTCGAAAACGGCAAACCCACCCTCGCCCTCTTCTACCTCGGCAACAAATGCATCCACTGCATGGAACAGGTCGTCGCCGTCGCCGAAGCCGCCGACAAATTCGAGAAAGCAGGCATCAACATCGTCGCCGTCAGCGCCGATACCCTCGAAGAACTCCCCGGCGCCCTGGACAAATCACCCACACCCGGTTCCCTCCCCTTCCCCATCCTCGCCGACCCGAAAATGACCTCCTTCAAAAATTTCCGCGCCTACGACGACTTCGAATCCACCCCTCTCCACGCCCTCGCTCTCATCGATTCCGACGGCAAGCTGCGCTGGCTCGACACCGGTTACGAACCCTTCACCGAAGTCGATTTTCTCCTCAAGGAGTGCAAAAGACTGTTGGCGCTCTGACACAGTCTTCCGGAAAAAAATAACGCGTACGTCGTCTCTCCGGACGCGCTAAAATTTTTTTCTTTTTCGACATCCGGCATCTGCGGAGAAGCGAATACTCCTCACATGCTCAATGATGAGCGTAACATTAAACAATACCCAACCCATGAAAACTAAGCTAACGTCAATCCTAGTCACAACAATTGCCGCCGCATCGCTAGCGACCGCCGGCGCAGGAGAAAAAGATATCGTCGATACCGCCGCCGGTGCCGACGACTTCAAGACACTCGTCGCCGCCGTCACCGCTGCCGAGCTCGTCGAAACCCTCAAGGGAGACGGCCCCTTCACGGTCTTCGCACCGACGAATGAAGCCTTCGCCAAACTGCCCGATGGTACCCTCGAAACCCTCCTCAAGCCGGAGAATAAGGACAAACTGATCGCCATCCTCACCTACCACGTCGTCCCAGGCAAGGTCATGGCCGCCGACGTCGCTGCCGGCGAAGTCGCCACCGTGAACGGTGCAAAAGCCACCATATCCGTGGACGATGGGGTCAAAATCGACCAGGCCAACGTCGTACAAACCGACATCGAAACATCAAATGGCGTCATCCACGTCATCGATGCCGTTATCCTCCCCGAGGACAGCTGAGAACAGAATAACGAATTACTTCGAAAGCGAGAAGGGCGGGCATTTGACCCGCCCTTCTCATTTTGAAAGGATTGCCCACGCCAAGAGGTGACAACACGAACCCGCGGATGAAACAAAAGCATATTCAAACCCTCCGCATCATTCTCGGAGACCAATTGAATAGGGATTCCGCAATTTTCGATAACTTCGCCCCGGAGTCCGATCTCTTCTGGATGGCGGAGGTCCCAGAGGAAACCGAACACGTGTGGTGCCACCAGCTTCGGATCGCATTCTTCTTCTCCGCAATGCGCCACTTTAAGGCCGAACTCGACAAAGACGACTTCCCTTCCATCTACCATAAATTTCCAGATCGCTCCGAGGAACCCAAGCACTCCTCATTCAGCGATCGCCTCGCCATCGACATCGACGAATTCAAACCCGCTAAACTCCAATGCGTCAGACCGGGAGATTGGAGGGTCATGGAACAAATCACATCGATCGCCCAACGAAAACAGATACCAGTGGAATGGCTCCCCGATCGCCACTTCCTGTCACCCGTGAAATCTTTCGAGACCTGGGCCACCAATCGAAAATCCCTGGTACTCGAAACCTTCTACCGCCACATAAGAAAACAGTCGGGTATCCTCATGGAATCTGAATCCACCCCCGAAGGCGGACAATGGAATTACGACGCCGATAATCGCGAGAGCTTCAAAAAAAACTCACCTCCCGACGGTATCGAACCGCCGCCGATCGTCCCCCCGGACGACATCACTACCGAGGTCTTGTCACTCGTCCGCAAGAGATTCTCAAAACACCCGGGCTCCCTCGACAATTTCGATCTCCCCGTGACCCGATCAGGCGCCCTGAATTGGCTCGACCACTTCATCGAACACCGCCTGCCACTGTTCGGGAAATTCCAGGACGCTATGTGGAGCGAAACACACTTCCTCTACCATTCCCGCCTGTCCTGCCTCCTGAATACAAAACTCCTTAGCCCACGCGAAGTCATCGACGCCGCTCTCGTCGCCTATCGCTCCAACCATGCGCCGCTCAACAGTGTCGAAGGATTCGTTCGCCAGATCATCGGTTGGCGCGAATTCGTCCGAGGCATCTATTGGACCAAAATGCCCGAGTACATCAATCTAAACCACCTCGATGCCCAACAAGATATTCCCGAATTCCTCTGGACCGGCGATACCGGGATGGCCTGTGTCAAAGATGCGATGTCCAACGTCATTCAACACGGCTACGCCCACCATATCCAACGCCTCATGGTCCTCGGACTCTTCGCACAACTCTTGGGAGTCAACCCGAGGAAGTTCCACGAATGGCACATGGCAATGTATCTCGATGCCATCGACTGGGTATCACTACCCAATACCGTGGGCATGAGTCAGTTCGGAGATGGAGGCATTGTCGGGACCAAACCATACTGCGCCACCGGAAACTACATCGACAGAATGTCCAATCACTGCAAGGAATGCCGCTTCAATCCCAAAGTCGCCCACGGAGACAAAGCCTGCCCCTTCACTTCTCTCTACTGGCATTTCCTCGCCCGCAACGAGAAAACCCTCAACACCAACCACCGCATGGGCTTCCAGTTAAACAACCTAAGGCGCAAGGGCGCCGACCTAAAACCAATCCTCGCTCACGCAGAGAAAATCCAATCGCGCCTCGCCACTACCGGGATTTCATAGAACCCGTAAAGCGGACATCCCCCCATCCACTTTCAAAATCTGCCCCGTCAAAAACCCCGACTGCTCGCTCAGCAGAAATTCCACCAAATGCGCCATCTCGCGCGCATCGCCCACCCGCCGCAATGGATGCCTGTCCGCCGAAGCCTTCCGCTTCTCCTCGGTGTTCACAAGATTGGCCGCTAACGGCGTTTCCGTCAGAGAAGGAGCAATCCCATTAACCCGAATCGCCGGCGCAAATTCCGCCGCCAACGATCTCACCAACCCCTCAACCGCCCCCTTCGCCGAAGAAACACTCGCGTGATACGGAAGCCCCGTCCCCACCGCCACCGTGGAAAACAAGACGACCGATCCTCTGCCGCTCCGCTTCAGCGCGGGCAAAGCCTGCCTCAATAACCGCACCGCCCCCAAAACATTGATCTCAAAGTCGTTCTGAAAATCCCCGTCACTCAATCTCGCAAAAGGCTTCAGCGTGATCGTCCCAGGAAAATAAACAAAACCACCAAGGTCCTCCGGCATCTCCACTTCCATATCTCCGCCGGTCGCCTCAAACGGAATACCCCGAATACCCGGCATCGCCGGAAGTCTCCCCACGTCCCGACAAGCGCATACCACTTCACACCCGCGCCCAGCCAATAATTCTGCCGTCTCCCGGCCGATTCCAGAGGTTCCCCCCGCTATAAACACCCGCTTCATCCAATTGCTTTACGTCGATCACGTCGCCACAGATGAACCGAATATCGCTCATGCCACCAACCCCATGCAGTCCCATCACCACCCACCGTCGATTGCCGCTTGCCTCAGGCGACCAGTATGGAACACTTTGTCTCTCTGACTCTAATCGACTACTTCAACGCCAACTGACATGAAAACCCGCCGCCAATTCCTCAAATCGACCTCCCTCGCCGCCGCAGGAGCCACCCTCCCCACCACCATGACCTCGCTCGCGCTCCCCGATCAAGTGAGCCCGCTTTTCGACATCTCTCTCGCCGAATGGTCCCTCCATCGCAGCATCCTCCAAAAAAATCCCGATCCCGCCAATCCTCCCATCGATCACCTCGATTTTGCCAAAACAGCCAAGTCTCTCGGCATCGACGGTATCGAATACGTGAATGCCATGTTCTTCGACAAAGCGCAGGACACCGCCTACCTCACGGAAATGAAAACCCGCGCCGACGGCGAAGGTGTCAATAGCCTCATCATTATGGTCGACCGCGAAGGAAAACTCGGCGACCCGGACGAAGCCGCCCGTAAACAAACCGTCGAAAATCACCTCCGCTGGCTCGAAGCCGCCAAATTCCTCGGCTGCCACTCCATTCGCGTCAATGCCGGCTCCGAAGGCACATACGATGAACAACTCAAACTCGCCGCCGATGGCCTTCGCCAACTCTCGGAAAAAGGAGACGAATTTGACCTCAACGTCATCGTCGAAAACCACGGCGGCCTCTCCTCAAATGGCCAATGGCTCGCCGCCGTTATGGAATCCGTCGATCACCCCCGCTGCGGCACTCTCCCCGACTTCGGAAACTTCACCATCGACCGCAAAACGAACGAACGATACGACCCCTACCAGGGCGTCACCGACCTCATGCCCTATGCCAAAGCCGTCAGCGCAAAGTCATACGACTGGGACACCGGCAAAGGCGAATTCGTCACCAGCGATCAACGCGAAGGCCGCGAACTCGACCTCGATTTCCAAAAACTCCTCAAAATCGTCACCGCCGCCGGCTACACCGGATACATTGGCGTCGAATATGAAGGCGCTAAACACCCCGAACTGGAAGGCATTCGCCTCACCCGCGAAGCCATGGAAAAAGCCCGCGACTCCCTCTCCTAGGCTCGGTTTGGAGGCGCGGGCACCCGACCGCGCTGCCTCCCCAGCCAACTCGGCTGGTTTCTCGCTTATCCCAAAAGCCCTCGCCGTCCAGATCGGTCAACCTGCAGACCGTTCACCCTACCGACCCCTAAGCGCCGCCACCCGCTCCCGCGCCGCCGCTTCCCCGGACCAATCCTCCAGTATCCGGCACGCCTCCGCCAAGCCTTCCCACGCCTCCACCCGATCCGGATTCAATTCCACAACCTTCCGAAACCGCTCCCGCGCCTCGATATAGTCGTTCAAAGCCATAAAATTGCTCCCCATCACGAGCAACGCCACGTCGTTCTCCGGCCACTCGTCCACCACCTTCTTTAACAACGAATTCGAACGCGCAGGACGCCCTCCCTTCGCCAGGAAAAATCCCGTCTGCAGCGCAATCGCAGGGTCGTCCGGAGCCTTCGCCAACGCCTCCTCCGCCACCGCCAGCGCGGCCGCATTGTTCCCTTGCAGCTCCAATACCGTTGCCAACCACGAAACACAGCGCGCCGACGTCGGATCAGCCCGCAGTGCCTCCATCGCATAAGTTCCCGCGTTCGGCAAATCGTCCTGCCGGCTGTAATACATCGACAATCGCATGCACGCCTCGGCATTCGCCGGATTCATCTCATACCCCTCTTTCAAAATTGCCAACGCCTCTTCCAACCGTCCCCGGGCCTCCAGTATCCGCGCCTTACCGTCTCGCGCACCGACATGACCCGGATTTAAACTCAATGCCCGTTCGTACGCCCCCAGCGCGTCTTCCCCCCGCTCTAAACCAAAATATTGATTCCCCAATTCATGCCACGCCTCCAGGACTTTTTCGTCCACCTCCACGATATGCTCAAAAACCGCCGTCGCCCCGGGATCACCCGTCGCCTGCAAAAGCCGTCCATGAAAATACAAGGCCTCCACGTCGTCCGGCGATCGCTCCACCGCCGCCCGACTCGCGTCCTTCGACGCGTCCACCTCTCCCATCCCATCATACGCCCGCGCTGCCAAATACCGCGTCACCGAACTCCCATTCACATACAACTCCATCTCCGCCACCCGCGACAACACCCGCTCAAAGTTGCCACTCCCCAACGCCCCCATCGCCTCCTCATACTCGGGCATCGCCCGCACCGCCTCGTTCGCCTCCCCAACCGGCATCGTCGCCGCCGCGATCTTCTCGCGCGCCACCTCGCCCGCAATATCGTCCCGATATCGCACTAACAACAAGGCCCCAATCCCCAATAACCCTAAACAAACCAACCCCAACGCCATCTGCCACATCGTCCGTCGCGCATTGCTCGTCATCGCTGCGCCCGACTCGTACCGATCCTCCTCCTCCTCGATCGATCTGAACGCTGCCCTCGACGACACTCCCCCATCGCTCCCGGTCTCGTCCTCTTCTCGCTGCTCTTCTGGTTCCACTCCCCACTAATTAAAACCAATCCCCCCCGAAACAAGAAATTTTCCGCCCCAGCCCGGGGCTTACTCGCGATTACCGCTTCTAGGGCTGAATCGTCACCCGGTCACCCACCTCGCAGACACCGAAAAATGCCTTCGCATCCTTCCATGGCATCCGAATACAACCATGCGACGCCGGATAGCTGGGGACGGAATTGCTCTGATGCAATCCAAACGCCCCGCAGTTCAACCGCATAAAGTACGGCATCGACGCATCATACAAGTTCGAGGTCCAATGTCGGTGCTTGTTCGTGATGACATACTCACCCGTTGGCGTGGTATACCCCTTCTTCCCCGTCGACACCCGTGACGTCATATGCACCTGACCGTTTAGATACAAGGTCGCCCGCTGCGTCGACAAATCGACCACCACCTTCCGCTCCTGCTTCGATGGATCGGGATCACGCCCCAACATCCGCTGAATCAGGTTCACATCATGACGACGCGTCGCAAAATTGATCGGGTATACCTTGTATCGAGAAGTATAAACCCCCGTCTTCGCCCCGCTCTCCAGCAACGCAACCACCGCATCTTCCTGCCCCGATCCCGCCGCAATCATCAACGGCGTCAATCGCGCATCACGCTCCAAATAATACGACGTCGTCTTCTCATCCTCAAAATGCGTCAAAAACGCGTCACTCACCGGCGTCGCAATCGTCACGTTCGCGTCCGCACCCGCCTTGAGCAACGCCCTCACCATCCCCTTGTTCCCATGCGCAATCGCCCAAGCCAAAACCGTCTGCCCGTCCTCCGTCTCCACGTTCACATCCGCCCCCGCCCGAACCATCACCTTCGCCAATGGCGCCTTCCCCTCACGAACAAACCGCGCCAGCGCCGTCTCCCCGCCCGCTTCTTCCACCTCATCCACGTCAACGTCTCGTCCAACCCACTCTCGAACCAATGCCGGATCCTCCGTTCCCAAAACTTCCCGAAACCAATCCTCCGCACGCACCCCGTGATCCAACAACTTGGCCGCTAACTCCTCATCCCGCTCACCAATCGCAATCGCCATCAGCCGATCCCCCCACTTGCCCACTCCCTCAAAACTCAAACCCGCATCAAAAAGCCCGCCCAACAACTCCTCCCGCCCCTGCTCATGCCACGACAATACCAACGCGTACGCCGCCGGCCCGTCCAAACTCAAGCGCGCCCCCGCATCCAATAACACCCCCACCATCTCCAAATCATCGCGAGCCAACGCCGCCATCAACGCCGTCCCTCCACCTTCGCCCACCGCGTTCACTTCCGCCCCACTCTCCAGTAAACGATCCACCACTCCCCCCTGCCCGCCACGCGCCGCCAATACCAAGATCGGTGTTCCACGGTGATCCCGCGCGTTCGCCAATTCCTCCGCCTCACCTAACGCTTTCTTCAAACGAAGCTCGTCACCCGCGGTCACCAACTTCACCACCTCCCTCTCGTCGACCGGAACCGCCGCCTCGATATCCCCATCGCCATTCGCCCGAATAAAGGCCACCAACGGCTCGTAACCCAGCCTCACCGCAGTCTCCAACGCATCCTCGCCGTCCTCCAACTCCACCTCCACCTTCGCCCCATACCTCGCCAGCTGCCGCGCCGCCGCCCAATCCTCCCGCAAGTACGCATGCGCCATCGGTACCCGCCCACTCGCATCCGCCGCCGATACATCCACCCCGCTCTTCAATAAAAATTCCCGCGCATCACCCGCCCCCCAACGCAACGCCGCCACCAACGCCGTTTCCCCATACTCATCCCGCCCCTCAAAATCCTGCCCCGCCCGCTGCAATAAGACCAACTGCCTGACATCATTCTCACGCGCCGCCTGCACCACCGAATCAATCGAACGCTCCACCCCACCACGCCCCAATTTGGCCACAGCCGTACCCCGCGACCGCTGGTATCCGAAAACACCCATCACAAGCAGAGCCGCAATCACTCCCAGTATAATCAGGGCAGACCACTTCCGTTGACGCATTGAGGTAAGTCTAACCTTCAACGACTTATACCAACGCGCAACCAGAAACCAATGGCAACATTCCCGACACGCAACCCCGGCGCCCACGCCGATCACAACACTTTCTGTTCGCCTTGCATGCCCCCCTGCCGCTAAATCTTCGGTCCCTCCCGCCCATTTCCTTAACCTATCCTAACAGTTTTCCCTATGTGGATCCTCTTCCGCGACGTCTGCCTCCCCATCTTCATCCTCATCGGCTTAGGCTGGCTGCTCGACCGACGCTTCAAAGTCGACCTCGACACGCTCGTCAAACTCAACCTCTACCTCTTCGTCCCCGCCTTCATCTTCGTCCACGTGGTCAATTCCGAACTCCCCGGGTCAGAAGCCGTTCAGTTCGTGGGATTCACGCTCCTCGTCATCGCATCCATGTTCCTTCTCAGCTCACTCGTCGCCATCGCCACCCGCGCCGCCCCGTCCACCCGCAAATCCCTCCAACTCTCCACCATGTTCTACAACTCGGGGAACTACGGCATCCCCCTCATGACCCTCGCCTTCCCCGAAAAAGGACCACCCATTCAAGTCTTCATCCTCATGACGATGAATATCACCACGTTCTCCATCGGCCTCTCCCTCGCGTCATCCCAAAACAATACCTCCCCTTCCGCCGCATGGAAAAACCTGCTCCCCGTCCTGCGCCAACCCTCCATCTATGCCATCGCCGCCGCCCTCCTCGCGCGACACTTCCATCTCCAACCCCAAAACCTCCCCGTCCTCTGGGAACCGCTCAACTACCTCGCCGCCGCCCTCGTCGGTTTCGCCCTCATCACCCTCGGCGTCCAACTCTCCAAAACTAAACCCCCACGCCTCCGCGGCCCCTTCCCCTGGGCCGTCGGTATCCGCCTCCTCGGCGGCCCCCTCGTCGCGCTCGCCCTCACCCAAGTCTTCCCCTTCGACCCCCTCACCAACCACATCCTCATCCTCGGCGCCTCCGTCCCCACCGCGGTCAACACCGCCCTCATCGCCCACGAATTCAAAGCCGATAGCGCCTTCGCCGCCGCCGCCGTGTTCTACTCCACGGTCTTCAGCCTCGCCACGGTGACGATCATCCTGACCCTCCTGAAAGTCGCCTGACCAATCCCCCGTTTCCCCATTACCCACATACTAGAATATGAAAATTTTCCACTTGTCCCTCTGCCTCATCCTCACCACCGGTCTCGCCAAAACCCACGCCGAAAACTGGCCCGAATTCCGCGGCCCCTCCGGCCAAGGCCACTCGTCCGCCGAAAATCTCCCCACCGAATGGAACCAATCCAAAAACGTCGCCTGGAAGAAATCCATCGACGGCAAAGGCTGGTCCTCACCCGTCCTCGTCGACAACCGCCTCTTCCTCACCACCGCCGTCGATGACAATCCCGGGAGCAACAATACCGACCGCTCCCTCCGGGCCCTCTGCCTCGACGCCAACAGCGGCGAAGAAATCTGGAACGTGGAAGTCTTCGAACAAGACGCCGACGACGCCTACAAAATTCACAAGAAAAACAGCCACGCCAGCCCCACGCCACTCTACGAAAACGAAAGACTATACGTCCACTTCGGCCATGACGGAACCGCTTGCCTCGACGCGCGCACCGGCAAAGTCCTCTGGAAACAAGATAATCTTCGCTTCCCCCCCGTCCACGGAAACGGCGGGTGTCCCATAATCGCCGGCGATCACCTCATCTTTTCCTGCGACGGCGGCAAAGCTCCCTTCATCGCCGCGCTCAATAAAAACAACGGCCGCGTCGCCTGGAAAACCGCGCGCAATGTCAAAGTCGATCGCCCTTTCTCCTTCGCCACTCCCCTCCTCATCAAGGTGAACGGCCAAGATCAGGTCATCAGCCCCGCCAGCGGCGCCGTCATGGCCTACGACCCCAAAACCGGGAAAGAAATCTGGCGCTGCCGATACGGCCAAGGATACTCCGTCGTCCCACGTCCCGTCTTCGCTCACGACCTCGTCTTCGTCTGCTCCGGCTTCAATCGCGCCAACCTCCTCGCCATCCGGCCCGACGGCACAGGCGATATCACCGATTCCCACATCGCTTGGACCGCCGAGAAAGGCGTCCCGAAAAACGCTTCGCCCATCGTCGTCGGCGACTACCTCTACATGGTCGACGACTCCGGCGTCGCCTCCTGCCTCGAGGCCAAAACCGGCAAGGTCTCCTGGCAAGAACGCCTGCGAGGTAACTTTTCCGCCTCGCCCCTCTTCGCCGATGGCAAGCTCTACTTCCTCAGCGAAGAAGGCACCACCTACGTCGTCGACGCCAAACCAAAGTTCCGGCTCATCGCCGAGAACAAACTCAACGAACCCGCCCTCGCTTCCATCACTCCCGCCGACAATACCCTCTTCATTCGCACGGAAGAAAATCTCTATCGCATCGAGGGGTAAACGTGGCCGCGGCATTCTGCCGCCATCTCCCTCTGCAAAGCCCCCACGGCGTTCTCGTCCACCTACACCGAATACGCCTCCCGGATATCATCCGGAATCGTTCGCGGCTTCCCCGTCTCCGCGTCCACAAACAAATACGCAAACCACCCCTCCGCACTCACCCGTTCCGTCTCGCGGTTCACGATCTCAAAATCCACCGTCACTTCGCGACGACCGATCGTTCGCATCCGCGTGCGCACCACGATCCCATCACCCAAATGCAATGGCCGCTTGTGCTCCACATGCGCCGTCTTCACAAACCAACTGAACCCACGCTCCAAAAAATCCTCCATCGCCACCCCGTAACAGCGCTTCATCTGATCAAACCGCGCCGCCAACACGTAATCCAAATACCGGCTGTTGTGCACATGCCGGTTCATATCAATGTCGTCCGGCCGCACCGCCATCTCCGTCTCAAATACCGAATGCCCCGATTCAATCTCTTCCAGAATTCCCATCGCTCCCAGCCATACCCCTCCCACCCCACCCCGTCCAGCCCCCAAACTCCCCCATTCCCCAGCCTCCCTCATACTCATACTCGCCCCCTCCCCACAACCCAACGGCCCAACGGCCCAACGGGCCAACGGGCCAACGGGCCAACGGGCCAACGGCCCAACGGGTCAACGGGCCAACGGCCCAACGGGTCAACGGGTCAACGGGTCACCGGGTCAACGGGTCAACGGGTCAACGGGTCAACGGGTCAACGGGTCAACGGGCCAACGGGCCAACGGGCCAACGGGCCAACGGGCCAACGGGCCAACGGGCCAACGGGCCAACGGGCCAACGGGCCAACGGGCCAACGGGCCAACGGGAGAACCCACCCCTAAACTATTAATTGACATTAATTATGGTAATTATATATTTTACAAGCTCATGCGTCTCTCCTACCCGCATCCCGTCGCTCTCCGTTGGGCCGCTCTTCTCACCTTCCTGAGAATCACTCTCCTGTGGTTCTCCCTCGCCTTCACCGCCATCGCCCTCGCCGCCTTCCACTCTCTCCTCCCCACCGCCCTCGTCCTCATCGCCTCCAGCGTCACCATCGCCGTCGTCGCCTTCCTCCAGTCCGCCCCTCTCCGCTGCGTCCTCTGCCGCTGCACCCTCTTCCTCCCCAAAACCTGCGACAAACACCCCTCCACCAAACGCCTCCTCGGCAGCCGCCTCCTCCGCATGTGCTTCGATATCCTCTTCAAACCCTCCTTCGCCTGCGTCTACTGCGGCGAACGATGCGGTTGCCGCAAAAAATCCAAAAAGTTTACCCACGAGACCGCACCCGACCCCTCCCAACTCGCCCAATCCGCCCGATACCAATCCCTCTGGCAAAAACCACCCCCGCCGACAGACTCAATCGCATCACAACCCAATCGCGACCCCGTCATGAGAGGGTACTCACCCTTCCGTATCCTCCCGGATGAATCGGAACCCGGACTCACAAACCCCGTCCCTGCCGCCACTCCCTCCCCCCCATCCTCCCCCGCTCCCGCTCACACCCTCCCTATAGCCGCTCCCCAAGACCAACCCTTCACCACCGCCGTCGATTCCTGGGGCTCAGCATACGCCACCTTGGAAGGCGAAGTCGACACCTCACCCTTCCGCAACCTCGCCCCCACCGCCACTCCCCCCCGTTCCTGATCCCACGCTCCGATCAGGCCTTGCATCCTCCCGCGCCATCTGCCAAATAAGGCGCCATGAGTAAAATGCTTCATTCCGTCTACTTCTGGCTCCGCGAAGACCTCAACGCCGAAGACCGCCAAAAATTCGCCCAAGCCCTCGACAAACTAGGCGAGATCGATGTCGTCGCGGAAGGCCACTACGGCAGCCCCGCCGCCACCCCCGATCGCGCTCCCGTCACCGACCACAGCTTCGACTTCTCTCTCTTCCTCTCCTTCAACTCCATCGAAGACCACGACACCTACCAAATCCACCCCGACCACCAAGTCTTCGTCGATGGCTTCAATTCCTATTGGACCAAAGTCCAAGTCCTCGACTCCACCTTGCACTGACATCCGACGCGCTCGTCACGCTCCGGAAACAAGCGGCAAACCGCGTGCCCTTCGTAGCCTTGGCGAAGAAGGGATCAACCGTAGGACGGATTTTCAATCCGTCCTACCCCTTCTCCCCCGCCTTCGACCCCCGAAACAACAACACCCCGACCACAATCAGCGCCGCCAACACAATCCCCACTACCCGAACCTCCAACCCCAACCCCGGCACCTCAGCCCGGTTTTTCCAAATACTGATCGCCGTCGCAAACGTCGCCGTCCCCGCTGCGATCCCCATCAATATATTCCACCGCACTCGGCGCGCCCCCGTCGGCATCGCGTCCCCCAGCAAACTCTTCGAGTTCATCAACAGCAAAAACGTGATGTAAGCAATCGGCAACAAAGCCCCGCCCAATAACGACGTCGGGATCGCCAACCACGCCCCCGCCTTCCCCCAAATCGCCGGCCCAAAAAACCCGATCGCCCCTACAATCAAACACCCGATCCGGTGCAGCTTCGGATCTCGCGGCCGGTCAAAAATCTCACACAACACAAACCCGTTGATCAGCATCAAGATGATGATCGTCGAAATCGCCATCGCCAGCACCCCGATCCCGAACACATATTGCGAAAGCTTCCGCCCAATAAATGGCTCCAACGATTTCGCCAAGGCCCACTGATCACGCTTGATGATCGTCGCCGCCATCACCCGGTCCGCCTCCGGCAATTCCTGCAACCGCGCCGCCCGCACCTTCATCACCGCCGCATCCTGCTCGTCCTCCGTGAGCTCCTCAAATCCCGGCTCCGCCTTCACCTCCGCAATCTTCTTGTCCACGTTCTCCTCATACCCCGCATACAGCGCATCCCCCATCTCCCACTTCAAACGCTTCTCCAAATCCGCCACATAAGCCCCCGGTGGCGTCGCACTGTCCACGATCGCCGCGTCATACTTCCCGAAAAACTGACTCGCCGCCGCAATCACCAGGCACGCCGTCGCAATCACAAACGGGATGACCAACCCCGTCGACAAATCAAAGATCGCCAATCCCCGATGCGGCCGCCCCCAACCCTTGCTCAACATCGAATACGGCAACAAAAAGGTCATGTTGATCCCCACCGCCGTCGCAAACGCCGCGATCACGACACTCCGCTGACGCTCCACCATCACCCCATCCCAAAAACTCGACGCGTCTCCCGTCGCCGCAATCATCTCCTGCATCCCCGGCGTCGGCGTGAACAATCGACTCGGATTTGGAATGAATCCCGCGAACACTTTCCCCCAATCAAACCCTTCCGTAAACGCCAACGCCGCAACCACGCCAAAGAACGAAATGACGACCATCCCCACCATGATCTTCAACAACAGCTCAAACAACCGAATCCCACGCCCCCCGGTGTCATAAAACCAAACCACCGCCGTCGCCAACCCCAACACCACCGCCGACACCACCCACGACGCGCTGTCCTCCAAACCCGGGATCAAGTTCTTGTCCACCGCTCCCCACGCCAAATTAAACTGCGGTAGCACCCACACCATGTTCGCCATCATCGTCGCCGCCAGCCAGGTCCAACCTAATACCGGACTCACATGCTCGTTGATCGCTCGAAACGGACGCTTCCCCGTCGATAACACGACATACGCCACCGCACTCAACATGATCACCCCCATGATCATCGCGATCGGCTGCAGCCACATGAAGTTCACGCCGCCGATCACCCCCAAAAACAACGCACTCGCCAATGACCCGCCCCCCAGCGTAATCGCACTCTGCAACCACCCCGGACCACACTTCCGCGCATATACCTTGAACTTCGCCCCCGCCGATTGCCCCTCAAGGGCCTCCAGTTCCGCCGTCTCCTGGGCTAGCCGTCCTTCTTCACTCTGATCCATACACTCTCTCTCCCATCAAATTTGCCCGAATTCTAGAATCGCCGCGCCACAGGTCAAGAG
Source organism: Verrucomicrobiota bacterium (assembly GCA_039028175.1). Classification (GTDB taxonomy): domain Bacteria; phylum Verrucomicrobiota; class Verrucomicrobiia; order Verrucomicrobiales; family DEV007; genus JBCDBW01. Next base: position 16,952 of record JBCCIR010000100.1, read on the forward strand.
CGCCTTCGCCTTTGCCGTCGCGCCCCTAATCCGTAACGTGTATCCCATAACGCCATGCCCCCCGCCATCTCTGTCATTATTCCGACAAGAAACGAGGCCGATCACCTCCAAGCCACCTTGGAATCCGTGAATCCCGGCGACCTCGAGGCGGAAATAATCGTCGTGGACGCCAACTCCACCGACGCCACCGTCTCCATCGCCATAGATGCCGGCTGCCACGTCATCACATCCCCCGTCGCATCCCGCTCCAAACAACAAAACCTCGGCGCCGCCCAAGCCGCCGCCAACATCCTCCTCTTCCTCCACGCCGACACCCGCCTCCCTCCGAACGCCCTCACCCAAATCACCTCCGCGCTCAACTCCCCCCGCAACCTCGTCGGCGGCGCCTTCGCCCGCTTCTTCGACTCGCCCTCCCTCCTCCTCAAACTCACCTGCAAACTCGCCGCCCTCCGCTCCCGCCATTTCCACCTCTTCCTCGGCGACCAAGCCATCTTCGTCCGCCGCAACATCTTCGAAAAACTCAACGGCTTCGACGAATCCGTCACCCAATGCGAAGACCTCGACCTCTCCCTACGACTCCGCCAATCCGGCCCCACCACTGTCCTCTCCCCACCCGTCCTCACGTCCGCCCGCCGCTTCCAAAAACACGGCCCCCTCAAAACCACCCTCAACGATTTCCAAACCGCCTACTCATTCCTGGAGTCAAAAAAATAGCATCCTCCTTCGTTCTCTCTGTTCCCTCCTGTTCAAAAACTCACTTCACCAACCCCCGCAACTTATCCAAATCCTGCGCCAACATCGTGTTCGGCTTCGGCTCAAATACCCGGTCCAAATCCTCCATCGCCGCCAACGCATCCTCCCTCCGCCCCGCCTCCAAACACCTCTCCACATACGGCTGCACCAAATTATACAGCAAATGCCCCCCCGCATTCCGCTTAAACCGATCCAAAGCGTCCTCGTACGCCTCCGCCGCCGCCTTCCACTCCCCGCGATCCGCCAACGCCAACACCGACGTCGCCGCCACGGTGATCCCCAGATCAAACCGCTCAGAACGATTGTCCCGCAACATCTCCTCCCGTAATCGCTCCGCCGAACGATCGTCCCCCGCCTCCTCATAATGCTGCAACAACGCCACCTGCCCCCGCGTCTTCATATCCACCTCGTCCCGAAACGTGCTCACCCATCGCTTCCAAAAACCCTCCATGTATTCCGCCGGCGCCCCCTTCTCCTGCAACCAGTCCGCCTCCAATTCCCACGTCGCAAAGTACCGCGGCATCGACTCCCGCGCCTTCACCACCACCTCCCGGTAAAACGACTCCTCCCGGTTCATCGCCGCCCACTGCAATATCAACTGACACTGCTGGTAACTCAGCGTCTTCATCAGATCCGCCATCACGAACTTCAACTGCGTGTCCGTCATCCGCCGCCACGTCTGCGGATCATAGGTCACACCTACCGGATACTTCTCAGAACTCGATCGCACCCCGTCCAAATTCCAATCCGCCCGCTCCTTCAAATACCCCACCCACGCATGCCCCCCGGACTTCCCCTGCCCCATGAACAAAATCGTCGGAATCCCCTTCGCCTTCCCCGTCTGCGAAATGAAAAACGCCTGGTCCGCGCAAATCCCGCCCTTCTCCCCGATGTCCGCCAACCCATACCCCCCGTGCGGCCACTGAAACTGTCCGCTCGTCGACCGCCCAAAGTCATACTCGATCGCCGCATATAACCCCGCCAGGTAATCCGGCGACTTCAAATTCACCTGCTGCACATACTTCAATTCATTGAACGCCAAAATCGAATCCACCAGGAAACAAAGCTCCTTCACCGACAACTCCGTCGGATCAATCATCAAGCCACCCGCCTCATGCGTCGCCACGTAAAAACCAAAGCGGTCTTCCACAATCAAATCCCCCGACACCACCGATCCCCCGTTCACAAACGGATGCGGCCAACTTCCCGGAAACTCCTGGTCAAACACCACCGCCATCGCTACCGCCAACTCCGGATACTCATACACCTTCTCTGGATGCGCCTCCGCAATCCGGCACAACACCTCCAAGGCCTTCCTCCCGTCATCCTCCGGCGCCAACGAGTTCGCCAGCAAACGCGGCAACACCTGTTTCGCGCTCAACAATTTGTATGTCTGGCGCGCCCCCTCACCTGAAAAATACGCATGCCCCTCCCATTCCTCCGGAAACAAATCCAACCACCGCAAATGCACCACCCATCCCAGGAAATGCCGGTTCGCTACCGCCTTCGGCACACCATACTTCTCCTGCGCCGCGACCAAGGTCGCCTTCAAATCCGCCGCACCGCTCTTCCACGTCTCCGGCTCCGGATGCGCCCGCCACCATTCCAGTAAAGTCTCCGCCGACCAAGCCTTCATCGCCTCCTGCCCCCTCACCTCCCCAAACCCCAAACCAAATACACCCGCCCCCAGCAGCAACCCCCATCGAATCCACGCACTCATCTCACCCCCACTCTGCCCCGATTCACCCC
>JBCCIR010000101.1:0-19386 GCA_039028175.1 Verrucomicrobiota bacterium
CCCAATTTTTCGGCGCAGAATGCGGCGAGGGTCAAGCGCCGGGGATCGCTCAGGGGGGTGCGTGGGTCTTCGAGGAGGCTCTTTGCTTCTCGCCAGCGATTTTCGTGTCCGAGAGCGTTCAGATAGATGGGCATGATGCGGCTGCTTTGGCGAGCGCGCTCGAGCGGGAGTTCTCTGAGGATGAGCGGGTATTCGTTTTCTTCGCTCAACCATCGGAAGAACTCGGCGGCGTCGTGAGCGGATTGTGTTCTGCTGCGTGCAAGTCCTTCGGAAATGATCTTTTCCCGCTGGAGTGGGTAGAGGAGGGTGCGTACCTTCATTGCGTGAACGTGATGTCGTTCCGTGGCCCGTGGATGTTTCTCGATGAGGGCAACGAGAGATTTCTGCATTGGCTTGATGAGGCTGTCGTCTTCACAGATTCGATCGAGAGCCAGGGCGGAAACGGGGGTGTCTCCGCGAGCGAGTTCCCAGAGGTATTTGGAGCCAATGGAGCGGTCATTGGCGGAGCCTTCATCGATGAGGAGTGTTGCTAGCTGGAGTTTCCGGCGGAGATCATCGCCATGGGATTTCAGGAGGGTGACGAGGGCATTAATGGCGCTTTTGTAATCGGTTTTGCCGACTTGAATATCTACGGCCAGGCTGAGGCAGTCGTGATTGTCGGGAGCTTCCGCGAGCAGTTCACGGACGGCCATTTCGGCCCGCTCGAGGTAGTTCAGGCGCAAGTAAGCTTCGCAGCGGAGGATTCGATCTTGGAAGGTGGTGAGATTGAGTTCGTCGAGTCTTGTCAGGAAAAAGAAGGCTTCGTGGGATTTGGCGGCGATGGCGAGTTGAGCGGCGGCTCGGAGGATACCTGGATTATTTGGGGAGAGTTCGTAGGCTTCGCCGAGGAAAGCGTGGGCTTCACTGAACTGTTGTTCTTCGAGGGCGTCGTTGATTTCCGTGAGGTAGTCTTCCGCGCGGCGGTCTTGAATCCATTTGTAGAGCGGGCGGGCCTGCCATAGGGCGAAACCGGCAATGATGACAAGGAGGAGTGCACCGACAACGACGACTCGTGATATCCCGTGAGGATTTTCTTCTGGATCAGGTGGCGCCATCAGTGTTGCGGGGTATGAGTCGCGCGAGACATCATGGGGAGAAACCTAGTGGAGCGCGGGAGCGCTCGCAAGGGAGGGGATAGAGATGATCGGGTCAATTGGCGAAACATTGTGTCCCGCTGCGCATGGGCCGCGGTGGGCGACCTCTTTGCGGAGTATGGGAAAAGCAACTTATCCACTCGTCTGCGGGGCGCTAGTTGGTGGAAGTTACCTTGGGAAGAATGGAGGCGATGAGCGCCCGTTCTTCGTCGAGGAGCAGGTTGACGGGAATTGTCCGGGTAATATTGCGGGCCAATTCGAGCCGGTTCGAGTGGGCCATTATCATTGCGTAGACGGCTTTGTGTCCCGAGGAGAGATTAGTGAGCTCCGCTGATTCGCAGAGTTGGCGCGCTCCTTCGACATCCCCCATTCGATAGTAGGCCAGGGCGAGGACCATACGCGCGGCGTCATGAGCGGTGGATTTAGGAAGGATGCGTTCCATTTCGTATTGGGCGAGCTCCACCTCGATACCGGTAAGGAGTTTGAGATAGAGAAAGCGTTCGCGAAGTCCCGGTCGATTTGGGTAGCGTTGCAGAAACTCGCCGGTAATTCGTTTGAGGGCTTGGGCATTCGTGCGAGTGTCGTTCATAGCAAGGAGATGTTCGAACGCTAGTTGAGCGGTTCGACTCGAGCCGGTGGCGTAGCGAAATGCTTGCCTTGCAATTTCGTTGAAGAAGAAGGATTGGGCGTAGACTCCGATACTGAGTGCCTCGGCGTATTCCTGGGCATCGCGAGCGGCTTTGAGGGCATCTCGCAGATGGCTTTTCATGACCGGGTATCCGAGATCGAGTTTATCTGCGCAATAGGCCAGGTAGGTGGCACGATGAACGTCTGAAACGGGGACTTCATCGTCTTCGAGGATTTCTTTGACCCGTTCCCACGAGTCGAGGAGGCCGAGAGCGCTGAGATAGACTGCGGTGAGGCTGGCATCCTCTTTAGCGAACTCCCAGTCCAGGTAATCGATAATGAGGGTAGCATCGCCTTGTCGATACAGCCACCGGGTGAGGACGTTGACCTGATAGGTGGCACGGCGTCCCATTGAGTCGAACTTTTCCCATGCTTCGTCGAGAAGTGCTTGTTTTTCATCGGGATTGAGAAGGATTCTCCGTTTCAAGTCGGTGACGTAGGCCGGCTGTGGGCCTGTTTCTTCGGCGGGAGGATTGAGGAGGAGAGGAAGGAGGTCGCCGTCTCCGGAGAAGTTGCGTCGAAGCAGTTCGAGGGCCTTGGTGCCGGCGGAATTGTCGAACTGAGCGACGTCTTTGAGCATCATCCAAGCCTTCGCTTTTTCTTCGAAGGAGCCGTATTCGATGTAGAGCTGGGCGAGGAGCAGGCGATCGCGTTCGTCTCCGGGATTTATCTGCTGAGCGCGGCGCAGGAGTTTCAGTCCTTGGGCGATTTCTCCTTCGGCGATGAGGAGTCGTGCTCTCAGGGCGATGGAATCGGGATCGTTGGGATCTTCGAGCAGGAGTTCTTGCGCGAGGGATTGGGCTTTCTGCAATTCGCCGAGGATGGCGAGGGTTCGAGCAAGTTCTCGTCGATCTTCTGTGGTGGCGAGGTCCATGCCGACGAGTTTGTTTAGGAGGTAGAGAGCTTCTTTGGCGCCTCCACCGTCAAGCCGGTAGAGTTTGGCGAGGGAGCGGATCACCTCGGGTTCATCGGGGGACATTCGATAGGCGCGTGTGGCGGCGTCTGAGGCCGCTTTAACGTCTTTTTCTTCGAGGAGTCGTTGGCTTTTTCCGGCGAGGTAGATGGCGTGTTTTGCCTGATACCAGTTGTACAGGGGTCTCGCTTGCCAGAAAAGAAGGCCTACGGCGACGACTCCGACGATGGAGATCGCGGTGGTTGTTCGCGGGGAAAGCATCAACAATATCCGTAAGCAGTTGTCCGCGAGGGACAAACGCGTCGAGTGGGAGGGTTGGAGTAGATACCAAAGTTCCCGCTTTTGGGCGGGAAATCAAGCAAATCCCCTCCCGATGGGCGTTGGCGGGCGGATTGGTGGATACCCGCGGGGTGGCGTTGACCTGAAGGGGGAGGGTCAGCGGAAAGAGACGGTGGCGTTGGGGAGTTTGGACTCGAGATTCTTGGCTCCTTTTTCGGTGACCTTGGTCTTCCAGAGGTAGATTGCTTCGAGGTTCTTCAGGTTTTGGATATTTGCGAGACCGGCGTCGGAAATACCGGTTCCGTATAGGTTGAGGTAGCGGAGATTGGGGAGGTCTTTGAGATGGGTGAGGCCGGCGTCAGTGATCTTGGTATTGCGGAGGTCGAGATGGACGAGGTTAGGCATGCCCGCCAGGTTTTCGAGGCCGGCATCGGAGATAGCGGCTTCACTGAGGTTTAGTTGGGCGAGGTTGTTCTTGATGCCGGCGAGGGTGGCGATGGTGGTGTCATCTGTTTCGTCGCGGACATTGAAAAAGTCGACCCGGAGAAGTGGGTTGGTTTTTTGGAGGGAATCCACTCGTGCGCCGGTGTTGGCGACGGCATCGATGGCGTCTTGAGGAGCGGGTTCGATTTTTTCCGCGAGGATGTCATAAACCCCGGGCGGCGGGACGAATACTTTTCTCTCACCGGGTTTTGCTTCCGGTTTATCGGGTTTGCCTTCGAGGCTACCTTCCCAGTCTCCGAAGTCCGCGCCTTCGGCGATCCATAGTTTGAGGATTTCTTTTTCATCCTCGGTGAGGACCTCGCCTTTCGTGGGCATGAAGTCGGCGTCGTCTTCGGGGAGGGTAACGCGGAAATACATTTCGCTTTTATCCGGGTCGCCGGGTGTGAGGACGGGGCCATTTTCGCCACCGGCCATAATGGCCCAGGCGCCGTCGAAGCGGAGTTCGGCCTTGGGTTCCTTCATTTTGCCACCTTCTTCGTAAGGGGCTTTGTGACATTCGACGCAGCTTCGTTCGATGAAGGGCCACACTTGTTTTTGCCAATCGACTTTGGCGAAGGAAGTGCCTGTGGTGGCGGCGAGGAGGGCGATGAAGGCTGGGATCAAAGGAAGGCGCGGATGCATATCGTCTTAACGATGCGGGGGCATTGTTCTTTCAATGGCGGTGCCGGTATGGCGGTGCAGAAAAGAGAAACGGGGGCCCCTTTTGCAGGGGGCCCCCGTTTTGAAAGATCGAATTATGGACCTGAGCAACTACTCGGTTTTGCCAGTCCAGTCGCCAAAGTCGGCGCCGGCGGCAATCCATTTTTTGAGGAGTTCTTTTTGTTCGTCGGTGAGTTCGTCGGCTTTGTCTTCCGGCGGCATATGATCGTCGTCGCTCAAGGGAAGTATCACGAGTGTGTACATTGCGCTCTTATCCGGATCGCCGGGGGTCAGCGTGGGGAAGTCGTCATTGTTTTCACCCCCTTGAAGGATGAATTCTTTACCGTCGAAGCGGAGGTCGGCTTTGGGCCGCCGGACGCGGCCGCGTTCGTCTTCATAGGGAGCTTTGTGGCATTCGACGCAGCTATTTTCGATGAAGGGATAGATATCCGTTTCGAAGTTCGGGGGATCTTCCGCGTAGGCGGCGGGAAGTGCGAGCGAAAGGCCGACGATGGTAAGGGTGACGATTTTCATTAGCGGTATATTAGTACGAAGTAGCGGGGAATCAACCTTGATTTTGATGGTGAGACGGCTTGCGGGGTGTGTTATTCGGATATCAAATGACGGGGTATTCCCAGGGGCCCCGATAGGTGCGCTGGAGGAGGGCGTTGGCAGCGTCGTCTCCGATGATTGATTCGGAACTCCCATCCCAAGCGACGCTTTTGCCGTGTTTAAGAGACAGCATACCGAGGAGGCTGAGATTGGTGGAGAGGTGGGCGGGTTCGATATCGGCGACGGGGAGGCGATCGTTTTCGATGGCATCAAAGAAGTCGGTCCAGAGACCGGGGATATTGTGGCCGGCCTTTTCGTCGTCGAAGTTGGGGTCTTCGTGGATGATTTGCTTTTTTTGGTCGGCGGGGTAGAAAGTCCATCCATCGCGCCAGCCCATGTGAAAGATGCCGTTGGAGCCGTAGAAGTAGGTGCCCACTTTGTGTTTCTCGGTGGGGTTTTGGGCGAAGCGCCGGTGTTCCCAGGTGGCGGTGAAGGATTCGAATTCGAAGACGGCGACTTGGGAGTCCGGGGCGTCGCTGGTTTGTTCCTTGTCGTTGAGGATGGCCGGGCCCTTCACGGGGCGACCACCGGTGGAGTAGACGGACTTGGGATATTTTTCATCGGTCCACCAGAGGACTTGATCGAGCCAGTGGATTCCCCAGTCGCCGAGGGTGCCATTGGCGAAGTCGAGGAAGTTGCGAAAGCCACCGGGATGGATTTTGCGATTGAAGGGGCGAAGAGGTGCGGGGCCGCAGTAGAACTCCCAGTCGAGAGAATTGGGTGGTTCGCTATTTGGGGAGGGGAGTTCTTCTCCGCCGCCGTTGAACACGAAGGAGCGAACCATGCCGATGTCTCCGACCTTTCCTGAGCGGAGGAAGTCCATGCCGGAGACGTGGTGGGGTCCGATGCGGCGATGGAGGCCGACTTGGACTTTGCGATCGGCGGCGCGGGCGGCATTCAAAATGGAGCGGCTTTCGCGGATGGTGTGGCCGGTGGGTTTTTCGAGGAAGACGTGAGCGCCGGCGTTGATGGCTTCTATGGCGGGGAGAGCGTGCCAATGGTCGGGCGTGGCGATGATGGCGATGTCGATCTCTTCGTTTGCAAAGAGTTCGCGAAAATCGGGGTAGGTGTTCGGCTTTGTGCCGGCGAGGTCGTTGACTTCCTCTGCGGAGATTTCGAGGGCATCGGCATCGACATCGCAGAGAGCGACGGCTTTGCAGCGGCCTGTTTCGAGGGCGACGCGGAGAATGTTCATGCCCCACCATCCCGAGCCGATGAGGGCGACCCGGTATTGGAAAGGCGCTTTCTGCGCGAGGATGAAGGGGGCGGTGGAAAGGCCGAGACCGGCGGTGGCTGCGGAAGTGGATTTGATGAAACGGCGGCGGTTCACGGTGTTGGTTTCGGGGGTTTAGCGAAGGTCGACGCAGACGAGGTCGCCTTTGATATTGCGACAATACACACGTCCATTGGCGAGGGAGGGGGCGGTCCAGCTTTTTCCGCCAAGGACCTGGATGCGGGTGATGGGATCAAATTCATCCGGGGAAGCGGGGGCGATGATGAGTTCGCCTCGTTCGCCGAGAATAATGAGGTAGCCATTGGCGGCGATGGCACCGCTGGCACCTGTGCTGTCGTCCGACCAAAGGATGTCTCCGGTTTTGGGGGCGAGGCATTTGTATTCGGGATCACCGTCTTCGTTTCCGTTGACTCCGTACAGGTATCCGTCGATGAGGAGGCAGGGATTCATTTGGTTGCCCATCTCTTTGCTTTTCCACGCTTCTTCCGGTGCTGTGCCGGTGAGGCGGATGAGAGCGGCTCCCTTGCCGTATCCAGAGGAGATGAAGAGTGTGTTTGAATCGATGGGGACGGGGTCGGCGGCGTTCACGCCGTAGCGGGTGAGCCAGGGAAAGGTCCAGGCGGCGGCGCCGGTTTCAGGATCGACTCCGGAGTAGCTGCGCGAGGAGCTGACGAGAAGTTGGGTTTTGCCGTCTCGGTCGAGGGGATAGGGAGAGGAATAGCCGGCTTCCTCGGCGTCTGATTTCCAGATGACAGCGCCCGAGCTTTTGTCGAGGGCAACGCCGGCGGTGCCGGCATTGAGAAAGAGGCGGTCATCGAGGACGAGAGGCGAGCCGTTGAATCCCCAACCGGGAGCGGGGAGGCCGGCGTCGGCGACGAGGTTCATCGACCAATTGACTTCGCCCGACTCGGCGTTGAGGGAGAAGACCTGTCCTTCCCGGCCGATGGTGAAGACCGTGTCGCCATCGACGGTTGGGGTGGAACCGGGGCCGCCTTCGTAATATTTGGGATCGAGGGCGGCGGGGTAGGAGTGGGTCCAGATTTCTTTACCGGTATCGGCGTTCAAGCAAAAGACGGTATCGGTGTTGTCGTTATTGCCGATGGTATAAACCTTGTTGTTGGCGATGCTAATGCCGGAGAGGCCGGTGCCGACGTTGGTTTTCCAGACGAGAGGCGGGTCGGAATCGGGCCACTCCGCGCGCCACGAGGAATCGGTCGAGATGCCGTCTAAGTTGGGTCCCCGCCAGCGTGGCCAGTCGTCGGCGAGGGCGTGAGTGATGGTGAACAGGAAAATGATAAGGAAGGCGGGGACTGATTTCATGGGTGACTATTGAAATTCTATGATAAGAACGATGGAGTGAAGTCTTTGTTGCAAGTTTCCGGTGGGAGAGCGATGCGGGGCTGTCTCTGGTGGGGCTTCCTGTTTTGTTTTGTTTGGGGAGATGTCAGTATGGGCCAAGTGAATGTTGAGGAGTCGGTTTATGGCGAGACGGCGGACGGGCGGACCGTGGTGCGGTATGATTTGAGCAATGGGACGGGGATGCGGGTGAGTGTTTTGAACTATGGTGCGATGCTGATTGGCGTGGAAGTACCGAACCGGGAGGGGGAGGTGGCGAACGTGACCCTGTATTTGGATGAATGGTCGGACTATGAGTCCGGGCATCCGCTGTTTGGATCGGTGGTGGGGCGATTCGCGAATCGTATTGATGGAGGTGGATTTGAGATCGATGGGGTGCGCTTTGATCTGGAAACGGTGAACGCGCGAACGGGGGTTCATGTTCACGGGGGAAAGACCGGATTTCAGCGACAGGTTTGGGAGGGGGCGGTGGAGGAACTGGGGGTGGCTCTTTCCCTCGTTAGCCCGGACGGGCATGAGGGATATCCGGGGGAGGTCGCGGCGACGGTGCGGTATCTTTTGGCGAAGGAGGGGATGGCGTTTCGGATTCATTATGAAGCTACTACGACGAAGGCGACGCATGTGAATTTGACGAATCATGCGGATTGGAACTTGGGAGGGGCGGGTTCGGGGGATGTGCTGGATCATGAGTTGCAGTTGGAGGCTGATCAGATACTGGAATTGGACGAGCGCAAGATTCCGACCGGGGGGTATGTGGATGTGGCGGGCGGGCCTTGGGATTTTTTGGAAGCGCGGCGGATTGGCGAGGGGATTGGGGGGACGGAAGGGGGGTATGATCACTGTTATGTTTTGAGCATGGCGGAGGAACGGGTGTTGCGGTCATTTGCGAGGTTGCATGATCCCGAGAGCGGGCGTGTCATGGAGATTGCGACGACGCAGCCGGGGGTGCAGATTTATTCTGCGAATTTTGGGGATGGGAAGCGAGGTGCAGGGGAGCGGATGTATGGACGGCATGAGGGGATTTGTTTCGAGACGCAGCATTATCCGAACGCTCCGAACGAGGCGGGGTTTCCGAGCACCTTGCTGCGGCCGGGGGAGCGATATTTTGAGGAGGCGGTGTTTTCGTTTTCGGTCAATGATTAGGGGAGGGAATTCACGTGGTTTTCACGTGGGTTTCATACGTTGGCCACCGTTTAGGGCTTGGGTGGGATATGAATATTACTCGTGCGGCTAGGAGTATCCCTGCGGACGGCATTGGGATGTTTGCCGTCCTGGTGGCGATCTCGGCCTTGTCGGTGGGATTGCAGCTTGGAAAATGGGTCGTGGTTGGGAAGATTGGTGCGTACTTCCTGGTTTGGAATCTTTTTTTGGCGTGGTTGCCGATGATTTTGAGCACGGCGATATGGGGGGTTTGTCGGCGCCGGAGGTCGGGGAACGGGTTGTTTGTGGGTCTGCTGGCCTGTTTGTGGTTGTTGTTTTTTCCGAATGCTCCCTACTTGGTTACCGATCTTGAGCACATTGGAAAGGCGACCGGTGCTCCGGCATGGTATGACGCGCTTACGTACTTTTGCTATGGTTTAGCGGGATTGTTGTTGGGTTTCACATCGCTGCGACAACTGCAGAGCTTGCTGGTGGAACGTGTGGGAGCGGGAATGTCGTGGGTGTTCGTGGTAACTGTCACGGTGTTGTCTGCTTTTGGAACTTATCTTGGGCGCGTATTACGCTGGAATAGTTGGGATGTTTTGAGAGAACCGAGTGCGTTAGGATGGGACATATGGGTGAGGCTTAGCGCGCCTTGGGAGCATCCTCATACGGTTGCTTTTACCGTGTTGTTTGGCGGGGTGCTGCTCTTGGCTTACGTCGCGTTTGTGTTGTTTCCGCGCCTGGAGAGGGTGGAATAGGTGCGAAGCGGAAGTATGCGTGGTATGGAGCAGCATTTCGCGGAAGGTATTTCGCGTCGACAGGGGTTGAGGCGTTCTGTAGGATCTACGCGGCGGATATCTGATCATGAATTCTATCACTCGCATTCTGGTGATCGCGCTGGTTCCGGTGTTGCTCGGGGGATGTTTTGAGGTGACGGAGGATATCGTGATCCGGAAGGATTCGTCGGCAACGGTGGAGGTGGAGATCACGTTGTCGGGGTCGTTGGCGATGTTGGCGGGCGGGATGGACAAGTCGATGCAGGATCCGTTTGGAGCGGCGGACAAGGTGGTGCGTGATTTGGAGGCACAGCCGGGTGTGAGCAAGGCGAAGTATAGCGCCTCGAAGGGTGGATCGTCGAAGGTGCATCGGCTGGAGATTGAATTGGAACACTATCGTGCGCTTCCGAAGGTGGGTGAGATATTGATGAAGTATCAGCGGGAGCGGATGGTGGAGGCCTCGTTCTCGGTGCAGGAGGTGGGTCCGGTGAGTGCGCGGGTGACGCAGCGATTAGTGGGGCGTGCCGTGAATATCAAGACGCCGACGCATTTGCAGGGGATTCCGATGGCGCCGTTGATGGAGGGGAAGAAGGGTGAGGCGCGGGAATATGTGGTGGGGCGGCTGAAGGACAAATATGTATTTGTCACATTGCGCGCGCCGCGGATCGGGGACCATAACGGGGAGCTCAATGATTCGGGGACGGTGGTGAAATGGAATGTGCCTTTGTCGGCTTTGGTGGGAGCGCCGGGGAAGGCGTACGATTTGGCGGCGGACATTGACATGTCGGAGGACGAGCGGCCGCTTTGGAAGCGAGTGATTTTTTTTTGGAAGTAGGGGGGTGTGGGTATGAAGGGAAGCAGGGGGGAAGCGGCGAAGGATTGGGTGATCGACGTGCGAGGATTATCGGTGGAGCGGGACCGGCCGATTTTGCGGGAAGTGAACTGGCGGGTGCGTCGCGGGGAGCATTGGGCGGTGATGGGTGCGAACGGTTCGGGGAAGACGGCGTTGCTACGCTCGGTGACGGGTTATATGACGGCGAGCAGTGGCGAGGTGTTGGTGGCCGGGGGTGATGCCGACGAGCCTTGGGAATCATTGCGTCAGCGGGTGGGTTTTGTTTCGAGCAATCTCGGTCAACGGATCGAGGAGGATGAGCCGGTGTTGGAGACGGTGATCAGCGGGCGTTATTCGATGATCAACTATTGGGCGCGACGGGTTCGGCGGGAAGACCGGGAAATGGCGAGAGAGATTTTGGAGCGGGTGGAGTGTTCGCATCTTGAGAAGATGCCGTGGGGGGTGTTATCGCAGGGCGAGCGGCAGCGCGTCTTGATCGGGCGAGCTTTGATGTTGGAGGAATTGCAGTTGTTGTTGTTGGACGAGCCGTGTGCGGGGCTTGATCCGGTGGCTCGGGAACGCTTTCTTCGTTTTGTGGAGCGGTTGGGGGAGGGCAGTCGCGATGAGGGGCCGACGGTGGTGTTGATCACCCACCACATTGAGGAGATCATTCCGTTGTTTTCTCACGTGTTGTTGTTGCGAGAAGGGCGAGTGGTGGAGCAAGGAGAGGCGGGCGCGTGCCTTCGATCGGGAGTACTTTCAGAGGTATTCGATGCGCGGGTGTCGGTCCGGCGCCGTTCGGGGCGTTATGTTTTGGAGGTGGAAGGGGAGGATGGAGATGCCTGGGACTGAGCAGGTTGGGAAAGAAGGCGGTCAATTTCCTCGAGAAGAGGGAGGGCGTCGCGATTGCCTAGTTTCCGGCATTTGAGGGCGGCGGCGGCGCAGGCGAAAGCGAGTTTTCTCTCCGGCGGCCAATGGTTCATGGAGGCGTAGATGAGGGCGCCGGAGAAGACGTCGCCGGCGCCGTTGGTATCGACGGCATGGGTGGGGAATCCGGGATGCGCGACGGTATCGGATGATGAGAAGTAGCGGGCGCCGTTCTCGCCGTCGGTGATGGTAACTTCTTTGGGGCCGAGTGCGAGAATCTTTGTGGCGCCTTCCGAGAGGTCGTTCGTCTCGAAGAGAATCGGAATGAGACGCGCGGGACAGTTCAGAGTGTCGACGTTTTCAAGAATGTCAGGGAGATTGGGTTTGGGAGAGCCGAGGTCCATAAACACTTTTCTACCGGCATTACGCATAATCGTGGCGGCTTCGATTGCGGCGGGGCCGGACCAGCCATCGAGGTGGAGGGCATCGTGCGCGGTGAAGCGAGCGGTATCTATTTCGTCGGACGAGACGGTGTGAGAACCGCGGGAAGCGGCAACGGTGCGGCGGCCGGTGTCTTTTTCGACCCAGACATGGGCGAATCCGGAACGGGCATTAGAAGTGTGTGGAGGGGGATCAAAGTCGATGTTGTTCGCGAGAAAGTCGGCTTCAATGATTTCTCCGAAGTGGTCTTCCGCCCAGCGGCCGTGGAAGGTCGTGCGGGCGCCGAGCCGGTTGAGGAGGCAGAGGGCGGTGGGGACGGGACCGCCGACCTGGTAGCGATCCGAGGAAATTTCGCACTTGGTATCGGGTTCGGGGAAGCCGTGGAGGATGATTTGGTGGTCGACGACGACGGTGCCGAGGCCGATGACGGAGAATGGGGGTGAGGCTGGCACGTGGGGATGATGGCAGGGCGCTGTGGGGGGTCGAGGGGAAATTTGTGAGGGTATGCGACGGCGGGGATGTTCCGCGGAGTTCAGGAATGTGTCGTTTTTGTGAAATAGGAAATGGGGGCGGGGGCTCTCAACCACGGTTTGCAAAAAGAATTTGTGAAACCTGGCATCCCAGCCATCGTTAAATACGTATAGAGATCGGCGTCTTTCGGGGCGACCGGACAACCCTAATCAGAGAAAAACACAATTATGAAAACATTGCTTACTACCCTTGCAGTTGCCGTCGTCGCCACGATGGGCACCGCCGTTGCCGGTGAATATGCGGACATCAGCTTGACCGAGCTGAAGGATGCCATTGGCAAAAAAGAAGTGGTCGTTCTTGACGTGAACGGCACGACAACTTACGCGAAGAATCACATCCCGTCGGCGATTGATTTCCGCGCGAACAAGGACAAGCTCGCGGAGATGCTTCCGGAGAATAAGGAGACGTTGATCGTCGCTTACTGTGGTGGTCCTTCCTGTTCTGCATACAAGGCGGCCGCCGATGCGGCCAAAGGCCTTGGATACACGAACGTCAAGCATTTCTCGGGCGGTATCAAAGGCTGGCTTGACGCCGGTGAAGAGACGCATCATGCGCAGAAACAGTAAGTTTCCGCATTGAACTTTAGCCGCGGGCGCTTCGAGAAATCGGGGCGCCCGTTTTTTGTAGTCGGCAAGAGAGTCGAGATTTCTACTCGGCATGTGCCGAGTTGCCATCGATCTGGAATTCTTCGAACCAGCTTTGGACTTTCAGGCCCGCGTGTTGGTCTTTCGGAATGAAGGCAGCGAGTTTTTCCTTCAGCTTAGCGTGTTCGGGATTGTTTGACTGGTTGATCCATTCGTTGGGATCGACTTTGTGGTCGTAGAGTTCTTCGGAGCCGTCTTCGTATCGGATGTAGCGCCAGCGCTCGGTGCGGATGGCGGTATTGCCGTCGCCGTAGGAGGAGATCGCGGGCGGGCGTTTGCTGGCGGGGTTTTCCAGTTGGGGTTTGATGGAGGTGCCATCGAGGTAGGCGGGGACTTCGAGGCCGGCGAGATCGACGAGGGATGGGAAGACGTCGATCAGGGAGACGGGCTGAGTGCAAATGGAGCCCGGTTCGACGCCGGGAGTGCGGACGACGAATGGGATGTGGGTGGTTTGTTCCCAGATGGCGCCTTTGCACCAGTGTTTCTTTTCGCCGAGATGCCAGCCGTGGTCGCTCGTGAGCATGATGACGGTATCGCGGCCGCGGGGGTTTTCGTTCAGGGCATCGAGGAAGCGACCGATCTGTTTATCGACGAAGGCGACGGAGGCGTGGTAGGCGCGCAGGGTCTTGTCCCACTCGTCATGTTCGACGATGTATTCATGGTCGCTTAAGCCATCGTGGAGTGGTTTATGGGCGTGGGTTCGCGCGAGGCGTCGGGCGAAGTCGGGCATGTCGTCCCAGTCATCACCCTCGGGTTCGGCGGGTCGCAGGATGGTGTCGATGGGGAACAGATCGAAGTAAGGTTTGGGAACGTGAAGGGGGCGGTGGGGGCGGAAGAAGCCGACCGACATGAAGAGGGGTTTGTCGCCAGGTTCTTCCCATTGCTGGATGGCCCATGAGGCGACCTGGAAGTCGCTCATTTCTTCGTCGGCGACGTCGAGGGCGTAGCCGTCGTTGGGTGCTCTCATGGCGTTAAAGTTGTTCTTTCCCTTGGGAGGCTTGGGATCGCGGGGGCGATTCAGCAGGGCGTCGCCATCGTTGCCGGGACCTCCGTGGAATACCTTGCCACCGCTGGCGACGCGGTAGCCGTTGGCCATGAAGAATTGCTGCATGGTCGGGGTTTTGATGGCCGTTTCGTCCGGGAACCTAGCATTAAAGTAGGTGCCGGTATTGAAGGGGTAGATGCCGTGATTGAGGCTGGTGCGGGAGGGGCGGCACTGGGGGGAGTTGCAGTAGGCCTGGGAGAAGAGCATTCCTTTGGCGGCGAGGGCGTCGATGTTGGGCGATTTGGCGAGGGGGTGGCCATCGAGGCAGCCGAGGTAGTCATTCAGGTCGTCAACGATGATGAAGACGATGTCGGGTCTTTCTTCCGCTCGCGCGAATTCGATAGTCATGAGCGCGACCATGAGAGCGAGGACAAGTCGGAGGGTGAGTGCTTTGTCTTTTCGTGATGCGGTCATGAAAGTTGGAAATGGGTTTTTGGGGTCGTGTCTTATGGAAAATCCGGAAGGGTTTCTCGAAGAATCTTGGCGATGGCTTTCTTTTCTGCGTTGGGAAGGTAACGGTAGTCCGGGTCCGGCGAATCGGTATCGAGGGCTTCTTGAAGGCGGCGATAGACCTGGTGGCGGAAGCCGTCGGGGAGTCCCTGGAAAGCGGCACTGTAGATCATGTAGCTGCAGCGGTATTTGAAGAGGCGGTCGTTTAGGTCGAGGTCTTTCAGGGATTGGTCTTCGGAATCGGGGCGGCGCGAGGCGAGGAATTGTTCGATGTAAGCGGGATCGCCCTCGATGCCTGCTTTCGGTAGCCGGGTTTCGTCGGCGAAGAGGAGATAGCGGGTAAGGAGTCGGGCCTGTCGGTCCATTTCTTTGGCGTGTTCGGGGCTGAGGCGGCCGTTTCCTTCGTGGAGGTAAGTGCGGGCGCGGTAATGGGCTTCGATGGCCCGGTTGACGAAGCCGGTTTGATGTTCGAGGAGGAGATGGGGGAGGATATCGCTGGTAGCGACGGGGTAATTTGACCAATTGAATTGGGAACCGGGTTCGAGGGTTTGGGTGAGGAGTTCGCCATCTGAAAAGCGGCCGATGAGGTTTCCCCAGTGTTTGGGGATGTTATGATTACCGGTGAGGTGCCAACCGCCGAAGCGTTGCTCGAGGGGGATGGCGTGACCGGTTTCGTTTCGGCGGAAGGCGTCGAGGCTGCCGCCGGTGCGTCCGGGAACGACGGACTTCAGGACGATGCCCGGGACGTCACCGGTATCGGAATCGGCGTGGCAATTCATGCATCGGTTTGAGCGTTCGACGACGGGCGGGCTGCGATCGCGCGGGATATCGAAGATGTAGAAGATGCCACCGGCTTCGGGATCGATGGAAACCACTTCGATGCGGCCGCCGGGGATGAAGCCGACGTAGACGTCTTCGTTGAAATAGATGGCGCGGGGGTTCCGTGGGGAGATGAAGCGGAGTTGGAGGCTGGTGGTGGAGAAGACGAGGAGTTGCGAGGAAACGGGGATGTCGAGTTTGGCGAGGAGGTCGTGGAGGAAGGCGATGTCGTTTGATTGATCGATGGTGACGCGCCCGGCATCGAGGTCTTCTTTGAGTTTGGTGAAGGGGTCGTTGAGGGGGCGGGTCCAGTAGTTATGCGGGTGGGCGTCGAGGACAGCGTAGTCGTCGCTGGGGATGGGCGAATCGGATCCGGACGCGGAGACGGAGGCGAGCGCCAAAATGGCGGAGAGTGCGCTGGCGAAGCGGGTGGGAAGGAGGCGCGTGCTAGCTGGGGCGTTCGGGCGGGCGAGTGTGGGCATGGGCACTGGTATGAACGAGGTGCGGGAGCGATAATCTGTCAATGGAGTTTGGTTGACTGGGGAGCGGTTGGGGGAATTTCTTGGGACTGGTTCTAGTCTTGCCGTGGGCGGGGGGAACTTTATGGTGGTGGTTGGTGATGGGTGAAAATGGCAACAGTGAGCGTCGCATTCTCGTGGCAGACGATGTCGATGACTTGCGCGAATCGGTGTGTCGGGCGTTGGAGGAGCGGGGGTATATTGTCGAGGGGGTGAGCGACGGGGAGCAGTGCTTGGTGGCGATTGGATTGTTTCGGCCGCATTTATTGCTTCTCGATGTGATGATGCCGCACATTCATGGGATCGATGTGTTGCAGCGCATCCGGCGTGAGCCGATGACCAAGGATTTGGGGGTCGTGTTTTGCACTGCGAAGAAGTTTGCGGCGGACCGGAGCCGGATTGAGTCGTTAGGCGCGTTCGACATCATCTCGAAGCCCTTCGAAGTTCCTGATTTGGTTCACATTGTGGAGCGTTTCTTTGATGGAGGGCCGTCGGTGACGCGGGACGATCGGCCGGATGAGAATGGGAAGGCGATTCCGGGGGACATTTATTTGCCGAGTTTGCCGGTGGACTGTCCGACGATTCGGATGTGGGGGACGCGGGGGTCTTCTCCGGTGGTGGATCCGGCGCACCAGCGGTACGGCGGGAACACGTCGTGCCTGGAGCTGCGGCATCGGGGGACGCGATTGATCTTTGATGCGGGGACGGGGATTCGTGACCTAGGGAATGCGATTGTGGAGGAGGAGCCTGAGCCGATTCATTTGTTTATCACGCACACGCATTGGGATCATGTTCAGGGGTTTCCCTTCTTTGCGCCGGCGTATCGTGAGGATCGGGAGTTGCATATTTATGGGGCGAAGGGCTTCGGGCAGGATTTGGAGGCCTTGTTTCGTGGCCAGCTGCAGCACGACTATTTTCCGGTGGAGCTCGATGACATGAAGGCGAAGTTGCACTTCCATCATTTAACCGGCGATGCAGTTGAGATCGATGGCGTGCGGGTGACGTGGGAGCCGGCGAATCATCCGGGGGCGACGGTGGGGTATCGGATGGATGTGGAGGGAATGTCGGTGGCGTTTTTTCCGGACAACGAGTTTTTGCGAGGGTATCTCGGGACCCCGGATTTGGATGCGGTTGGACCGGAGGAGATCATGCCGTATCAGTCGATCATCGATTTCCTAACGGACGTGGATATGCTCGTGCATGAGGCGCAGTATACGAACGACGAGTATCCGGACAAGATTGGATGGGGGCACAGCGCGCTTTCGAACGTTTGTTTGCTCGCGAAACTGGCGAAGGTGCGGTCCTGGATTGTGACGCACCATGATCCGGATCATGAAGATGTCTTTTTGCAGTATAAGCTGAACCTGACCCGTCATATCCTAGCTGAGATCGGGCATTCGATCCCGGTGTATTATGCTTTTGACGGGATGGAGCGCTTTGTGATTCGGGGCGAGGAATAGGGGCGATTGGGTGCAAGAATCGGGTGGGTTTGGTGGGGGTGGGGGTGTATGGGTGATGGGATGAACGATTACGAGCGGGTGGCGAGGGTGATCCGGTATTTGGACGAGCGGCATATGGAGCAACCGTCGCTGGAGACCGTGGCGGCGGGGTCGGGGCTGAGTGTGTCGCGATTGCACCGGTTGTTTTCCGAGTGGGCGGGGGTGACGCCGAAGGAGTTTGTGCAGTCGGTGACGTTCGAACATGCGCGGCGGTTGCTGCGGGAGGGGGAGAGTGTTTTGGGGGCATCGTTAGAGTCGGGATTGTCAGGGCCGGGGCGGTTGCATGATTTGTGTGTGTCATTTGAAGCGTTGTCGCCGGGGGAACTGAAGCGGGGAGGGGAAGGAGTGGTGGTGCGGTATGGATTTTCGGGTTCGCCGTTTGGGGAGTGTTTGGTGGCGGAGACCGAGCGTGGGTTGAGTCATTTGAGTTTTGTGAGTGAGGGCTGCCGGGAGGAATTGGTGGAGCGAGTGGCGAGTGACTGGCCGGGGGCGGAGTTGGTGCGCTGTGATGAGGGGGCGGAAGCGCGGGCGCGGGAGATTTTTGTGAAGGCAGGCGGGAACGGGAGAGCGGCCGGAAGGGGAATCAAACTGTGGGTCCGGGGGACGCCTTTTCGGGTGCAGGTCTGGCGGGCGCTTTTGCGGATTCCGCCGGGGCGGCTGGCGACTTATGGGGATTTGGCGAAGGTGGTGGGGTCGCCGGGCGGGTCGCGGGCGGTGGGATCGGCGGTGGGGGCGAATCCGTTGGCGTATTTGATTCCGTGTCACCGGGTGATTCGGCAGACGGGGGCCTTGGGGGGGTATCGGTGGGGGGTGGATCGGAAGCGGGTGATGTTGGCCTTGGAAGGGATTGGTGATTAGCGGTTCGCCATTGGCTGGGGGGTGGGCTTGGGCTAGGGTGTGGGATGCTTGGGCGAATTGGGTTATTGGTTCTGGTTGGTATGGGGACGAGTTTGGGGGGAGAGTTGGACGTGGAGGCGGAGTGGGTGAAGCATGTGATTCAACCGGCGGCAGAGACGCGGGGCATGATTAACACGGCGGTGGCGAACGACTGGAATGGGGACGGGAAGATGGATGTGATTGGGTCGTTTAACGGGACGGTGACCTTGATTCTGGGGCCGGATTGGGGGGAGCGGGTGGTGTTGTGCGCGTTGCCCGCGAAGGGCGGGGGGCGCTTGGGCGGGAGCGGAGGGTGTATCCATAGCACGACGATGGATGTGGATGGGGACGGTGATTTGGATTTTGTGGGGTCGAACAACACCGTGTTTTGGTTGGAGTGTCCGGACGGGGATGTCACGGCTGAGGAGTGGGTTTACCGGACGGTGGACGATGAGATTCGGGGGACGCATTGTTTGATCACGGGCGATGTGGATGGGGATGGGAAGCTGGAATTGATCGCCAATTCGGGGCGGGGACCGGAGCAGACATTGCTTCCGTATTCGCTGACTTGGCAGCGGGTGCCGGAGGATGTGAAGAATGCCGAACATTGGGAGCGGCATGTTTTTGCGGACGGCGATGCGCCCGGGGGATCGCATTACACGGGCATTGCGGATGTGAACGGGGACGGGCGGATGGACATCTCCTGTGCGGCGAAGGGGGGTGAGAAGTTTCCGGAGGGGGAATGGTTTGCGTGGTGGGAGCAGCCCGAGGACGGAGCGGAGCCGTGGGTGCGTCGTGATTTGGCGACGGGGGAAGCGGGGGCGACGAATATATTGCCGTATGATTTCAATGGCGACGGTGCGATGGATTTTGCAGCGACGCGGGGGCATGGGGTGGGCGTATTATGGTTTCGGGGGCCGGACTTTGAGGCGATTGAGATTGATACCGGGATTGAGGGGCCGCACAGCCTGGCGTTGGGGGACATCGATGGGAATGGGACGATGGATATGGCGACCTGCGGGCACCAGGCGGACGGGGTCGTCGTGTGGTATGCGAACGACGGGACGGGGCAGTTTTCCGCGAAGGTGGTGGGCTTGGACCAGGGGTCGTATGATCTTCGGCTGGTGGACATGGATGGGGACGAGGACTTGGATTTCCTGATTGCGGGGCATTTCAGCAACAACCTGGTGTGGTATGAAAATCCGTTGCGCGGGGAGGTGATCCCATTGGGAGGCAATCCTTGATTCAACGGATTTTCTGGGAGATTGTCCAATTGGGGGGAGTTTGCGGGGTCTGCCGTTCGATCTATCCAGAGTGCGGAGGCTTTGTGGACCGATCTCGAGGAGAGCCCCAACGGAAACCATGAAGCACTATGTCAAAAGCACCGAAGTCTCTGCCGGAGGATGATGTTGCCGCAATCGATGAGTTGCGGACCGCATACGAGTCACTAACCAAAGAATTGGGAAAGATCATCGTCGGCCAGGAGCAGGTGATCGAGGAGTTGGCGATCTGTTTGTTTGCGCGGGGTCATGCCTTGTTGATGGGGGTGCCGGGATTGGCGAAGACCCTGTTGATCAGTCGTTTGGCG
>JBCCIR010000102.1:0-19055 GCA_039028175.1 Verrucomicrobiota bacterium
AATGGGACGAACGCCAATATGGAACTGACCACAAGACTACGAAGCATTACCTATGCCAACCATGCGAAACGATGGCAGGAGTTGGCTCAGCGTAGCTGGCTGATTGTTGAAATGGAGGAGCGTGAAGAGGGCGGAGGCGCGGCGCGCAGCTGGGGTGGTGGCGGGGAACATCTCTCGTGGGCGGGGGGGAGTTACTCGGTGGGGTCTTCTTCGGCAGCGGGGGAGTGGAGAGAGAGGAGGCGCTTGGCTTCGGTGAGGAGGGCGGTGGGGTCTTCGAAGGGGGCGTGGCTGATGTTGCTCCAAAGTTGGCGGCCCTCGGGGTCGATGATGATGGTGCCGTGCATGCCGCCTTGTTCGAAGTCGTCGTAGGCGCCGTATTGTTTAAAGACTTCGTATTCGGGATCGGCGAGGACGGGGAAGGGGAAGAGTTTTTGTGTTTCGGGGTCGAGCGTTTCGGAATCGCCGAGGGCCTGGGCGAGTCCTTCGACGGAGTCGGAGCTGACGGCGATCATTTTGATTCCGGCTTGTTCGAATTTGTCGAGGTATGGGCGGAAGGTATTGAGTTGTTCCGCGCAGTAGACGCAGCCGACGCCGAGGAAGAAATTGAGCATGATGGTTTGGCCGCGGAAGTCTTCGAGGGCGATTTCTCTGCCGGTGTGATTGGGGAGGGTCCAGTCGGGGGCGGCGGGTGGTGACCATGTCAGGGGGCCCAGGGTGTCGGGGTTATTTGGGGCGGCGTCGGGATTTGCGGAAGTGGTCGCGGGGAGTTGCCAACGTTTGCCGAGTTGCATGCGTTCGGCGACGGGGTCGAGTCGTTTGAGGACGGGGAGGTTTTGATCCGCGGCGGAGGCCGTGCTGCGGAAGTCCCTGGTGAAGCCGACCATGGCGCCGACGTCGTTGCCGGCGGCGAGTTGGAGTTCGGCGTTGGTGGCGGCGGGGAGGAAGAGGGCGGGGCGTTCTTTGAGGGCGATGTTGAGGCGGGCGAGGGCTTGGTCTTTGAGGCCGGCTTGGAAGAGGAGGCGGGCGGCGGTTTCGGGGGGGAGGGTGGCGAGGGGGTTATCGGGGTCGAGGTTGGGCGGGGACTCGCCGGCTTGTAGGGTGGCGATGGTGTCGAGGGTTTCGATGAGGGTGGCGAGTTGTTCTTCGGCGTCGACGGCGAGATTTCGTTTGATGGCGGTATCGAGGGCCTGGGCGAGTTCTTTTTGAAGCGCTTTGAGTTGCTCGGTCTGGTCGAGGTGGGCGTGGGCGACCGCTTTCCAGAAGAGGTGCTGGGTTTGTTCGGGGAGGGAATTGCCGGGTTGGAGGGCGGGGTTATTGGTCAGGGTGTCGAGGAGTTGGTCCCAGAGTTCGGCGCGCATGAGGGATTCCACGAAGAGGCGGCGGCCGGTGAGGGTGGGGGTGGCTTGGAGGGCGGTGGCATCGGTGGGGAGGGCGGAGCGGGGGAGGGTGGCGAGTTGTTCGGCGAGTTTGGTGGCTTCCGTGATGCGTCCGAGGCCGGCGAGGGTTTCGATGAGGGCGGTGTAGTTGGCGGTGAGGTTCTCGATCTCGAGCGGCATGAGGCGTCGTTCGAGGAGGTGTTGGTGGTTGACGCGGAGAGCGGCTTTGAGGAGGGGGATGGCGTCCTGGTATTGGCGATTGGCGAGGAAGGCTTCGGCGGCGTATCGCCAGGAGTCGGCGATGTTGGGAGCGAGGGCGGGGCCGGTGGCGGCGGGCGGGAGAGTGAGTTCGGGATTTTCGGTGAGCCAGAGGAAGACGAGGTAGTGTTGGCTGGGGTGATCGGGGGCGGTATCGGCGATGTCTTTGGCGAAGCGATCGATCGTGAGGTGCGAGCCGATGGGGAGGTTGAGGCGGTGTTGGTCGAGGGCGAGTTGGCGGACGAGGAATGCTTTCGCTTCGAGGTCGTCGGGGTGGTCGAGGATGAGTTGTTCGAGGTCGCTTATATATTGGCGGTGGCGGGAAGCGAAAGCGGCTTCGAGTTTGGGGTTATCGTCGTGGTTGAGTTTTTTATTGGTGGCGACGTCGAAGTAGGTGGCGATGAGGTCGATCCATTGTTTTTCGCGTGGGGTGGTTTCGGGGCGGAGGGAGCGGACGGCGATATCGGCAAAGACGCGGGCGCGGCCGGGGCGGAGTTCGTTGGCCATGGCGAGTCCCCAGAGGGCCATGGGGTTGCCGGGGTCGAGGTCGAGGACTTTGCGGAAGTTGCGTTCGGCTTCGGAATACCAGAGGCCGTGGAGGAGGGCGACGCCTTGGTTGAAGAAGGGTTGGGCGTCGGGGGAGGTGGTGGTGATGGGGAAAGAGACGGTGCCGATGTTTTCGAGTGGGGCGGGGAAGCGGGTGGGACCGGCGATGAAGGCTTGCTCCATGTCCTTGGGGGCGTCGGGGTTGAGTTGGAGGAGGAGCGGGGCGAGGCAGGGGAGGTTGTAGTTGCGGTAGGCGGCTTGGGATTGGGGGGGGAGGAGGGTGGCGAGGAGGAGGGCGGTGCCCGCGAGGAGGCGGAGGATTGGGCGGTGGCGGGCGGGTGATGGCATGGGGGGAAAATGCCATAGAGGGGCGGGGCGAGCAAGGGAGGGGAAGGCGGGGTGGGAACAAGGGAATATTGAACACGGAATTCTGAATGATGAAGTGGGAGGCCGGTGGGGAGTGTTGTTTTTGGGAGCTAGTGGAGCTCAGTCCTCGCTACGCCCTTTGGGCTTCGCTGCGGAGGCCCGTTGGGGACAACGGGCCGCCCCTTTGTTTCTTGGGCGGGCGGGAGCGGGAATGGCATTGCGGATAAAGTGTGAATTACTGTTAACAAGTCTTAAACACTTGATGAGGGGGGCGGGGTCTTTATGATGGGAGGTCAGGTATGGCTGCGGGGAGTTCATCATCATCATCGTTTGTGCATTTGCATTTGCACACGGAGTATTCGCTTTTGGACGGGGCGGTGCGGGTGAAGGACCTGATGAAGAAGGTGGTGAAGTGCAAGATGCCGGCGGTGGCGATGACGGATCACGGGAACTTGTATGGGGCGATTGATTTTTATGGGGCGGCGAAGGCGGCGGGGGTGAAGCCGATCATGGGGTGTGAGGTGTATTTGACGCCCCCGGGGATGGCGATGGGGGATCGCGAGGCGTCGCCTCCGGGGCTGCCGCGAAATTTTCATCTGACCTTGCTGGCGCAGAACAACACGGGCTTTGAGAATTTAACCAAGTTAGTGAGCGCGGCGCATTTGGAGGGGATGTATTACAAGCCGCGGGTGGACTGGGAGTGTTTGGCGTCGCACTCGGAGGGATTGATTGCCTTGAGTGGCTGCATCATGGGGAAAGTGAATCATTTTATTCAGCAGGATCAGGAGGAGAAGGCGCGCGAGACGGTGGAGGAGTTCATCGACGTGTTTGGGCGGGACCGGTTTTATTTGGAGATACACGATCATGGGATGGAGCAGCAGCACAAGTGCACGCGGCAGTTGCTGGAGTATGCGCGGGAGTATGACTTGAAGCCGGTGGCGGCGAACGACGTGCATTTTTTGAATCGTTCGGATCACGAGGCGCACGACGTGATGATTTGTATCGGGACGGGGAAGCTGGTGGTGGACGAGAACCGGATGACGTATTCGCCGGAGGTCTATTTCAAGACGGCGAAGGAGATGCGGGCTTTGTTCAAGGAGGTGCCGGAGGCTTGTGATGCGACCTTGGAGATTGCGGAGAAGTGCGAGGTGGAGATGGAGCTGGATGCGACGAGCACGGCGCGGTATCCGGTCTTTGATCCGCCCTCGGGTCATGGGTCGCAGGCGGACTATTTCCGGGAGTTGTGTTACGAGGGCTTGGAGCGGCGGTATGGGAAGGAGCGAGCGGAGGGGGACAAGGAGTTACGCGAGCGGCTGGAGTATGAGATCGGGGTGATGTCGGACATGGGCTTCTTGAGTTATTTCCTGATCACCTGGGATTTCATTCATTGGGCGAAGGAGCACGGGGTGCCGGTGGGGCCGGGGCGTGGTTCGGCGGCGAGTTCATTGGTAGCGTATGTGTTAGGGATCACTGATTTGTGTCCGATTCGGTTCGGGTTGATTTTTGAGCGATTTTTGAATCCGGAGCGGGTATCGCCGCCGGACGTGGACGTGGATTTTTGTCAATCGCGTCGCGGGGAAGTGATCGAGTATGTGCGGGAGAAGTATGGGGAGCGGTCGGTCTCGCATATTATTACCTTTGGCAAGATGTTGGCCAAGAGTGTGGTGCGGGATGTGGGGCGGGTATTGGGGATGAGTTATGGGGAGGCGGACCGGATTGCGAAGATGATTCCGAACGAGTTGGGGATAACCTTGGCGGACGCGCGGCGGAAGAATGGGGAATTGAAGGAGGCGATTGAGAACGAGCCGCAGACGGAGCAGATGTGGCAGTATGCGACGTATCTGGAGGGCTTGACGCGGAATGCGGGGATTCATGCGGCGGGGGTGGTGATTGGGGACCGGGCCTTGGACGAGTTTGTGCCCTTGTCGCGGGGAAACGAGGACGAGGTGGTGACGCAGTATGCGATGGGGCCGCTGACGGATTTGGGGATGTTGAAGATGGATTTCCTTGGCTTGAAGACGCTCACGGTGATCCAGGATGCGGTGGATTTGATACGGGCGCGGGGGGAGGCGGATTTTTCGATTGATGACGTGTCGTTGGAGGACGAGCGGACTTTTGAGTTATTGAATGCGGGGGAGACGACGGGGGTGTTTCAGTTGGAGTCCGGGGGGATGGTGAATTTGTGTCGGCAGTTCGGGGTGGATCGGATCGAGGACATCATTGCATTGATTGCGTTGTATCGGCCGGGGCCGATGGATTTGATACCGGACTTTATTGCGCGGAAGAAGGGGAAGACGAAGATCAAGTATTTGCATCCGTTGTTGGAGGAGGTGAGTGAGGAGACGTATGGGATATTGATATACCAGGAGCAGGTGATGAAGGCGGCGAACCTGTTGGCGGGGTATAGTTTGGGAGACGCGGATTTATTGAGGCGGGCGATGGGGAAGAAGAAGCTGGAAGTGATGCAGGAGCAGCGGCGGATCTTCGTGGAGGGGTGCAAGCGGGAGAACGGGATACCGGAGCGTGAGGCGAACGCGATATTTGATTTGCTGGAGAAGTTTGCGGGATACGGGTTCAACAAGAGTCACAGTGCGGCCTATGGGTTGATCAGTTATCACACGGCGTATTTGAAGGCGAATTACCCGGTGGAGTTTATGGCGGCGTTGTTGAGCAACGAAGTGAACAACACGGACAAGATTGCGATTTTTGTGGCGGAGTGTCGGCGGATGGGGATTGAGATATTGCCGCCGGACGTGAACCGGAGCGGGTTGAAGTTTGGGCCGGAGGCGGGGGAAGGCGGGGAGCGTGCGATTCGGTATGGGTTAGCGGCGATCAAGAATGTGGGGGAGGGGGCGATGGCGATGGCGATCGGGGAGCGGGAGGGAGAGGGGGAGTATGGGTCTTTGGAGGATTTCGCGATGCGTTTGGATACGCGGTCGGTGAACCGGAAGTTATTGGAGAGTTTGATTCGGGCGGGGGCCTTTGATTTCGTGGGGGAGACGCGGGCGGGGATGTTTGAGCGTTTGGAGCAGGTGACGGCGTCGGCGGCCTCGGCGCAGCGGGACAAGGCGAGTGGTCAGGGATCGTTTTTTGACGAGATGGATGATGGGAGCGGTGGTATGGCGGGCGGACCGGGTGGAAGCGGGGGGGGAGACGTGGCGGAGTGGCCGGAGGCGGAGTTGTTATCGCACGAGCGGAACCTGTTAGGTTTTTATGTGACGGGGCATCCATTGGATGCGCATCGCGATGTGGTGGAGAACGGTCGTTTTTCGCGATTGGCGGATTTGGGGGAATTGAAGGAGGGGCGGAAGAAGTATTATTTCGCGGGGATCATCGACACGATGGATGTGAAGTATACGAAGCGTGAGGGGAAGCCGTTTGCGACGATGCGTGTGGAGGATTACACGGGGGGTGCGGAGGTGATGGTGTGGAGCGAGGTTTACGTGAAGCATTCGGCGTCGTTGACGGAGGGGGCGATTGTGGCGTTGGCGGCGACGGTGGAATTGGATGACCGGACGGAGACGCGGCGGCTGACGGCGGCGGAGTTTTGGACGATGGAGCAGGCGGCGGAGCGGATTCGGAAGCGTGAGGCGAAGCGGGGGACGGAGGGTGGCGGTGGGGATGGGGGTGAGCCGGCGAATGGGGATGGTGGGGAGAGGCGGGTGGTATCTGGGAGCGGGAATGGGAATGGGACGAACGGTGGTGGGGAAGAAGTGTTGGTATTGCATTTGGCGTGTGCGGAGACGACGGCGGAGGATTTGCTATCGATCCGGGAGATTGTGTCGGAGCATCGTGGGGAGACGCCGTTGCGTTTGCGGATGCGGACGGAGTCGGGGCGGGAAGTGGAGATTCGGGCGGGGGCGCGATTTGGTGTGGAGAACTGTGAGGAGTTGCATCGGAAGTTATCGGTATGGCTTTGAGGGGCAGGGCGTGGGGGGAGTTGGGGGTTAGGGGGAGTGATATTCAGGGGATGTGATACTCGTTTTGAGTGGGTTTGGGTTGCTTCGCGTGAGTGTGGCGGTTAGAATCCCGTGAGGTTGCGCGCGGGCGACGGGTCGCGGCGGGTGACTGAGCAGGCCCCCGAAATTTTTCCGGATTCCCCCCATGTCTTCATCTCATGGCAAGCGTCGTCGGCGTCGAAGCAGCCGGAGCGAGCGCAAAGTTGACATTGAGTCGTTGAATCGGCCGCGATTTGCGGCTCCTGGAGGGGCGGCGCCGGTTCCGGTGCCGGGGGAGGCGCCGGTGGAAGCGGCACCGCAGGCGGCGGGTTTGGGCGCGGTGGAGACACCGGTTTTTGGGGAGGAGAAGTCGCAGGCGGAGCTGGACGCGGAGGCGGCGATTGCGGCGCGTGAGGCGGCGGAGAAGGTGGCGTTTGACCGGTCGCGGATGGCGGAATTACCGACTTTGAAGGAGCGGCCGCCGTCGCGGGAGGCGCGTCAGCGGCATCATCAGCGCAAGGCGCGTGACAAGCGCAACAGTGTGGTGAAGAGCGTGGTCTTGCCGTTTGCGGCGGTGATGGCGGTGATCATGATTTTGGCGGTTTCGTGGTATTCCTATTCGAACCGGGAGGAAGTGATTATGGCGCCGGACGGGCGCGAGAGCGGGGCGCGGTATGTGGATGATTATCCGGAGGTGCGGGCGCGCAATGATGCGGCGTGGCGCGAGAAACGGGAGCGGTTATTGTCGGAGAGCCGGGCGGAGGCCGGGGAGCGTGATGTGGAGGCGGAGATGAAGGAGCGGGAGGTGCAGCGACGGAAGCGGGAGTTATTGGGGACGGAGGAGCCGTTTTCGGATGTGTTTCGGAAAGACAAGAAGTACTTGCCGGATCCGGATGATTGAGGCGTCCGAAGGCCGCCGTAAAAGGTGCGAAAGTAAAGGGTAAAAAGGCGGAGGGTGGGGAGCGTATTTGAATGGGAGCGCGGGGCGCTTGAAAAGGAAAGCGGTTTGAGGGATGGGGGTCAAATGGTCATGGCGGCGTAGCCTCCATCGACGACGATTTCGGTGCCGGTGATGAATGAGGAGGCCTTGTTGGAGGCGAGGAGGAGGGTGGCGCCGGCGAGTTCGGCGGCTTCGCCGAAGCGATTGGCGGGGGTGTGTCGCATGATATCGGCGACGCGGTCTTCGGTGAGGACTTTGCGATTTTGTTCGGCGGGGAAGAAACCGGGGACGATGGTATTGACGCGGATTTTGTGTGGGGCCCATTCACGGGCGAGGTTTTTCGAGAGGTTGTGGACGGCGGCTTTGGTCATGGAGTAGGTGAAGACGCGGGAGAGGGGGATGAGGCCGGACATGGAGCCGACATTGATGATGGAGCCGGGGATTTTGTAATCGATGAAGTATTTTCCGAAGACCTGGCAGGTGAGGAGGACAGCTTTGGCGTTGGTGTCCATGATGGACTGGTATTCATCTTCGGTGATTTCGAGGAAGGGGGTGGGGGAGTTGGTGCCGGCGCCGTTGACGAGGATATCGATTTGGCCGGAGCGTCCGACGGCGCTGCCGAGGAGGGAATTGAGGTCATTGCGATTGGTGACATCGCAGGGGATGAAGTATCCGGAGCCGCCGGCGTCGCTGATTTTGGCGAGGCGGGCCTGGGCTTTAGGTTCGGAGCGGCCGACGAGGACAATTTCGGCGCCGACGCCGGCGAGGGCTTGGGCCATGGCGCCACAGAGTTCTCCGGTGCCTCCGATGATGAGGGCGGTTTTGTCTTTGAGGGAGAAGAGGGAGCTTAGGTAGTCGGCCATGGCGCCAGTTATTGGTTATTTGTTATTGGTTAATGGGGGTGTATTCGACGTCAGGGATTTCTTGGATGCGTTGGGATTGGGCGGCTTTGATCAGGTAGTTCATGTAGCCGTTGATGAGTTTGGCGGCGGTGTTTACGAGGACGCGACCTTGATCCAGCTGATCTTCATCGATGTATCCGTCATCGTTCGCGGTGATCAGGTGGTCGAGGACTTCGTAGCAAGAGCCGCGGGAGTTACTGCAGAATTTGTGATTGTCGAGGTGGTGGTAGCGGCCGTATCCCTCCGCGAGATTGGCAGTGGTGGAGCGGGCCGCTTCTTTGATTTGGCGTGTAAGCTCAAATTGTTCGTGATTGGGGAAGCGCGGGACAATCTGACGGGAAACAAAGAGTTTGAGTTCCCGGCACGCTTGCCAGGCTTGGAGGTCTTCGAAGGTCTTAATGTCGCTCATCCGAGAGGTCGGTGGGGGTTGAAAATCGAAGACTTGAAGAGGCTATTATCGGTCGACGCGGGCGGAGGCGCCGGCGATTAGTTTTTCGACTTCGGCGAGGGTGGCCATGGAGGTATCGCCGGGAGTGGTCATGGCGAGGGCGCCGTGAGCGGCGCCGTAGTTGACGGCTTTATCGGGGTCGTTGTGTTCGAGGAAGCCGTAGATGAGGCCGGAGGCGAAGGAGTCGCCGCCGCCGACGCGGTCGAGGATTTCGAGGTGATCGCGTTGGATGGCGCGGTGGAATTTTCCGTCGTGCCAGCAGATGGCGCCCCAGTCGTTATCGGTGGCGGTATGGACTTCGCGGAGGGTGGTGGCGGTGGCTTTGAAGTTGGGGTATGCGGCGACGGCGAGGGCGATCATTTTTTCGAAGTTCTCGACGTTGATGCCTTTGACGTGTTCGTCGACGCCTTCGACTTCGAAGCCGAGGCAGGCGGTGAAGTCTTCTTCGTTTCCGATCATGACGTCGACGTATTGGGCGATTTCTTTGTTTACTTCGCGGGCTTTATCCTGGCCGCCGATGGCTTTCCAGAGGGAGGGGCGGTAGTTGAGGTCGTATGAGACGATGGTGCCGTGTTTTTGGGCGGCCTGGCAGGCTTCGATGGTGACTTCGGCGGCGGATTCGGAGAGGGCGGCGAAGATGCCGCCGGTGTGGAACCAGCGGGCTCCCTGCTTGCCGAAGACGTTGTTCCAATCGATGTCGCCGGGTTTGAGTTGTGAGGCGGCGGTATTGGCGCGGTCGGAGGTGCCTTTGGCGGCGCGGATACCGTGGCCGCGTTCGGTGAAATTGAGGCCGTTGCGGACATTGCGACCGATGCCGTCGTATTCGCGCCATTGGATGAATTGGGTATCGACGCCGCCGTGGAGGATGAAGTCTTCGATGAGGCGGCCGACTTCGTTATCGGCGAAGGCGGTGACGACGGCGGTGCGTTTCCCGAAGCATCGTCTGAGGCCGCGGGCGACGTTGTATTCGCCGCCGCCTTCCCAGGCGCGGAAGTTTCTGGCGGTGCGGACGCGGCCTTCGCCGGGGTCGAGGCGGAGCATAATTTCTCCGAGGGAGACGAGGTCGAACTGGGTATCGGATGCGGGGCGGATGGTGAGAGGCATTGGTTGTCTGGTTGTTTGGTTGGGAGGTTACCAGTTACCAGTGATTGGCGGGCGAAGCAAGAGAGGACAAAGGCGACCGGAAGGGTCGGCTAGCAGGCGCCGGGAAGTTGCCTGACTGGGAGGGTGGGGATCCGTGATTTTTTTGGGATCAGGCTTGGGCGGTATTTTGTCGACGCCAGCGTCTGAGGCCGGCGGCGCCGAGGCCGAGGAGGATGAGGCCGGCGCGGGAGGGTTCCGGGACGATAGTGATGGCGGCGCCGGAGTCTTCGTAGTAGAGTTCTTTGATGGTAGCGGTGCCGGTTACGATGGGGTTACCGGTGTTGCTTCCGTTGGTGTAACTAATGACACCCCAGCCGTATTTGGTGGTGCCGCCGTCGTCTTCGTCGGAGAAGCTGAAGGCGAATCGGCCGTCGACGCCGGCGGGGAAGTTGGCGGCATTGGGGTAGGTATTGAAGGTGTTACTGACGGTGAGCGTTTCGGCAAAGGCGTATCCGTTGCCGACGCCGGGGCCGATGACGGCGCCGGCGGAGAAATTGATCATGTGGCCCCCGCCGTCGATTGCCAGGCCTCCGCCGAGTCCGGGGCTTTCGAGTCTCAAGAGGATGGTATCGCGATTGAATTGGGTGGTGGAATTGGCGCGCCGGCGCATGGCGAGGGCGTCGTCGCCGGGGAGGTCGATGGAATTGACGACTTGGGTGCCGGCGCCGCCGGCGTGGGCGCCGAAGACGACGGGGGAACCGGGGCTGACGACCGTGATGACGGCACCGTCGACATCGGTGATGGCCATGGCGCCGAGGGCGGCTGCGGAGCCGGCGGTGGCGAGTTTGGCGGCGGGTGCGGCGGCGTGGAATCGTTTGGTTGATTGGGGGAGGGGTGAGCCGGCGAGGGCGGCGGCTTTTTCGGACGCGGATTGGGGTATGGCGCTCATGATGTGTTGAGGACGGCGGGTGGAAGGGAGAGAGGATTGTAGTATTTTTTTGAGAGAAGAGGTTATTTTCGACAATTCTGACTTTGCGGGGCAAGAAAAAAGTGGGTCCATTGAGGCGGGCGGGGCTCGGGCAATCGATTCAGGGTGAACCTATTGAGGAAATTCTTGGTTTGGGTTTGGGGATGGGGTGGTTCCTTCGTGTCGGAGGGAGGGGTCGATGGCCTTGGCCATGGCGGATTCGTCGAGGGAGCCACCGAGGAAGGTGTTGATTTTTTGGGCGGTTTTAGCGGGGTGTGCGAGGGCGTCGTGGTAGGAGAGGGTGAGGGCGGCGACGCGATTGGGGCTGTGATTGATCCAGGCGTGGAGGAGGGAGTGGATTTGGTTGAGTTGGGATTGGAAGGTGTCGGCGAGTCTTTGGGGGTTGAGGTGGGCGGCTTGGCCGGTTTTGTCGAGGCGATCGAGCATTTTGGATTGGGAGGCCGTGATTTCGGCGAGGGGGCGTTCGATGAGGAGGATGCGGTAGGCGAGGGGGATGGGTTTGGGATCGGGGGAATTTTTTGTTGGGGAGGATGCGGGGACAGCGGTGGGAAGGCGCGGGAGAAAGTGGGAGATAATTTTGACGGCTTTACCTTTGGCATCGGCGAGCCAGGCGGGATTTTCTTTGCCGAGGGATTTTACTTTTTCGAGTTCGAGGTAGCCGCGCCGGTTGGATTCATCGGCTTGTCGTAAGTGATCCGTTAGGATATCGAGGCCACCGGCGTGGAGGATTTGCATGAGCATGGAGGTGCCGGAACGGGGGAGGCCTGAGACGATGGTGATGGTTTCCTCGAGGGGCGGGAAGGTGGGGTCGGCGGCGTTTTCGCCGGTGAAAGTGTGTGCGGTGGCGGGGGTGTCGGGTTTTTCCGGGAGAGTGGGCGTGCGGTCGCCGGATTTCCAGTTGTTGATATAGAGGCGGGCGTCGCGCGCGAGTTCGCGGTGGCGGGCGGCGCTTTGCCAATCGCCGAGATGATTTTGGTAGAGGGAGGCGAGGGTGCGATGGGCGGCGGGGAAGTGTGGGTATTGGGCGAGGGCGGTTTTGAGGGAGGTTTTGGCGGGTTCGATTTGGTTGAGGCGGAGGAGGGCGAGGCCGGCGAGGAAGTGGGCGTGTGGGTTGTGGTAGATTTGGCCGGCGGCGGCGAGGGCTTCGCGGGCGGCGTCTTTGTATTGTTGGCCGCGGATGTGGGCGCGGGCGAGGCCGAGTCGGGCCTGGGGGTTGATGGGATCGAGTTCGAGGGCTTTTTGGAAGCTGGCTTGGGCGTCTTCGGCGAGGCGGAGGTCGAGTTGGGCTTCGCCGATTTTTTGGTAGAGGGCCTGGCGGTTGTGGGGTTCGGTTTGGGCGAGTTGTTGGAGGCGTTTGATGGCTTCGATATTTTTGCCTTCTTTATGGAGGAGGGAGCCTTCGAGAAAGATGAAGGCGTGAGTGTTCACGCCGGCGCGGGCGCGGAGTTTTCGGAGTTGGAACTGTGTTTTGCGGTCGAGTTTATCGTAGTCGATGGCGGCGCGTTCGGCGCCGGCGGTGATCGGTTTTTTGGTTGATCGGTTCTTCGGTTGATTGATGGGCGGAGACGTTTCGTCTTGGAGTTTTTGGGAGTCTTTTTCTTGGTCTTGTTCGATTTGGGCGAGGAGGGATTTGAATTCTTCAGCGGCTTCTTTGGCGTATTTTTGTTTTCGGGATTTGATTTTTTCGAGGGTACGGCGGGCGTCGACTGTGAAGTCGAGGGCGAGTTGGGATTGGAAGAGGTGGACGCCGTATCGGGATTCCGTGGGCCAATCTTCCCAGAGTTCGGCGAAGAGGGTGAGGGCTTCGTGGTATTGGGTGGCATCGAAGTAGGCGCGGGCGAGGTTGTATTTGAGTTCACCGACCGTGTCCTTGATGGCTTGGTCTTTGTTTTCGTCGGGTTCGTCGATATATCCGAGGGCGACGAGTTGGTCGATGGCTTCCTGGGCGTCGACGGGATCGAGTTGGGCTTCGGGGGGGTGTTCGCCGGTGGTGCCGTTTTCCGGGGCCGGGACTTGGTCCCAGGAGGGAACGGTTTCGATGGGAGGCTCGTCTGTGAAGATGGATGTCAGGGGGCGGCCATCCATGTCATCGCCGACGGGGAGCTGGAAATGGGTGAGGATGGTGGGGGTGATATCGAGGAGGTTGGCGCCGAAGACGAGGTCGTCTTGTTTGATATTGGGTCCATGGGCGACGAAGATGCCGAAGGCTCGGTGTTCGGCGGCGGGGCCGGCGGGTTCATTGGGGATATGTTGGGGGCGGAGAGCGTCTGGGTGAAAGCCGTGGTCGGACATGAGAATCACGGTGGTGTCATTGCCGGCGAGTTCGAGGAGGGTGCCGAGCATGAGGTCGTGGTATCGGTATCCGGATTCGATGACGTTTTTGAACATATCGAAGTCGTCTTGGGAGACCCACTCTTGTTTTGGGGGGTTAAACTTCATGAAGCCGTGGCCGAAGTGATCGATGGCGTCGTAGTAGACGGCCATGAAGTCCCAATCGGCGTGGGGGGTGGCGGTCATGATTTCGGTGGCGGCGGCGTGGATGCCCGAGCATTCGGCGATGATCTTGGCGCAGGAGAGGAGGCGTTGGTCTTTTTCCTGGTCGATTTGGCGGGCGTTGGGGATGAAGCGTTCGAGCATATCGCCATCGAGTTCCCAGGGGTGGATGCGGCAGTCGGCGAGTTGATTGGCGAGATTTTCAGGGTGGATGGTACCGGGGCGCATGGGCCAGGGTTGGTTGAGGGCGGCGACGGCTTGTTGGAAGTGATTGGAGACCATGGCGCCGTGGACGGGTTCGGCGGGGTGAGAGGGCCACCAGCCGACGACGTTGGTTTTGAGGTTGTTTTGGTTGAGGATATTCCAGAGGGCTTTTGTTTTGCGGGAGAGGTTGGTGATGGGGCGGATGTTGCCGGACTGGGGGTCGGGTTCGGAGAAGCCGTGGATGCCGTGTTTTTGGGGTCGTTTTCCGGTGGCGATGCTGGTCCAGAGCATGGGGGAGAGGACGGGCTGGAGGGTGGCGAGGTTGCCCATGACGCCATTTTCGATGAGGCGTTGGAGGTGGGGCATTTTGCCGGCGTCGACGAGGGGGGTGATGGATTTCCAATCGGCGGCGTCCCAGCCGATGAGGAGGAGCTTGGTTTTTTTTTCGGAGGACATCCGATGGAGAGCGGGCGCGTTGGTGCGGGTCGTTTCAGGACGAGGTGGGGTCCGGGGAACTATCGCGCTGGGGGAGGTAGGGATGCTTGGTGTCGGAGGGCGTGGTATGGGCGGGCGCGGGCGGGGCGGACTTGCCGGGGGGGGCGTCCGGATCGACGTATTTGGTGAGGAGGGTGAGTTCTTCGGGTTTGAGGGTATCGCGGGTGATGAGGGCGGCGACTTTTCTGGCGGCGGCCTGGTTGCCGGTGGAGGCGAAGATGGCGACGAGAGGGACGCGGAGGTTATTGAGGAGGTTATCGGGATTAATTTGGGTGGCGAGAGTCAGGGCTTCATCGTTGCGTTCGAAGACAAGGTGTGAGAAGGCGCTGAGGAGGCGAATGTTATCTTCATCGGGGTTCGCGGCGAGGAGTCGGTTGGTGGCGGCTTCTGCTTGGTCGAGATGGACGCGGAGGAGCAGTTGGAGAAAGGTGGTTTTGAGGAGGAGTTTTTGGTTATCGGGATCGAGTTCGAGGAGTGTTTCGAGGTGGGTGAGGAGGGCGTCATGGTTTCCTTCCTGAGTGGCGATGGAGGCGAGGGCTTGATGTGATTTGAGGGGGGCGGTGTTGGAGGCGAGTTCGAAGGCTCGGCGGGCGACGTCGAGGTGATTGAGATTGGCGGCGACGGTGCCGATGCGGAGGAGCGAGGAGGGGGAGGCTTCCTGGGAGGCGAGGAGGATGGCCCGTTCGAATTGTTCGGCGACGGCGTCGTGATTTTCTTTTTTTGAGGCGGCGAGGGATGCGCGTCCGGCGGCGGCGAGGGCTTGGTGGCCGGCTTCGCTAAGCTTGCGGAGGAAGGAATCCGCGCTATTGAAATCGTCCGCCAAGACAAAGGCGATGAGGGTTGAGCCGATGCGATCGGGATGGGGTTCGGGCGGGTTTTCGGCGAGGAAGGCGGCGACGACCGGGGCGGTGTCGTTTTGGATGAGCCATTTCAGGCGGTTGTCGAGGTCGGCGGGGGCGAGGTTGGCGTTGTTCCAGACGGCGATTGATTCGCGGGCGATGTTGTTTTTGGATTCGGGGTTATTGTTGGAGTCGAGGTCGAACTGCCAGGCGAGGAGGTCGAGGGTGGGATCGCCGATGGAGGGCCGGAGGGGGTGATTCTTGTAGAGATCGAAGAATTGGTCGAGGGCGATGGAGAGGCGATCACGGTGGTTAAAGATAATGTTGAGAGCTTCGAGGCCATCGGGGCCGGAGGCATCATTTCGGGCGATATTGAAGAGGGCTTGCCAGGCGAGTTGGCGGACATCGGGGAGGGGGCTGCCGAGGTGGGCTTGGGCGAGGGTGAGTTGGACGCCGTGGTTACCGGGATCGATTCGTTCGGCGTGTCGGAGGACGGTGAGGGCGGCGTCGCGGTTTTCGAGGGCGAGGTGGATTCGGCCGGTGAGGTTGAGGATTTTGGTATTGTCCGGGTGTTCTCTGATGAGGGTATTGGCGAGGGTTCCGGCTTCGGAGAGGCGTTCTTGTTCGACGAGCATACCGAGGAGGGTAATTCTTTCTTCGGTGGTGGCGTGTCCGAGTTGATCGAGGGTGCGGAGGAGGGAGATGGTTTGGGAGGGCGAGTAGTTTAGTTCGAGGGCGATGGCGGTGCGCAGGGTGTTGGGGTTACGGGGATTTTTTTTGAGGGCGGCGGAGATTTTCGAGGCGGCGTTTCGGATATCGCCTTTTTCGAGGGCGGACTGGGCCTGTGAGGTGAGGAGGTTTCCCTGGAAGGTGCGGACGCGGGAGGAGATGGCGTCTTTTTTCCAGTAGACGAGTGCGCCGCCGAGGACGGAGAGGAAGATGAAGGCGGCGAAGAGGAGGAGGCCGAAGCGTCTATTTTTTTGTTTTCGGTGCGTCGCGGTGACGACGCCTTCGGCGTTGGGATTGGACCAGGGTTGCCGGCGTTTAAAAGCCATGGTGTGGGAGAGAGGTGGTTCGGGAGTTGGAGATTGGGAGGAAGGGGCGCGACGGGATCGTGCTAGCGGAATTGGCCTGGGGGCACGGGGCGTTCGGGGGGGAGGTTTCCGACGCTGCGATTACGGAGAAAGAGGGCCCATACGACGAAGAGGATGGTGGCGATGGAGACGGTGAGGACGATGATGGTGCGGCGGCGGGCGCGTTTGGAGTGGATACGTCTTTCGCGCCGGGCGCGGCGTTCGGCCTGGGGCAGGTCATCTTCGGGCACCGAGGGGGAAGAAGACATGAGAGTATCATTAAGCTGACTGGTTATGCTGTTTTAGTCAAGTGTCAGGGTTGTGGCATGGTGAGGATCAGGGGGTGACGGCGGGGAGGGAGGCAAGGTTCCACGCGGGTTGTTGGCATGAGGCGGCGAGTTCGTTGAATTCGTTGATTTCGGCTTGGGTGAAGAGGAGGCCATCGCCGGATTGGGCGGTGAGTTTGGCGAAATCGGCTTCGGGTTGGCCGGGGAGGAGGCAATTTTCGTTTCCGTGGCCGAGGATGTCATTGATGACGGCTTTGACGTTTTGTGATTGGGAGCGGCCTTGGGCGAAGGCGCCGCTGGAGAGGGCATCGGGGTGGATGACTTGGAAGTAGAAAGAGGAGGTTAGTTTCTCGTCATCCGGGGCTTGATCGGGTCGCGAGCGGAGGGTGGGGAGGGAGCCGCCGATGAGGGCGCCGACGAGCTCATTGATGAGGGAGAGGCCGTAACCTTTGTGGGCGCCGAAGGGGAGGAGGGCGGCGACTTCGTTGGGGTCGGTGGTGGGATTTCCGTCTTTGTCGACGGCGGCATTGGGCGGGAGGGATTGGCCTTCGCGTTTGAGTTGTTGGACGCGGCCCATGGCGGTGACGGACGTGGCCCAATCGATCACGATGGGGAAGCCGAGGGCGTCGGTGGTGGGGAAGCCCCAGGAGTGTGGGTTGGTGCCGAGGGTGGGGAATTTTCCGGTAAAGGGGACGACTTCGGCGAGGGTGGAAGTGCAATTGGTGTAGGCGATGTATCCGCGCTTGGCGGCGTCCATGACATAGCCGCCGCCCCAGAGGTAGTGGAAGGCGTTGTCGACGCTGACCTGGGCGATGCCGAATTGGTCGGCGAGTTCGATGCAACGATTGATGGCGTCAAAGGCGATGGATTGGCCGAGTTTCCGATTGGCGTTCCAGACTTCGGAGGCTTGAAACGGGGAGTCGATTTTTTCGGCTTCTGCTCCGGGGATACAGCCTTGTGGGGTGCATTTGGAGCCGAAGAGGTCGTCGAGGTGGAGGGCTTTGAGGGCGTTGTGGGTGCGGATGCCGTGGGTGGCGGCGAGGGCGGCGAACTGGGCGCCGGCGGCGGCTTCTGGTTCGGAGAAGCCGCGTTGTTGGTAGGCGGCTTGGACGAGGGAGTTGTGGGAATCGGTGGGGACGAGGTGGTACATGGTTTGGGAATCTAGAATTTAGGAGCCAGCTAGAATTTGTTGGCAGGCGCTTTGTAGCTAAAATCGGATTCTTCAGAAATCCGGCAATCGAGCTGATCCAAGAGCTTGAGCAATATCTTAGAAATTTCGAGAAGGAGAGATTTCAGGTCAGTTGTGGCGTTCTCGGTGATTATTTTGGGTGCGACGAGAACGTCCAAGCAAGCTGCACATTCGACGGTCGATCCGTGTGCGAACTGGAAGAATCGGGCGCGATCGTTTTTGGAGAAGCGCGCGTTTCCTTCGGCGATGTTCAGGGCGATGCTGGTTGATGCGCGATCAAGTTGGTCTCGGGCCGCGTATTTCGCAGGGATTTGTTCGAGAACCGGGTGGCAGCGTTCGATGAATTTGATGGCCTTCTGGTGGGCGATGAAGTTGTCGTGGGAGAAAGGCATGTGCGAAAGTGGGGAGCGCTTTTGAATGGGAGAAGAAGAAGTAGAAGAAGAAGTAGAAGAAGCGAATTGGGTCAGAATTTGTTCGCCTGGATGTAGTCTTCGTCGTTGTTGAGGTAGTTGATGAGGTTGTTGGTGGCGCGGAGGGCTTGGCGGATGACGGATTCGTGGGTGCGGGAGGCGATGTGGGAGGTGATGACGGCGTTGGGGGCGGAGAGGAGAGGGTGATCGACGGGGGGCGGTTCTTCGTCGAGGACGTCGGCGCCGTATCCGCCGAGTTTGCCTGAGCGGAGGGCGTCGTTGATGTCGGCAGCGACGACGATTTCGCCGCGGGCGCAGTTGAGGACCACGGCGCCGTCTTGCATTTCGGCGATCTTGGCCGCGTTGATCATGTCGCGGGTGGTGTCGTCGAGGAAGCAGTGGAGGGAGACGACGTCGGCGTTGTGGAGGACCTCGTCCATGGAGTCGGCTTTTTTGACATCGTGGGCGGCGGCGAATGCTTCGTCGAAGTAGGGGTCGTACGCGATGACGGGCATGGCGAAGGCGCGGGCGCGGGTGGCGACTTCTTTTCCGATGCGGCCGAGGCCGATGATGCCCATGGTTTTGTCCATGATTTCGTTGCCGATGGGTTTTTTCCAACCGGCTTGCCAGAGGCCGTTTTGGCAATCGGTGGCGTTGGCCTGGATTTTTTTGGTGATACCGAGGAGGAGGCCGAAGGTGTGTTCCGCGACGGTGGTGTGATTGACGCCGGGGGTGAAGAGGACGGGGAGTTTGTGAGCGGTGGCGTGATCGACGTCGATTTTGTCGAGGCCGATGCCGTATTTGGAGATGGTTTTGAGTTTGGGGAGTGATTTGTCGATGACGGCGGCAGTGATGGCGTCATCGCCGCAGAGGAAAGCGTCGAAGTCGCCGGCGAGTTCGAGCATTTTGTTTTCGGGCAGGGGACCGCGCTCGTGCGCGATGTCGAAGCCTTGGGAGTTGAGGAGGTCGTGGTGGGGGCCGGGGGTGTCCTGGTAGGAGGTGGTGGTGAGGAGGATTCGGGACATCGCGAATTGAGAATTAGGAATTAGGAATTAGGAATTGTTTGTTGGGAAGATTGGGGTAGGAAGGGGGGCGGATCAAGGGTGGGCAGGGGATTTACGATTTTTGATTTCTGATTTATGAGTTTTTCGAAGTTGAGGGGGCGGGAGAGGATTGGGTGAGAGAAGAAGAAGTAGAAGGAGAAGAAGCAGAAGATTTTG
>JBCCIR010000103.1:0-19049 GCA_039028175.1 Verrucomicrobiota bacterium
ATTTGGGGAAGACGTATGTGTTGCCCTTGAATCGGATGCCGTCAGACCGGCGGCCGGATGAGCGGGATGGGGAATCGCACGACTGGGGGGCTTGGGACGTCCCGGATTCGGAGTTTGGGGACACGCAGGTGACGGATTGGGCGATTGAGCGACTGGGGAAGGGCAAGAAGAAGCCGTTT
Organism: Verrucomicrobiota bacterium; assembly: GCA_039028175.1. Classification (GTDB taxonomy): domain Bacteria; phylum Verrucomicrobiota; class Verrucomicrobiia; order Verrucomicrobiales; family DEV007; genus JBCDBW01. The sequence continues at coordinate 180 of JBCCIR010000103.1, forward strand.
TTTCTCGGGGTGGGGTATTATCGACCGCACATTCCCTTGTGGGCGCCGGCGCGATTTTTCGAGCGGTTTGAGGAGGAGCCAGCGGAATTGCCGCTGGTGCGTGAGGATGATTTGGATGATTTGAGTGAGACGGCCAAGCGGTGGGCGCTCGAGGCGAAGACGGCGGGCAGTCATGAGACCGTGGTGCGATTTGATCAGTGGCGGCAGGCGGTGGAGGCATACCTGGCGTGCGTGACTTATGTGGATCATGAGATTGGGCGATTGCTGGATGCCCTGGATGCATCGCGCTATGCGGACAACACCGTTATCGTGTTGTGGTCGGATCATGGATGGCATTTGGGGGAAAAGCAGCATTGGGGAAAGTGGACGGGGTGGGAGCGATCGACGCGGGTGCCCTTGGTGGTGGCGCCGCCGCGGGCGCAGGCGGGGGAGTTTGCGAGGGGCGGGTCGCGCTGTGATCAGCCGGTGGGCTTGATTGATTTGTATCCGACTTTGATGGAGTGGTGCGGGGCGGAGGGGCCGGCGGATTTGGATGGGGAGAGTTTAGTGCCGTTGATGCGAGAGCCGGCGAAGGCAACGGGGCGGAAGTTGGTGACTTGGTTTGACGAGGGCAATGCGTCGGTGCGCTCGGATCGGTGGCGGTATGTGCGCTACGCGGACGGGTCGGAGGAGTTGTATGATATGGTGGAGGATGCGAATGAGTGGGAGAATTTGGCGGGGGATGAGAAGTTTTCGGCGGTGAAGGAGGAGATGGGGGGAGTGATTAGAGATTAGAGAATAGAGTTTCGCAGCTACGGAGTTTCGCAGTTGCGCAGGGGGAATACCTTGAAGGCAGATTTTATGAGAAAGTATATTTTTGTGTTGGTGACTTGTTGGATGGGGGTTCTGGGTGTGTCGGTGGGGGAAGCGGAGGAGCGGTGGAATGTTTTGTTGATTTGTGTGGATGATTTGCGTCCGGAGTTGGGGTGTTATGGTTTGGACTATATTGAGTCGCCGAACATTGATGCGTTGGCGGCGCGCGGGCGGGTATTTGATCGGCACTATGTGCAGGCGCCGACTTGTGGGGCGTCGCGGTATACACTTTTAACGGGGCGTTATGGGGAGGTGGGCAACTCGGCCTTATTCAGCAGGGCGAAAGCGATTGAAGAAGGTGAAGAAGAGGTGCCGCCGAGTCTGCCGGCCTGGTTTCGGGAGAACGGGTATACGACGGTATCGGTGGGGAAGGTGTCGCATCATCCCGGGGGGAGGGGTGGATCGGACTGGGATGACGAGGAGGAACTGGAGATGCCGGAATCGTGGGATCGGCATTTGTTACCGTCTGGGGCGTGGCAGCATCCGCGGGGATGGATGCATGGATTGGCGCACGGGGAGATTCGGGGGAATGCGAAAGACATGGATGTGATGCAGGCGGAGGAGGGCGGGGACGAGATTTATCCGGACGGACCGAACACGGACGAGGCGTTGCGGCAGTTGGATTTGTTGGCGGGTGATGAGAAACCGTTTTTCCTGGCGTTTGGGATTGTGCGGCCGCATTTGCCGTTTGGGGCGCCGGCGAAGTATTTGGAGCCGTATCGGGGAGTGGAGTTACCGGAGACGCCGCACCCGGACAAGCCGGAGGGGAAGACAACGTGGCACAACTCGGGCGAGTTTATGAAGTATAACCGGTGGGAGCGGGATCCGAACGAGGATCGGGAATTTGCGGATGAGGTGCGTCGGTATTATGCGGCTTGTGTGAGTTACGCGGATGCGCAGGTGGGGCGGATGTTGGATCGTTTGGATGAGTTGGGGTTAAGTGACAATACGATCGTGGTGTTGTGGGGGGATCATGGGTGGCATCTGGGTGAGCATGGAATATGGGGGAAGCATGCGTTGTTTGAGGAGTCGCTGCGGTCGCCGTTGATAGTGAGTTATGCGGGGATACCGGAGCCGGGTGCGACGACGGCGGCGATGGTGGAGACGCTGGATGTGTATCCGACCCTGGTGGATTTGGCGGGGTTGCCGGAGGCGGACTTTGTGGAGGGGGTATCGTTGCGGCCGATGTTGGAGTCACCGGAGGAAGCGGAGGGGCATGCGGCGTTTGCGTATCACAAGAAGGGGGAGACGATTCGGACCGAGCGGTATCGGTTGATTGCGCATGGGGACGGGCACATGGAGTTGTATGATCATGATTCGCCGGCGGGGGAGACGGAGAATTTGGCGGAGGCGGAGCCGGAACTGGCGGAGAAGTTGCGGAAGCGGATTGAGAAGCGGCTAAAGGGGGCGCGCTGACGCGCGAATTTTGAATGTTGGAATTCAAGGCAGAAGGCAGAGGGCGGGTGAGGGGGATGAATTTTGGTCGCTCGAGCGTCCTATGGGGATGCGAAGTGTGAGGGAGCGGCTCCTTGGGGACAAGTCGCCCTAGCTTTCGTGGGCCGGGCCGTGGGCGCGCGGGGATCAGTCGATGGTGAGTTGGAAGGCTTCGGTTTTGGTGAGGCGGTGGCGAGTGCCGTCTCGGGGGCGGGTGAGGCGGATGGAGTATCCTTCCCAGAGTTCGATATCGGCGCGATGGCCGTGGGCGTTGAGGAGGATATCGTTTTGGCGCCCGGCGACGGTGAGGATGCGCGGGCCGAAGGAGGGGCCTTGGACGACGGCGTTCAGGATGCCATTTGGGAGACGTTTGCAGAGAACGTCGTGGGTTCTCTCGTTTTTGCCGCGTTGAAATCCGTAGAGGTTCCACTGGGTTTCATAGCGATCGGCCTCCGCGGTGGAAAGGTTGAATAGGGTGGTATTGGGGGCGGCGGCGAGGCGAAGGTCGTCGAGATTTCGGCCTTCGGGGAAGTCGGCGGAGTAGTAAATATCATCTTTTTGCACGGCGAGTGGAGGAATCAGGAAAGTGACGGAAGCGTCATCGTGGCGCCGTTCAAATTCTTCGGGAGCTTCCTCTGCGGAGTAGGTAGCCATGAACGTGTTGTCGTCGAAGACGAACCAGACGTCGAATTCCAGTTCATCTTCGATGATCATTTTCCAGGTGATTTCGTTACCATCGAGCTTGGGTGGTTCCTGGTTGCGGAGCCAATGACGTCGGCGCCAGGTGAGATCGCCGCGTTCGTTCAGGAACCATTTGCGGCTGTGCCACCAGAAGCGGATGGGGCGCATGATGTAGCCTTCCTCGGATTTGAGGTAGATATCGGCCCGGGCTGCCGGGCCGTAGAGGACTAGGTCGAACTTGGGATGTTCGAAGACTTCGATAATTTCGAAGTCTTTTCCTGGGGAGCGGTATTCATACCATTCCGTACCGATGCGTTCGGCGCGTGGGGTGGCGTAATTGACGCCTTCGACTTTGACTTCGACGGGATCGGAGACGGCAGCGAGGAGGGGAGCGGGTTCTTCTTCATCGGGGACATCCAGGGAGATAAGCGGGGGCAGTTCTTTGCCGTCGGTGCGGTCAGCTATTTTACTACTGACGATTTCGAGGTATTCGGTTTGGACCTGGGCGGGTTGAACGTAGGTTTTGATTCCGGCCTTGGAGAGTTCGCGGGCGTTTTCGACTGCGGCGTCGGCGTCGACGAAATCTTCGAAGTCCGAGAAAATGTAGAGGGCGTCGATGCCGAGGCCGCGGAGGTAGTCCATCGCGGCGGTGACTGGTTCGTTTCTGCCGATGGCCATGTATGAGTTTTGTCGTGTTTTGAAGATATCGATCAAGCGATCGACGGCGGATTGTTCGGCTTTGCGTGGGAGGTCGTGCCAGAGGAACCAATAGGGGGTGCGGAGGCCGTCGATCATGGGGACGACATCATCGGTGGCGATGGGGCGTATTTCGGTGTCGCCGCTGTCGCTGGTGCGCATGATGGCTTCGTAGACGAAGACGATGGACGCTTTCTCGAAATTACGATCGATTTCGCGGATGACCTTTGGAAGGAATTCGGACATGGAGCCGGAGACGTCGAGGATGACGCCGAGGGTTTTGCCTTCGATGGGTTCGCCGAAGAGCATGGGTTGACCGATTTGGCCGGCGGGGCCGAAGGAGAGGGAGGGGGTGAAGCTGGAGCCGAAGACGGCGGAGTCGACTTCGGGGGCGTTCTGGACGCTGGGGATGGAGACTTCGGAGATATTGAGGGAATTGATGATATTCGGCATCACTGCGGCGGAGGTTTCCGTCTTTTTCAGTGTGGGGGTTTCGACTTTTTTCGTCTCGGGTGTGGGCATCTCCATGGTCGGCGCGGCGACGGCGACGATTTCCGGGGGATTCATTTTGGGGACGGCGATGACGACGAGGCTGAGGAGGAGGATGGCGGCGACGTGGAGGAGGCCGGTGGCGAAGAGGGATTTTACCTTGGCGGCGCGGAGGTCTTTTTTGCGTTGATGGGCGGCTTCGTCCTGGAGGGATTTGATGGGGTCATCAGCGGCGTCGGCGTCTTCATCGACGTGAGCGCGTTCGAGGACGATGACGTTTTCGCCGACGGCGGGTTCCGGTTCGGAATCTGATTCCGTTTCGGGCGCCGGGATATCGACGGGGGGTGCGGGGATATCGACTTTTGGTGGGGGAATGGCAGCGGCGGCGGGACCGGGGATCGAATCGTCGGCGGGGGATTCTTTATCTTCGTCCGCTTCATCCTCTTTATCTTCATCGTCGTCGACGGTATCGGCGGCGGTGATGGAGAGGGGGACAGGGATGACCGGTTCGGGATCGGGTTCGGTCTCGCCTTCCCGGGCGGCTTCGTCGAGGGCGTTGACGAGATCGGTGGCATCCGGATTGGCGGGATCGACTTCGAGGATGGCGGAGAGGACGGCGCGCGCTTTGTCGGGATCGAGGGCGGCGTAGCAACGGGCGAGGGCGAGGTGTTGATTGGGGTCGGCGGGGGGTTGTTCGGCTTGTTCGAGGGTGGCGAGGGCTTGGTCGGCCTGATTTTCGTGGATGAGCGCTTCGGCGAGGGCGAGGCGGGTTTCCCAATCGGCGGGGTTGGTTTCGAGGGCTTTTTGGAGCGCTTGGATGATTGAGCTCATGAGGCTGTTTCCAAAGTAGTAAAGATTTCGTGGAATGCCAAGTTTGCGGGGTTCTGGCTCTTGTCACCTATTCCCATCAGGCATAGTGTGGCGGCACTCAAGTGAACGTAAAACTCTTTCTTATTCTGTCGGTTGGGCTGTGGTTATGGGCCTTTCGGGGCGATGCCGTTGAGCGTCCGAACGTGTTGTGGATTGTGGCGGATGATTTGGGGCTGGAATTGGGGTGTTATGGGGAGCCGGAGGTATCGACACCGAACATTGATCGGTTGGCGGCGGAGGGGGTGCGATTCACGAATTGTTTTGCGACGAGTCCGGTGTGTTCGTCCTCGCGGACGGCGTTTATCTTGGGGATGTATCAAACGACGGTGGGCGGGCATCATCATGTGACGCGCGAGATGCCGGTATTGGTGGAGGGGGTGCGACCGGTGACGGAGTGGTTTCGTGGGGCGGGGTATTTTGTCTCTAATGCCAGTGCGAAGGGGGTATTGGAGGAGGGATTTGGGGAGGATTCGTTGATTGGGATGAAGGGGAAAACGCATTTCAATTTTGTTTATGATGAGAAGCGGTTGTTTGACGGGATGGACTGGCGTGAGCGGGCGGAGGCGGGGCAGCCGTTTTTTGCGCAGGTGCAGATCAGCGAGCCGCACCGGGAGTTTGTGAAGGTGGGGGATGACGTGATTGATGCGTCGAAGGTGCGAATTCCGCCGATTTATCCGGATCATCCGGTGACGCGGGCGGACTGGCGGAATTATTTGGCGACGGTGCAGGTGTGTGACGAGCGGGTGGGGGTGATATTGGATCGGTTGGAGGCGGAAGGGTTGGCGGAGAATACGGTCGTGTTCTTTTTTGGGGATCATGGGCGGCCGCATTTGTGGGACAAGCAGTGGTTGTATGAGGGGGGATTGCGGACGCCGTTGATTGTGCGGTGGCCGGGGGTGTTGCCCGCGGGGGATGTGCGGAAGGGGTTGGTGAGTTTGATTGATGTGGCGCCGACGAGTTTGGAAGCGGCGGGGATCGAGGTGCCGGATTTGATGCAGGGGGAGAATTTTTTGGAGGAGAATTGGATTGGGCGGCAAGTGGTGTATGCGGCGCGTGATCGTTGTGGGGATGCGGTGGACCGGATTCGGGCGGTGCGGACGCCGCGCTATAAATACATCAAGAATTACATGCCGGAGAACCCGTATATGGTTTTGAGCGGGTATAAGAAGGGGGCGTATCCGGTGTGGACCTTGATGGAGGTATTGGAGGCGCGGGGGGAATTGGAGCCGACTTTACGGTTTCGGATGCGGAGTCATCGGCCGGCGGAGGAATTGTATGATTTACGGGTGGATCCGCATGAGATGCAGAATTTGGCGGGGTATCCGGATCACGACGAGGTATTGGAGGAGATGCGGGGGTTGTTGGCGGCTTGGGAGAAGGAGACGGGGGATCGGGGTGGGGAAGTGGAGGGGGATGAGCGGTTTATGCGGGAGTTGAAGCGGGGGAAAGCCAATGATTTACGAAAGAGGATGGAGAAGCGGGGGTTATCGGACGATGTGACGCCGGAGTATTATTTGCAGTGGTGGGAGAAAGAGTTGGGCTTGGAGTAGAGTTTAATGGGACCATGTTTTTTAGGATGAGACAGTTAGCTATTGGAATTATCGTATTGGTGCAGGCCTTGGCGGTCGTGCGTGGGGCGGAAGTATTGGTGGAGGCGGAGAGTTTTGGGGAGCATGGGGGGTGGAAGCTGGACACGCAGTTTATTGAGATCATGGGGTCGCCGTATTTGTTGGCGCATGGGATGGGGGAGCCGGTGGAGGATGCGGTGACGACCGTCGAGTTTGCGGAGCCGGGGGAGTATCGGGTATGGGTGCGGACGAAGGATTGGACGCGGCATTGGGGGCGCGAGGAATCGCCGGGGCGGTTTGAGGTGGTGGTGGACGGGGAGGCTTTGGGGAAAGAGTTTGGGACGGAGCGTGCGGAGTGGGGATGGGAAGACGGGGGGACCGTGGAAGTTGGAGAGGGCGAGGTGGAATTGCGGTTGCGGGATTTGACGGGGTTTGATGGGCGCTGTGATGCGATTTTGTTTTCGAGTGATCCGGACTTCGTGCCGGACAACACGAGTGAACCGATGGCGTCGTGGCGGCGGGAGATGTTGGGATATGGCGACGAAGTGGAGGACATGGGGGATTTTGATTTGGTGGTCGTCGGAGGTGGGTATTCGGGGATGGGAGCGGCGATCTCGGGAGCGCGGATGGGATTGAAAGTGGCGTTGATTCAGAATCGGGATGTGTTGGGTGGGAACGGGAGTTCGGAAGTGCGGGTGTGGGCGAAGGGGAACACGCCGGAGGGATTGTATCCGGTGGGGGACATTATTCGGGAATTGGAGGACACGGCTTCGGCGTCGCCGGCGCCGTTTGAGGAATGGGAAGACGACAAGAAGGAGCAGATTGTTCGCAATGAGGAGAACATCAGTCTCTTTTTGGGGCATCATGCCTATGGGGTGGAGATGGAGAGTGACACGCGGATTGAGGCGGTGAAGGTTTTGGAGACGCGGACGGGGAAGGTGCGTCGGTTTGCGGCGCCGTTTTTCGTGGATGGGACGGGGCATGGTTTTATTGGGATGTGGGCGGGGGCGGACATGAACATGGAAGAGGGGGGCCGGATGGGGATGAGCAACATGTGGATGTGGGAGAACACGGAGGAAGTGCAGGCATTTCCGGAGACGCCCTGGGCCCTGGAGTTGACGGAAGAGGGCTTTCCGTATCCCCGACGATTTCATGCGGAGTGGTTTTGGGAGAGCGGGTATGACAAGCATCCTTTGGATGATTTGGAGTTGATACGGGATTGGAATTTGAAGGCATCGTATGGGGCGTGGAATGCCATGAAGAACGGCGGGGCGTATGCGGATTACGATCCCTTGGAGAAGGGGCATGCGAATGCGCGCTTGGTGTGGCTGGCGTATGTGGGGGGGACGCGGGAGACGCAGCAGATTTTGGGGGATGTGATTTTGACGGAGGAGGACATTGTGGAGAAGAAGGAGTTCAAGGACGGTTGTGTCCTGACGACGTGGTCGGTTGATTTGCACTATCCGAAAGAGGAATTTATCGGGGACTTTGCGGACAATCCGTTTATTTCCGTGGCGGTGCACAATCGGGCGGTGGACAAGAAGATTGGGTATCCGGTGCCGTATCGGTGTTTTTATTCGCGGAACATTGAGAATTTGTTTACGGCGGGTCGGAACATCAGTGTGACGCATGAGGCATTGGGGACGGTGCGGGTCATGAAGACCTGCGGGATGATGGGGGTGGTCGTTGGGAAAGCGGCGGCGATTTGCAAGCGGAACGGTTGTTTGCCGCGGGATGTTTACGAATCGTATTGGGATGAGATGGTGGCGTTGTTGGAATTGCCGGGGCGGATGCGTTGGGATCCGGGTGACGAAGTGTTTTTTGAGGACACGAACTTGACGCCGATGGCGCCGATTGAGTTTGGGTATACACCGGCGAGCTCTTTGAAGGGGATTGTCGTGGATGATTCGAAGGCGGAGATGAAGGGGAACTGGAAGCAGGGGCAGGGGTTGAAAGGGTATATTGGGCGGTTTTATTCGTATGCGCCGACGAAGGGGGAAGCAGAGGCGCGGTTTGAATTTACGCCGCCGGCGACGGGTCGTTATGACGTGCGGGTGGCGTGGCAGCCGCATGAGAATCGTTCGAGCAAGACCTTGGTGAAGGTGGAGGGGGCGACGGGTGATGGAGAGACGGAATTTCGGTTGAATCAGCGGGAGAAGCCGCCTTTGGAGAAGGGGTTTTATTCCTTGGGGGTATTTGAATTTGAGGGGGCGCAGCCGGCGGCGGTGGTTTATTCGAATGACGGGGCGGACGGGTCGATTCATGTGGACGCGGTGCAGGTGCTCGCGGTGGAATAGTTTTTTATGGAACGGCGCGTTTGGCGCGAGCGATTGGTGCAGGGATACCGCCTGGGGGTGGTGTTGGTGTTGGTGTTATTGGTGCGGGCGCAGCATGAGTGGATGCGGGGGCAGCGGGTGGATCCTGTGGTGACCGTGGAGGATGTGCGGGAGTGGTTGCCGGGGGCGATGGCGATGAGTGGGGCGATGGCGGATGGGGGTGGGGGACGGGTGGTGTTGGATGCGGAGGGGGAGGTGACGGGGATGGCGGTGGTGACCTCGCCGGAGAGTGATTGGATTGTGGGGTATTCGGGGCCGACGACCGTGTTGTTGGTGTTTGATGAGGAGGGTAAGTGTGTGGGGGTGCGGGTGTTGGAGAGCGGGGATACGCCGGATCACTTGGAAGAAGTGTTGGAAGATGAGGATTTTCTGGCGGTGTATGAAGGCCGGACGTGGGATGAGATTGCGGGGATGGCGGATTTGGACGGGGTGAGCGGGGCGACCCTGACGAGTTTGGCGATCCGGGAGGGGGTGACGTATCGATTGCGTGGTGAGCGGCCGAACCTGCGGTTTCCGGAGGGGATCACGATCGAAGAGGCGCGGGTATTTTTTCCGGAGGGGGAGACTTTGGTGGAAGTGCGGGAGCGACCGCGGGTGTATCGGGTGGAAGGCGAGGGGGGCGAGGGGGGCGAGGGGGGCGAGGTGTTGGGGCATGTTGTGCGGACGGGGCATTTGGCGGATCGGGTGCGGGGGTATCAGGGGCCGACGGATGTGTTGGTGGGGTTGGATGCGGGGATGGAGAAGCTTGTCGGCGTGCGGATTCGGAAGAGTTACGACAACGGGCGGTATGTGGAAGATATCGAGTTTGACCGGCGGTATTTTGACAAGTGGAAGGAGCGGGAGGTGGCGGGGTTTGATGTGGATGAGTATGAGGCGTTGGGGATCGATGGGGTGAGCGGGGCGACGATGACGAGCTGGGCTTTGGGGGAGTCGGTGTGGATGACGATGCGGGAGTTGGGCGAGGAGGAGGCCGAGGGGTTGGAGCGTGGGGGGGTATCGATTCGGGTGAGTGCGCGCGAGGTGGGGATTTTGGTGGTGGTGGGGTTATCGGTGTTGATGGCGTTTACGGGATTGCGGCGGGTGCGCGGGGTGCGGTTGGCGTATCAGTTGTTTTTGATCGTGTATGTGGGGTTTATCAGTGGGGACATGGTGGCGCAGGCCTTGTTATTGGGGTGGGCGGAGAGCGGGGTGGCGTGGGCGGTGAGTCCGGGGTTGGTATTATTGGTGGGGGCGGCGTTCTTGTTACCGGCGGCAACTGGGCGGCAGGTGTATTGTCATCATGTGTGTCCGCACGGGGCCCTGCAGCAGTTGATTATGCGGGTGGTGCCGCGCTCGCGGCGGGTGACGGTGCCGGCCGCATGGGACCGGGTGTTGGTGGCCGTGCCAGCGGTGTTGTTGGGGTGGGTTTTGTTAGTGGGTATGTTGGGGTTGGGATTTGATGTGGCGGGGATTGAGCCGTTTGACGCCTATGTGTGGCGGGCGGCGGGTTGGGCGACGGTGACGGTTTTTGTGGTGAGCGTGGTGTTGGCGATTTTTGTTCCGATGGGGTATTGCCGGTATGGCTGTCCGACGGGGCGGTTGTTGGAATTTGTGCGGTATCGGCGTGGGGCGGAGCGGTTTGGGAAGCGGGAGCTGTGGGGGGCGGTGATTGTGTTGGTGGCGGTGGTAGTCAGGGTGCTGACAATTAACAATTAACAATTAACAATTAACAATTAGGAATTGGGAATTGGGAATTGGGAATTAGTAGGCGCGATGCATTGGCGGAAGGGAGGGGGTGTTGGGGGCTGATTGGGAAAATCGATGGATTCAATGATCTTATCGATTTGGAGGTTGGGGTTTGGTAAGGCAGAATACGGGCGTGACGGGTCTAGGGGGGAGAAGATGAAGATTGTGCAGCGAATTCGATTGTGGGTTTCGGCCGAATACCGTTGGGTCGCGGTGCTTCCAGGCTTGGTGATCGGGCTGATCGTGATGGGCGTGGGAGCGCAGGGGTTGATTAAAGAGACGGCGACCCTTGTCGAGGAGTTGGGGACCGGAGGCTATCTTGTGGATGCGTTGATGCGTATCGCTTTTTGTATCGGCTTGGCAGCGTGGTCGGCCGGTCCGTACCTTTTGGTGGCGATTTTACAAGGACGGACGAGGTGGCCCCGGGTGTTGGCCGGTTTTGGCGTCATCGTGTTCGCGCTAAATCTGTATCTCTTTTACGAGGTATTCGTGATGTCGACTTCATCGACGGCGGCGTTGGGGCTGATCTTTTTTCCGTTCTACCTGGGTGCGTTTGTGTTGGTATTCTGGTTTGTGATGCTGATTGCGGCGAAGGTGATGAGGGAAGGCAAATCTTCGAACGGGCCGCCACCGCTTCGTGGCGCCTGAGCGTCCAAGGGACGAGAACGGTGTGAGTCGTGGAGATGGTGGGGGTCAGAGTGTTTACAATTTACATTTAGGAATCAGTTGTGGGCGGTTAGCTGAGGGGATGTGAGGGCGGATTGGATGAATTGGATGATGTCGGCATAGAGGGGGTCGCCGCCGGTGGAGAGGACGGAGCGGTGATTGGCGGTGGGGATGAGGCGGTGAGATTTGTTCTGGTGGGGGATGGCGTCGTAGATCTGTTGGGCGTGGTGTGGTGGGATGAGGCGGTCGTTTTGGCCGTGGACGATCATGACGGGGACCTCGATGGTTTGGGCGTGGGTGACGGGGCTGGCGAAGTAGGGGTTGAATCCGGCGCGCCAAGCGGCGTACTTCAGGACGACGTTGCGAAGGGGGCCGACGGGGACGGGGAATTTTCGATTGGTGTGTTCTTTGATGAGTTGATTGAGGTCGGCGAACGCGGAGACCGTGACGCCGGCGCGGAGGCGGGGTTCGCGGGCGAGGGATTGGAGGATGACGGCGCCTCCCAGTGAATTTCCGAAGGCGGCGTAGGGGGCGAGTTGGGTGCGATCGAATTTTTCTTCGGCGGCGTCGAGGATCGTCGTCACGTCGTCGGCCTCGCGTGGGCCGTAGGTGATGTATTTGCCGGTGCTTTGGCCGTGAGCGCGGGCGTCGTAGCAGATAAAGTTGAATCCGGCGGCAACGAAGCGTTCGGCGATGGGGAAGGCGTTTTCCTTGATGCTGTTTTTTCCGTGGAGCCAGAGGACGGTGCCGCGGTTGGGCGCGGGGGAGATTTTGTTAGCGAGGAGTTGCCGGATGCGTTGGTATCGTTCGCCGTGGCCTGGGTGGTCGGAGGCGCGGATGAAGAAAGCTTCGAGGGTGGTGCCGTCCGGGCTGGTGGCGGAGAAGGGATGCAGTTCGAGGGAGTGTTTGGCGGGGTGATTGAGGAAGTCCTGGTGCCATTCCGTGGTGGTGCGCCGGATGGGAATGATGATGGAAGAGGAGGCGCGGTGGGTGATCCAGGCGACGAGGGCGAGCGTGAGGAGGGTGAGGGCGGCGGTGGTGCGGATGGCGAAGTGGGCGAGGCGGCGAGGGAGGGAGAGAGGCGGTTTTCTATCGGGCATGTCGATAGGTTAGACAGGGGAAGTGACGGGAGGTTGAAGAAATTGTGATGGTTTTGTGAAAATGTGGGGGGAGGCGGAAATTAACAATTGGTAATTAACAGTTTTGGTTATTGGGGAGCGGATTTCGGGGGGACATGGTTTTTTTGAGTAAGGTGGGCGATTTGGCGGTCTTAGCAGAGGTATTATGATGTGGCGTAGGCTTAAAAGGATCGTTGTTACGTTGGTTTTGATGGGTGTGGGGGCGATCGCGGGTGTGAACATTTTGGCGTTTAATCATGCGCGGTCGATGCTTTGGTTTACGGACGGGGGGGAGGTGACGGAGCGGCCGGAGAAGTTATCGCTTAGTGAAAAGGTGCGAGTGTTGGTTAGCGGAGTTAACATTCCGCGGCCGGAAGGGGCGACGACTCCGCTCGATTGGGATTTGGAATACGAGAGTGGTCGAATCGAGTGCGACAACGGGATTGAGCTTGGATACTGGCATATTCCGTCGCGGGCCGCGGAGAGTGTCGTGCTGATGTTTCATGGATATCGGGGTGACAAGTCGACGTTGTTGGAGGAAGCGAAAGTATTACGTGATCTTGGATATGCGACTGTTCTTGTTGATTTTCGGGGATCGGGAAGTTCTTCGGAGTCTTATACGAGTGTTGGATTTGTTGAGGGTGAGGACGTGGCACATGCTTTGCGGTTCGTGAAGGAGACGTTGCCTTACAGGCGACATGTTTTGTTCGGGCAATCGATGGGTGGGGCGGCGGTTTTGAGGGCGGTGTACGATTGTGGTGTTCAACCCAACGGGATCGTGATCGAAAGTGTGTTCGATGACATTGTTGAGACGGTGAGCAACCGGTTTGAAGTGATGGGGCTTCCTTCGTTTCCTGCTGCTCAGTTGATGATGTTTTGGGGCGGGAAGCAGCTGGGGTTTGATTCGTTCTCGCATAAGCCGGTGGTTTATGCGGAGGCGGTGCGTTGTCCGATACTGTTCATGCATGGAAGTGAGGACATGCGGGCGCGTATCGAGGAGGGGCGGCGGGTTTTTGATGCGGTGCCGGGGGAGAAGCGGTTTCTGGAGTTTGGCGGGTTAGGACATCAGAAGATTGTTACCAAGGACCGGGGCGGATGGGTGGAGGGGGTGAGGTGGTTGATGGGGAGGAATTAAGAGAGCTCGAGAGGGAAGCGCTCGCTCCGCAAGGATGTTCGGAGGATCGTCCCTACCTGTTTTGGGTGGGGGGAGCGTCGTGGGTGCGGTCGCGCGGGAGCGCGACCCTCCAAAGAGGGGAATAGGGGGTTACTTCTTTTTGCCGGTGCCGGGCCAGGGGAGGACGTTGGTGCGGGTGGCGTAGTTGGTCCATTGGGCGGCCATTTGCTCGACTTTTTCGGGCATTTCTTCGGCGAGGTTGTTGAGTTCGGTGCGGTCCTTGGAGAGGTCGTATAGTTCCCAGGGTCCGTTCCGGCCCTTGGCGACGAGTTTCATATCGCCGATGCGGATGGCGCGGTTGCCTTCGTGTTCCCAGTAGAGCGCTTCACGATTATCGGTGATTTGTTTGGATTGATTCTTGAAGGCGGGCGCGAGGGAGAGGCCTTCCATGGGTTGGATTTGTTTTTTCTCTTCGTGGAAGACGCGAGGGTATTTGGCGTCGGCGAGGTCGACGCAGGTGGCCATAATGTCGATGAGGTGAGCGGGGGTGTCGTCGAGTTTGCCATTGCGATCGGCGGCGATGCCGTTGGGCCAGTGAGCGATGAGCGGGGTGGCGATGCCGCCTTCGTGGACCCAGTGTTTGTATTCGCGGAAGGGGGTGTTTGAGGCGTTGGCCCAACCGAGGCCGTATCCGAGGGCGGTGTCGGCGGGCCCGGGGATGACACCGACGCCTTCACGGACGATTTTGCCGTCGCGGGTTTTGTGCGGGGTCATGTCGAACTGGAGCTCCCCGGGGGCCATGGGCTCGAGCTGTTGGGGCGGTGTGGGTTCGGAGCCGGGGCGGGCGCCGTATAGTTCGGCGCAGCCTCCGTTGTCTGCGAGGAAGAAGATGAGCGTATCATCGAACTGATCGGTGGCTTCGAGGGCGTCGATGATGCGGCCGATGCCTTGGTCGACGTTATCGACCATGGCGGCGAAGACTTCCATGCGGGAGATTTCCCATTCTTTGCGCTCGGCGTCTTTCCATGCGGGCGCTTTTTCGTCGCGGGGTGACATGGGCCATTTGGGATCGACGAGGCCCATTTCGAGTTGTCGTTTGTGACGTGCTTTGCGCATGGCGTCCCATCCCTTGTCGTATTTGCCTTTGTATTTGGCGATGTCTTGGGGGAGGGCATGCATGGGCCAGTGGGGGGCGGTGTGGGCCACGTAAAGGAAGAACGGTTGTTCGGGCGCGGTGTCGTGATGGTCGCGGATGCAGTCGGCGGCGAAGTCGTTGATGACGTCGGTGTAGTAGAATGTTTCGTCCCCGACGATGGCGGAGGGGGGGACCTGGGTATTGTCGAGGGTGAGGGAATTGGGATCGAAGAAGGAGCCGGCGCCGTGGATGGTGCCCATGAAGCGGTCGTAACCGCGTTGGCGGGGCCAGTTGTCTTTGGGGCCTTGGGGTTTGGTGTGTTTGGTGACGTGCCATTTCCCGGACATGTAGGTGGCGTATCCGGCGGTTTTGAGAACTTCGGGGATGGTGACAGAGGTGCGATTGAGGTCGCCGCGATAGCCGTCGTGACCTTTGTCGTTCATCATGTGGCCGATGCCGGCCTGGTGTGGGTAGAGGCCGGTCATGAGGGAGGCGCGGGTGGGGCAGCAGCGGCCGGTGTTGTAGAATTGGGTGAAGCGGAGGCCATTTTCGGCGAGGCGATCGAGGTTGGGGGTATCGATTTCGCCGCCGTAAGGGGCGATATCGGACCAGCCCATGTCGTCGCACATGATGACGATGACATTCGGGGAACGCGGCGCGTCTTCCTGGGCAGCGAGGAGGGGAAAACCGGATGAGAGGAAGAGGAAGAAGGAGAAGTAGAAGAAGAGGTGGTTTGATTTCATGGTCGTGGGTAGGAAACGGGGGGTGAAGAGGGAGTGTTTCGGCTTAGTTGCCTTGGTATTTTGGAGCACTTGAAACAAATCTGTCGCCGGTGAGGCTGATTTTAGAGATGTGATCAGCGGCTTCGCCGGCCGTGGCAGAAAAGCGGAATATTCCGCTTCCCGCGTTGTCCCAGCTCAGTCACAGATGTTCATCTGCTCCCTCACTGCGCCTAGCGGGAAACGAAATCTTCTCGCTTCACCGGCCACACCTTTATTCCAAGTACTCCAGGCGTTCTTGTTTGATTTTATTGAGGATGTCTTCGCTGCCGGTGGCGCGGGCGGCAAGGAGGTATTGGGTCCAGAGGGAGTCGAGTTCGGGGGCTTTGGAGACGGCGAGGGCGTGGAAGGCGAGGGAGCGCTCGAGTTCGCCGAGTTCGAGGTAATAGGATCCCGAGAGGGAGTAGAAGTGTGGGGATTCAGGGAAGCGTTCGCGGCCCTGGAGGAGGAGGGGGGCGGCTTTTTCGTGATCGCCGGAGCGGAGGTAGGCGATGGTGAGGAGGCGGAGGTTTTGGAAGTGGTGTGGCTGGACCTGGTATGCTTTTTCGAAGTAGGTGGTGGCGTTTGTTTGTTCGCCGCGAGAGAGGGCGGTTGTGCCGGCTTTGCGGAAGATGTCACCGGCAATCTGGAGGACGATGGGATTGCGTGGCGCCATGGCGAGCGCTTTCTCGATGGATTCGAGGGCGCCGTTGAAATCGTTTTTGTCGAGGAGGACGCGGGCGTGGAGGGTATTGGCGAGGGCGCCTTGCTGGTTTCGGATTTCGTCCTGTTCGGGTTTTGAGAAGGCGTCGATCAATGCGGAGGAAGCGTTGCCGTGGCCGGCGAGGAGTTTGAGTTGGAGTTGGCGATTGGCGACGCCGGTGTTGGTGAAGGCGATTTTTGGGGAATTGAATTCGATGAAGGAAGCGTTGTCGGTATGGGCGGGATCGGGGGTGCCGGGTTCCTGGCGGGTGAAGTCGGCGATGAGGGTTCCCCAGAGGTGGGCGGGGTTGGTGAAGCCGACTTCGTTGAGGGAGGAGGCGACGTCGATATGTCGGAGGCGTTGTTTGGTTTGATCGAGGTTGATGGTGAGGTCGTCGCGGAAGCCGACGAGGATGAGGTCGTTGCCGGTGGTGAAGGCCAGGGAGTTGGGGAAGGTATCGACGAAAGTGGCCACGAGAGCGATATGGTCGTTGGGGTCGAGGCTGCCGGTGGGGACGGCTTGGCAGACGAGACCGTTTTCGGCGAGGCGGCTTTTGGCGAGGCGGAAGAAATCGGCGGTGAGGTAATTGGATGCGATGGGGCGGGTGGGATGGACGGGGGCGACCGTGATGAGGTCGAAGGGCATTTTTGAAGTGGCGGCGAGGGAAGCGCGGCCATCGCTACCGGCGAGTTGGAATTTTTCGTTGGCGAGGACGTTGTGGTTTACGCTTTGGAATTTTTCCGTGACCAGGGCGGTGGCGGGTTCGACGGCGGTGGCGTGGAGTTGTTCAAGGTCGGGGTGGACGGAGATGGCGCCGGCGGTGACGCCGGAATCGAGTCCGATATTGAGGACGCGTTTTGGGGTGCCGGGGTGGAGGAGCATGCCGAGGTGACCGAGGAGGCGATTGGTGATGAGGTCGAGGGGAGTGGAGGAGGCGGCGAGGGTGCCGTTGGTGAGGTAGTAGAGGGTATTATCGTGGGCGTGGAGGGCGGCGACGTTTTCGGTGGCGCCTTCGAGGAAGAGGAGGAGTTCCGAGGTGGCGAGGGTTTCGCGGTATCGGTCGTCGGCGAAGGCGGGTTGTTGGCTGTTGTAGATCCAGGAGCCGAAGGCGAAATCTTTTCGTTCCCATGGTTCTCGGAAGAGATACCAGACGAGGAAGAGGAAGATCGTGAGGAGGGGGATGGCGAGGCGAAGTTGGGAATTTTTTGTGAGGGAGACCACGGCGCCGATGGCGGAGATGATGGCGATGGAGCCGGCGAGGAAGAAGCCGAGGTGGAGGCCGATACGTGGGAGGGAGAAGAGGCCGCCGGCGAGGGCGCCGACGGCGGCACCGATCGTGGCGGCGAGGAGCGTGCGTGCGATGGTGGTGGCGGCGGGGGCGGATGATTTCTCGGGGTCGGTTAATTGGATGTGGTGGAGGACGGCGGCGGCGAGGGGGATGATGGCGCCGAGGCAGAGGGCGGGGAGGGCGAAGGTTTTGGCGGCGACCCGGAAGTCGGCGTTCACGATTTTTGACCAGATTTTTTCGGGTGTGGGAGCGGTTTCGGAGGCGAGCTGTCGGATGATCCATTCGGGGTAGTGACCGAGTTGGTAGATGGATGTGATGACTCCGACGCCGGCGACGAGGAAGGCGATAGAGATGAGGGAGCCGGCGAGGGAGCCGGAGCGATCGAGGGTGGGGAGCCATCCGATGAGGGCGGCGCCGGCGCCGGTGGCGAGGAAGAACACGGAGAGGCCGATGACGGGGGTGTAGGTGTTATCGCCGAGGAGGAGGGGGAGGATGCGGAGCCAGTGGGTGAGGAGGAAGAATGTGATGGCGCCGGCGGCGGCGGTGAGGAGTAGGCAGCGGGAGGTATTGGCGGCGCGTGGGAGTTGGGAGTTCTTGTTATCGGTGGGGGGAGTGGGGTTGGTTTTGGTGGTGGAGTTTTGTTGGGACTTGGCGGCGAAGGCGAAGCCGAGGGAGAGGATGGCGCAGCCGAGGAGGGGGATGATGGCGAAGAAGCTGGTTTTGGCGAAGCCGAGCGATGGGAGGAGGGTGAGGCCGCCGAGGGCGGTGCCGGTCCCGGCGCCGAGGAGGGTGAGGCCGAGGATGAGGCTGATGCGGATGGGAAGAGAGGGCGTGGGGGACTGCGGGTTTCGGGAAGCGGATGGGATGAGGGTGGGGATGAGAGCGCCGGCGAGGAGGGATGGAGGGGCGAAGACGAGGAGGGCGGCGAGGGTGCGGGTGAGGGCGGAGACCTCGGGGAGGGATGCGGCGCTGCCGAAGCCGGGGAGAGCGGCGATGGTGGCGGCGAGGAATTTGAAGAGGAGGGGAGCGATGAGGGCCCAAGCGGCGAGGCCGCCGAGGAGGCGTGTGGCGAGGTGGAAGGGGTGCCGATTTTTTTTGAGGGGTCGCGAGGCGGCGAGGGAAGCGCCGAGGCCGAAGGCGAGGAGGACAACGATGAGGGCGGTATTGGTGGAATAGATTTCGTGGCCGACGAGGGTGTGGAAGTTTCGGAGCCAGACGAGGCCGAGGATGATGAGGGCGGCACCGGTGAGGAAGGCGGAGAGAGCGGCGGCGAGGAGATACGTTAGGTTTTGTTGGCGAAGAGGAGGCGATTCGGGGGCGGGATCGGTTTGTGTGAGAGAGGGATCGGGCATTTGGGGGCGGGAAGGGCCAATTAGGAATTAATAATTAGGAATTAGGAATTTTGATAGATACGCTGGGCGAAGGGGTGGGATTGGG